>CAZMLG010000001.1:0-54969 GCA_964566985.1 uncultured Intrasporangiaceae bacterium
ACTACGGCTTCCATGCCCCGACGATGTCGTTCCCGGTCGCAGGCACCTTCATGGTCGAACCCACCGAGTCGGAGAGCCTGGAGGAACTGGACCGCTTCTGCGACGCGATGATCGCGATCCGCGCCGAGATCCAGGAGGTCATCGACGGGTCGGTCGAGGCTGCGGACAGCGTGCTGCGCGGCGCCCCGCACACCGCCCACAGCCTGGCGGGGGAGTGGGACCACCCCTACACGCGGGCGCAGGCCGCCTATCCGGCGGGTGTCGACCCGCTGCGCAAGTATTGGCCGCCGGTCCGGCGCATCGACGGCGCCAAGGGAGACCGGAACCTGGTCTGCTCCTGCCCGCCGCCGGAGGCCTTCGAGAACTGAGGTCGGCCCGCGTCAGTCGCGCAGGGTGGCGAGGTAGCCGCCGATGCGGTCGAGGGCTTCGGTGAGGTCCTCGACCGACGGCAGCGTGACGAGTCGGAAGTGGTCGGTCTCCTCCCAGTTGAACCCGGTGCCGTGGGTGATGAGGATCTTGGTCTCGCGCAACAGGTCGAGGGCGAACTGCTGGTCGTCCTCGACCTTGTAGACCTCGGGCTCGAGACGCGGGAAGCAGTAGAGGGCGCCCTTCGGCTTCACACACGAGATGCCCGGTATCGCGGTCAACATCCGGTGGGCGACATCGCGTTGCTCGAGCAGGCGGCCGCCGGGCAGGATGAGATCCTCGATGGACTGATGCCCGCCGAGGGCCGTCTGGATCGCGTGCTGGGCCGGCACGTTGGCGCACATCCGCATGTTGGACAGGAGCCGCAGCCCCTCCAGGAAGTCCGTGGCTCGGTGTCTGGGCCCGGTCACGGCAACCCATCCGCTGCGGAAGCCGGCGACACGGTAGGCCTTCGACAGACCGCTGAAGGTCAGGCAGAGCACGTCGTCGCCGGCGAAGGACGCGGTGTGGTGGTGCACCGCGTCGTCGTAGAGGATCTTCTCGTAGATCTCATCCGACATGAGGACGAGATCGTGCCGACGGGCGATGTCGGTGAGCGCCCGGATCGTCTCGGGTGAATACACTGCGCCGGTCGGGTTGTTGGGATTGATCAACACCAGGGCCCGGGTGCGGTCGGTGATCTTCGACTCGATGTCGGCCAGGTCGGGGTTCCAGTCGGCTGCCTCGTCGCATCGATAGTGCGTCGGGATACCGCCGGCCAGGGTGACCGCGCCGGTCCACAACGGGTAGTCGGGGGCGGGCACGAGGATCTCGTCACCGTTGTCCACGAAGGCCTGCAGCACCAGTGAGATCATCTCGCTGACGCCGTTGCCGATGTAGACGTCGTCGACCTTCACATCGGTCAGGCCACGGCTTTGGTAGTAGTGCGCCACCGCGGTGCGGGCCGAGAAGATCCCGCGCGAGTCGCTGTACCCCTGCGCATGCGGCAGATGGTGGACCATGTCCTGCAGGATCGCCTCGGGCGCCTCGAACCCGAACGGGGCGGGGTTGCCGATGTTGAGCTTGAGGATGCGGTGGCCCTCCGCCTCGAGGCGCTCCGCCTCGACGAGGATCGGGCCGCGCACGTCGTAGCGGACGTTCTTCAGTTTGTGAGACTGCTTGATGGGGCGCACGGGTCAAGGTTCCCACAACGGCGGCGCCGCGTATCGTGCCAGCCGCCGGTGTGTCACGAAGGGAGACGTTCATGGACCTGGTCACCACACAGTTGCGGCAGATCCACGAGGCGACCGAGACGGAGATGAGCGGGCGCGTGAGCACCTACCTGCCCGGTCTGGCCGCCGCAGACCCTCGCCTGTTCGGGATCGCGGTGGCCAGCCTGGACGGCAACGTCTATACCGCAGGCGACGCGCGGGAGTGTTTCACGATCCAATCGGTGTCCAAACCGTTCGTCTTCGCCCTGGCCCTCGCCGAACTCGGGCTCGACGCCGTCCTGGCGCGGGTCGGTACCGAGCCGAGTGGGGAGGCGTTCAACTCGATCAGCCTGGAACACGACACCGGCCGTCCCGACAACCCGATGGTCAACGCGGGCGCGATCGTCACCTCGTCGCTGGTGTCCGGAGATCCCGCCGAGAAATGGGAGCGGATCCGGCGGGTGCTCTCCGCGTTCGCCGGGCGTCGGCTCGAGGTGGACGAGCAGATGTATCGGGCGGAGAGCGAGCACGGGGACCGCAACCGCGCCCTGGCCTACCTGATGCGCAGCGCCGGATCCCTGGTCGGTGACGCGGATGCGATCGCCGAGGTCTACTTCCGTCAGTGCTCCCTGGTGGTCGACTGCGTCGACCTGGCGATGATGGCGGCGACGCTGGGCAACGGCGGCGTGAACCCGGCGACCGGAAAGCAAGTCGTCCCCGGCCAGGTCGCCGAGCATGTGTTGACCGTGATGGCCACTTGCGGGATGTACGACTACGCGGGGGAGTGGATGTTGCGTGTCGGCCTGCCCGCCAAGAGCGGGATCTCCGGCTGCCTCGCCGTGTCGAGTCCGGCGCAACTCGGCCTGGCCGCATACAGTCCGCGCCTGGACCATCGCGGCAATTCGGTGCGGGCCATCGCCGCCGCCGAAGAGATCTCGCAACGCTTCGAGCTGCACCTGATGCACGACCTGGGGTTGTCGGCGCCCACCGTCTTCCATTCGACCGACCGCGCGGGGACCACGCTGCTGCGGCTCCAGGGCGAGATCGAGTTCGCGGCGGCCGAAAAGGTGCTCGCCGCGCTGACCGACGTGCCTGAGTCCACCCGACGCTTGGTCGTCGACGTCAGCCACGTGACCCGACTGCAGCATCTGGCGGCGTTGATGATCGATGCTCGACTCTCCGATCGGCGGCAGGACGGCGTCGAGGTCGTGGTCACCGACGCCTCGGATCGCCGGCTGCTGCGCGCTGCCGATCGGATGGCGACCCAGTTCCGTGCGGAGCTCGGCTCTGCGTGACGATGCATGGTCCCTCGGGTCAGGTGTTCCGCGTCCTGCATACCCTTGTCGGTGCCCCGGACTTGTCGGTGCCCCGGACCCGGAGTAGGCGGGTCGCGTCATATCTGCCGCGCTCTGCCTACCCGTGACGAGGTCGCCAACCGCCGGCAGGCAAACCGCGGCGGATATGACGCGCTTTGCCTGCTCACGCGCGGGACTCAGGCGGCGTCGGGCTGCGGGCGCACGACGTCGATGGTCGAGCCGTTCGAGGTCTTGCGCACATGGATCTGTGCCGGGATGCGGTCGTGCAACTCGCGCACGTGGCTGACGATCCCGACCGACCGTCCTCCGGCTCGCAGGCCGTCGAGGACCTCCATCACCTGTTCGAGACTCGTCTCATCCAGGCTCCCGAACCCCTCGTCGACGAAGAGGGTCTGCAGGGCGCGCCCGCCCGAGGTCTGCAGCACGGCTTCCCCGAGCCCGAGCGCCAGAGCAAGGGACGCCATGAAGGACTCGCCGCCCGACAGCGTCGCAGTGTCTCGGGTGGCACCGGTCCAGGCGTCACGCACGCGCAGTCCGAGCCCGCTCTTGGCGCCTCGGCGGGCGAGGGCGTCGGAGTGCTCCAGACTGAACCGGCCGGCGGTCATCACATGCAGCTTCTCGTTGGCGAGCGCGGTGACGGTCTCCAGACGGGCCGCCAGCACGTAGGAGGTCAAGCGCATCCGTAGCCGGTTGTCGCCGTCGCCGGTCACGAGGTCGGTCAACGGATCGATCGTGGCCAGCTCGGCACGGACCGGTGCGCTCTGCTCGAGCGTCGCGGTCACCCGGGCCTGCAAGGTCTGCAGGCTCTGTTGGGCGCGCTCGATGGCGGTCTGGCGCGTTCGCGCCTGCGTGGCCGCACGGTTCGCCTCGGCGACGGCGGCCTGCAGCGCGTCGAGATCCGGTGGCGAGGCTGCCAGCGCCTCGGCGATCTGCGGGAGGTCGAGCACGCCGCGGGCCGCCGCGTGTTCTTCCCGGGCGGCCTCGAGGGCCGACTGCAGTTGCACCTGCTCCTCCCCGTCGAGCAAGGCCCCTCGTGCGGCATCCGCGGACGCGAAACCGTGGTCGCGCAGCGACTCGTCCAGGTCGGCGCGCGACCGCTCGGCCTCGGCCCGCGCCGTGTCCCGTGCCTCACGCGCGCGGTCGAGCTCGACGACGAGCCGTTCGGTCTCGGCGTGGTCGCGTCGGACGTCGTCGAGTGCGCGCACCCGTGCGGGGTCGGTCGGTGGGCAGGCGCACCGCCCGGCGTGATCCGCCACGGCCTCGACGAGTCGTCGTTCGCAGTCGGCCAGATCCGCGCGGCTCGACTCGAGCGCCGTGACGGCGGCGGCATGCTCCTCGCGAGCCCGCGCGTGCAGCTCGTCGAGGTCGGCGGCGGAGGTCTGCAGCTCCTCGACGTGCGCGGCGGTGCGCTCGCGCGTGGCCGCCGCGTCCTTGGCCGCGGTCAGGCGGTCGCCGGCCTCGTTGCGCAGGGCGCGCAGATGACCGGCCGCCGCGTCGGGGTCGTCGGGGGACTCGACCAGGCTGGCGAGATCGGCGTCGGTGACCGCGGACCAGGCGGCGTCGAAGGCACTCTCTGCGCCGTCTGCACGGGCACGTGCAGCGGCCTCGTCGCTGCGTGCCCGCGTCAAGGCGTCCGACGCCGCACGGCCGGCCGACTCGGCCCGCTCGAGGTCGTCGGGCCCGACGCTGTCGGCGTCGGGGGAGGCGGGGGAGGGATGGGCGGTCGATCCGCAGACGGCGCAAGGCGACCCGTCGGCGAGGTCGACGGCGAGTTCAGCTGCGATGCCCTCCAGACGGCGGCGTCGCAGGGAAACGGTGCGCTCCTCGGCCGCGGCGAACTCGCGGGTCCTGGCCTGGGCTTCGCGACGGGCTCGCCGGTGCTCGGCACGTGCCCGGTCGAGGTCCTCGAGTGCGCTCAGTGCGGCGTCGATCGCGTCGATCCGGCGGGTCGCCTCGGGCAGATCGGCGGCCGAGGCCTCGGCCGCCCGAAGTGTCTCGGCCTGCCGGTCGAGGTCGTGCCGGATCTGTGCCGCGTGGGTGCTCGATGCCTCGAGGTCGGCGTCGATCGCGCAGACCCGTTCGGCCTGCGTGTCGATGGTGCTGCGCAGCGCCTGTGCGCGTCGGCCGATCGGCGCCGCGCCGTGCAGGATCGTTGTCCCGTCGGTGAACCGGTCGCGCAGCGACGTGACGTCGGGCGCCCCATTGTCCTCGACCACACCGCTTCCGCGGGCCGCCTCGAGTGCGGCGTCGTAGGCGGCGTCGGCCTGGGTCATCGCCACTCGACGCCGGTCGTGAGCGACACGGTAGGGCGCGACGCGGTCTGCCGCTCTCGCGCGATCGAGGCGGGTTCGATCCGCGTCGCGCTCGGGGGCCGACTCGGCATACCGGTCGAGGGCGGCCCGGGCGGCCGCCGCCTGTGCCTGCAGCCGGGTCGTCGTCTCCGCAGTGGTGAGCGCCTCACGGGCCTCGTCGCGATGCAGGGCCGCCCGATCGGCCTCGGCCATGACCGTGGTGGCCACCTCGTCGAGGGTGGCGGCGGCATCGGAGACCTTGCCGGGGAGGTGCACGGGGTCACCGGCGTGCCATTGGTCGTAGTCGATGCCGAGGTCGACGGCGCACACGGCTTCTTCGGCACGGGCCAGGTCGGCGTGCACCCGTTGGTCGAACTCGTCCGCCGTGGCGTGCAGCCGGCGGCGATGGCGGACGAGGTAGTCCTCGACGTCCCCGAACCGTGCGATGTCGAACAGCTTGCGCAGGACCTCGCCGCGTTCCTCGGGTTTGGCCCGCAGGAAGTGCGCGAACTCGCCCTGGGGGAGCAACACGACCTGGGCGAACTGGTCGAGGTGCATCCCGAGCAGGTCGTGGATCACGTCCCCCGCCTCGTCGAGGCGTGTCGCGATCGCCGCCCATTCACCGTCCCGGTGCTCTTGGAGAACGACGCGGGCCTGACGCCTGGTGACCCCGGATCCGCGCTTCTTGGGTGCGGTGTGCTCGGGCGAGCGTTCGATGCGCATCCGGCGTCGGGCCACGGTGAATTCCAGGCGTACGGAAGGTCGCACCCCCTCGGCGGCATGGTCGCTGACCAAGGTCTCGCGCTGGCCGGTGCGCGCGCCCGGGATCCGGCCGTAGAGCGCGAAGCAGAGCGCATCGAGGATGCTGGTCTTGCCGGCTCCCGTGGCGCCGTGGATCAGGTGCAGGCCGTGGGCGCCGAGGGCGTCGAAGTCGACGGACTCCGCGCCGCCGTAGGGGCCGAAGGCCTGCAGGTCGAGGCGATGGAGCTTCATGCCGGCTCCGCCGTCGTCGCCCGGACGTGCCCCTCGTCGTCGGCCCTCGCCCGCTCCACGCGCGCCCCGTCGAGGGCATCCGTCAGAGCGGCGCGCTCCGTGTCGGTGGTGGGATGCCCGCCCCGGACGTGCTCGAGGAAGTCACAGCACAGGTCGAGGTCGGACTTGTCCCGGGTGCGGCGCGCGTAGCTGAATTCGTCGAGTCGGCCTGCCGGCTGGTCGAAGTCGAGCACGAGCGTGTGCGGGAACCGCCGCCGGACGCGCTCCATCGCGCCGAGCGGCCGCGTGTCGTCGGTGAGGGTGACCTGGCACCACGACCCCTCGGCGTCGGCGAGGTCGGGGTCCTGCAGCAGATCCTCGAGCTCACCTCGCAGTCGGGCCAGCGGGCGCTGCACGGGAGCCTCGACCGTCTCGCAATGCACCTCACCGTCCGCCGCCAGATCGACCAGGAGGCTGCCCTTGACATGGTCGGTCTCACTGAAGGACATCGCGACCGGGGATCCGCTGTAGCGGATGCGGTCGGTCAGGCGCTGGGCACCGTGCAGGTGGCCGAGGGCGACGTAGTCCGCACCGTCGAAGACGTCGGACGGCACGGCGCCGACCCCGCCGACGCTGATGTCACGCTCGGAATCGCAGCCGGTCGCCCCGGTGACGAAGGCGTGCGCCATCACCACCGCCGGGGTGCGGTGGCGCTCCGCGTCGGACCGGACCCGACGCATCGCCGCACGCAGCAGTCCCGCGTGGGTCGCTTCGCGCGCGTCCAGGGGGAGCGCGGCCAGGGCCGGCTCGAGATAGGGCAGGGGATAGACCAGCGCCGTGCCCAGGTCGACCGGGCGCCCGACGGTGTCGAGGCCCGTGCGGATGTGGACGCCGGCGGCCTCCATGATCCGTGAGCCGAACCCCAACCGGACCGCCGAGTCGTGGTTGCCGCTGGAGAGCACCACCCGGCTGCCGGCGTCGATCAGCCGGGAGAGCGTCTCGTCGAGCAGCGCGACCGTGTCGGGGGCCGGCAGCGCACGGTCGTAGACGTCGCCGGACACCAGCACGGCGTCGACGTCTTCGCGGCGCACCGTCTCCACCAGGTGGTCGAGATAGGCCGCCTGGGCGTCGAGCAACCCGACGCCGTGGAAACCTCGCCCCAGGTGCCAGTCGGACGTGTGCAACAACCGCATGCCCGCAGACTAGAAGACCCCACCGACAACCTCCCTGAGGCGAAACGGCGCGCCGCGAGCCCGTGATCCGTAAGGTGTGGAACAGGTCGAAGGAGGCGTCGTCATGGGCGAAGACATTGTCGGGACGTCATACAGTCGCGAGCAGCGCCAGCAGTATCGCGAGAAGGTCCGCCAGGACCTCGATGTCTTCGAACGGATGCTCGCAACCCACGGGTTCGAGTTCGATCGCCAGCTGACCGGGATGGAGATCGAACTCAATCTCGTCGACGAGGATCTCGAGCCCACGATGAACAACGCGGCCGTCCTGGAGAGCATCGCCGACTCCGACTACCAGACCGAACTGGGCCAGTACAACATCGAACTCAATGTGAGCCCGCGACCCATGCCGGGGGACTCTGCGCTGACCCTGGAGGACGACCTGCGTGCGAGCTTGAACCGCGCCGAGAAGCGGGCCGGGGACGCCGGAGCGCACCTGTGTCAGATCGGGGTCCTTCCGACCCTCATGCCCGAACACTTCAGCACGGAGTGGATGAGCGCGAACGACCGGTATGCCGCGTTGAACGAGGCGATCTTCGCCTCCCGCCGGGAGGACCTCTTCATCGACATCGAGGGACAGACCGGCGAGCGCCTGGCCATGTATGCCGACTCGATCGCTCCCGAGTCCGCGTGCACCAGCGTGCAACTGCACCTGCAGGTGCAGCCGCTGATGTTCGCCAGCCATTGGAACGCCGCCCAGGCGCTCAGCGGTCTGCAACTGGCGGTCGGGGCCAACTCGCCCTACTTCTTCGGCAAGCAGCTGTGGCACGAGAACCGGGTGGAGGTCTTCACCCAGGCCACGGACACGCGCTCGATCGAACTGCAGAATCAAGGGGTGCGCCCGCGGGTGTGGTTCGGCGAGCGATGGATCACCTCGATCTTCGACCTGTTCGAGGAGAACGTGCGCTATTTCCCCGCGCTGCTGCCCATCAGCACCGACGAGGACCCGGTGGCCGTCTTCGAGGCGGGGCAGGCCCCGAAACTGGCGGAGTTGCGCCTGCACAACGGCACGGTCTACCGCTGGAACCGACCGATCTACGACATCGTGGAGGGGCGTCCGCACCTTCGGGTGGAGAACCGCGTCCTGCCTGCCGGCCCGACGATCCTCGACACGATGGCCAACTCGGCCTTCTACTACGGCGTCGTGCGGATGCTCGCCGAGGACGACCGGCCGGTGTGGACGCGCATGAGCTTCGCCGCGGCGGAGTCGAACTTCCGTGCTTGCGCCCGCAAGGGGATCGAGTCGACGGTCTATTGGCCCGGATTCGGGGAGGTGCCGGCCGACGAACTGGTGCTGCGCCATCTGCTCCCGCTCGCGCACGAAGGGTTGAGCCGGTGGGGCGTCGCCCAAGAGGTGCGGGACCGCTACCTCGGCACGCTGGAGGAGCGCTGCCGGCGCGGGGTCAACGGAGCGTCATGGCAGATCGCGTGCGTCGACGCGCTCGAGGCGAAGGGCAAGGATCGGCGAGAAGCACTGCGAGGCATGCTGCGTCGCTACCTGGAGGGAATGCACTCCAACGAACCGGTGCACACCTGGCCGCTCCCATAAAAGTCACCCCACGAGGTTCTCCGCTCCTTCGTCGCTGCGATACCTCGCGGGGACCCCGACGAATCACCCCACGAGGTTCTCCGCTCAGTCGCGGGTCTGCCGGTTCCACACATTGACGCACGGCCGGCCGTGATAGAAGCTCAGCAGGCACACGGCGCCCGCGTCGAGCATGAGTTTGGCGCCGAATCGCGGCTCTTCGCGCAGGAACACCGACGCGAGGATGCGCAGCGAATGACCGTGGGCGACGAGGGCGACGTGCCCGCGGTCGAGGAGCGGCACGGCCCGCGCGATGACGTGACTCACCCGCGCCGCGACGTCCTCCACCGTTTCGCCCGGGGTGTCGCCGGACACGACGCCGTCCTGGAAGATCTCCCATTCGTGACCCAACTGCTCACGGATCTGCGGCGTGCTGAGCCCCTCGTAGCCTCCGTAATCCCATTCGCGCAGATCGTCGTCGATCACGGGGTCGGACAACCCGGCCAGTTCTGCCGTACGACGCGCCCGCTGCATCGGGGAGCAGAAGACGCCGGCGAACGGCATACCGTCGATCAGTTCGCCCGCCCGGCGCGCACAGGCCTCGCCCTCGGGCACGAGCGGCAGATCGGTGGTGCCCGTATGCCGTCCGTCCCGCGACCACGCGGTCTCGCCGTGGCGGATGAGGACGAGGCTGTTGCGGTGTCGGTGGAGAGTCACGGCGACCACGCTATCCGTTCGGGACGTCGCCCCGGCACGTGGTGTCGGGCCGATCGGCGGGAGCGATTCTGGCAGTCTGGTGGTATGACGCCACAGGACTCGCATCGCGAAATCACCATCACCCGAGACGCGGCCGGACAGTTCACCGCAGGCAACGCCGAGGGGGCCCGATTGCCGTTCGGCCGTGGAGAAGGACTCTTCACGCCCGTCGAACTGCTGCTCACGGCCATCGCGGGGTGCTCCGCGATCGACGTCGACATCCTCACGTCCCGCCGCGCCGAGCCGGACACGTTCTCCGTGACCGCCGGTGGGGAGAAGCTGCGGGACGACCAGGGCAACCACATGGGCCCGATCGATGTGACCTTCACCGTGCGCTTCCCCGAGGGCGAGGACGGGGATGCGGCTCGTGATGTGCTTCCCGACGCGGTGCAGCGCTCGAGTGACCGTCTGTGTACGGTCAGTCGCACCGTGAAATTGCCGACCGACGTCACGATGCACATCGACGGGTGATCCGACGGTGATCCGCGAACTGGCGCGGCGGTGGTCGGGGTCGGCCGCGTCGGGTTAGCGTGACCCCATGGCCAAGTATGTCGACGTGCACCCGAAGGATCCTCAGCCGCGGCGCATCGGTCAGATGGTCGATCTGTTGCGCGACGGAGGGTTGATCGCCTACCCGACCGACTCGTGTTTCGCGCTGGGCTGCATGCTCGGCAACACGGCGGGCAAGGAGCGCATCGCGGCCATCCGCCATCTGGACAGCAAGCATCACTTCACCCTGGTGTGTCGAGACTTCGCCCAACTCGGTCAGCTCGTCCAGATCGACAACCGGGTCTTCCGCGCGATCAAGGCGGCCACGCCCGGGCGCTACACCTTCATCCTCCCGGCGACCTCGGAGGTGCCACGACGCCTGATGCAGCCCAAGAAGCGGACCGTCGGGGTCCGGCTGGTCAGTCATCCCGTGGTGCGGGTGCTGCTGGAGCAGTTGGGCGAGCCGATCCTGTCCAGCACGTTGCTTCTCCCCGGCGAGGAGGAGCCGCTCGTGGACGGGTGGCAGATCAAGGAGGAGCTCGACCATCAGGTGGACGCGGTGATCGACTCGGGCGAGTGCGGCGTGGAGCCGACGACCGTGGTCGACTTCGCCGACGGCATACCCGAGGTGGTTCGGGTCGGAGCCGGTGACCCGACACCGTTCGAGTGATCACCGCCGATTCGCGCACGTGACATTCCTGGCTGCGTAGGCTGTGCCCATGATCATCGTCACGACACCAGACGTCCCCGGCTTCCGCACGCTCGGCACCTACGGTGAGGTCTTCGGGCTCACCGTGAGGTCCCGCAACCTGGGATCCAACATCGGCGCCGGCTTCAAGGCCATGGCCGGTGGTGAGATGAAGGGCATCACCCAGCTCCTGACCGAATGCCGCCAGGAGGCGCTGCACCGCTTGGCGACCGAGGCCCAGAACCGCGGCGCGAACGCGGTGGCGGCATTCCGTTTCGAGACGACGGAATACGGCGGCACCGGCATCGAGGTGTGCGCGTATGGCACGGCGATCGCCGTCGAACCGTTGCAGCAGCAGGGGGCGCCCGCGCAACAGGCTCAGCAGAACCAGCCGATGCAGGGCCAGCAGTTGCCCGGTCAGCCGGCTCAGTAGGCGTCCGGCGGCGGCCGGGTCCGCCCCGTGCGCAGGGGCGGGCCGCGTGGGACAATCGGCCCATGAGCCGTGCATTGTTCGTGACCGACCATGGCGACCGCTCCGTGCTGCAGGTGCGCGACCACGACCTTCCCGACCCGGAGCCGGACCAGGTGCAGGTGCGGGTCGCCGCCTCCGGCGTCAACTTCATCGACGTCTACAAGCGCCAGGGCGTGTATCCGTTGCCGACCCCGTTCGTCGCGGGTGAGGAGGCGGCCGGGACGGTCGAGGCGGTGGGCGCCGACGTGTCCGGTGTCGCGGTCGGGGACCGGGTCGCCTGGGTGCAGTACGACGGCAGCCACGCCGAACTGGCCAACGTGCCCGCGTCGTTCGTCGTCCCCGTGCCCGACGGCCTCGAGCTCGATCTGGCGGCCGCAAGCATGTTGCAGGGGATGACCGCCCACTATCTGGTGCGCTCCACCTGGCCGGTCCAGGAGGGACAGGTGGCCTTGGTGCACGCCGCGGCGGGCGGTGTCGGCCAACTGCTCGTCCAGATGATCACCGCGCGCGGAGCACAGGTGGTGGCGACCGCCGGATCCGACGAGAAGCTGCGGATCGCCGGTGAGCTGGGTGCGTCACATCTGATCAACTATCGCGAATTCGACGGCCGCCCGGACGAGCTCGCCGCGCGAGTGCGGGAGATGGTGGGCGCCGGCGTGGACGTGGCCTACGACGGCGTGGGCAAGGCGACGTTCGACGCGTCCTTGAAGTCGTTGCGCCCGCGAGGCATGCTCGTGCTGTTCGGCGGGGCGAGCGGGCAGGTGCCGCCGTTCGACCTGCAGCAACTCAACGCGCACGGGTCGCTCTTCGTCACCCGACCGACCCTGCTGAGCTACATCCAGGATCGTGCAGAACTGTCCTGGCGGGCCGGTGAGGTGTTCGGGTCGCTGGCCGACGGTTCGCTGAAGCTGCAGATCGGTGGCAGCTACGCGCTGGAGGGTGCGGCAGATGCGTACGAGGCGTTGGAAGGTCGCCGATCCACCGGCAAGCTGATCTTCCGTCCTACGACGTCCTGAGGCGCACGGAGCCGGGCGCGACCCCGGCGGACCGAGTCGTCCGCTGACGAACCAGCCGGAGGTGGGCCTGGCCCACCCGACCGTCCGGGCCTCAGTGGACCTGCCGGTCGTGCCCGGCCCAGAACGGCTCACGGAGTTTGAATTTCTGCAGCTTGCCGGTCGCGGTGCGCGGTAGTTCGTCGACGAAGTCGATCCGCTTGGGGCACTTGTATCCGGCGAGTTGGGCCCGACAGTGCGCGATGAGATCATCCGGTGTCACGGTGTCGTCGGCGCGCACGACGAGCCCGGTGACCAGTTCGCCCCACTTCTCGTCCGGTATGCCGATCACGGCGACCTCTCGCACTCCGTCATGCGACATGAGCGCGTCCTCGACCTCGATGGACGAGACATTCTCGCCACCGGAGATGATCACGTCCTTCTTACGGTCGGAGATGACCAGATAACCCTCGTCGTCGACGTATCCGCCGTCTCCGGTGTGGAACCACCCACCCGCCTGTGCGCGCTCGGTCTCCTCGGGCTGCTGCCAATAGGCGTGCAGATTGTGATTCGAGGCCGTGATCACCTCTCCGGTCGAGTCGACGTCGTTGCGCACGCCCAGCGCCGGCGCGCCGGCGCGCATCAGCTTGCGCGCCTTGTCGTGTGACGAGAGGTCGTCCCACTCCTCGCGCATGCGGTTGATCGTCATGATCGGGGCCGTCTCGGTGAGGCCGTAGATCTGACAGAACTCCCAGCCGAGTTCGTCCATGACGCGCTCGATGGTCTTCGACGGCGGGGGAGCGCCGGCCACGATGATGCGCACCTTGTCGCGCCCGGGGATCGGTCCCTCCCAACGGGACGCGCCGTCCAGCGCTGCGCTGACGACCGCCGGGGCCGCGCACATCACGGTCACCCCATGGCGCTCGACCCGCCGCAGGATCTCGGTGCCGTCGACCTGCCGCAACACGATGTGGCGCCCGCCCAGCCCGGTCACGCCATACGGCATCCCCCATCCGTTGGCGTGGAACATCGGCAGCGTGTGCAGATAGACGTCGTGATCACCGATGCCTGCGTGCAGTGCGAAGACCGTCGCGTTGAGCCAGAGGCTGCGGTGCGTGAGCTGCACACCCTTCGGACGCGCCGTGGTGCCGGAGGTGTAGTTGATCGTGGCCGTGGCCGACTCGTCCGGCTCGGCCCACGGGCGTGGCTCGACGTCACGCACGTAGAGATGGTCGTCGTCCCCCAGCAGGAACTTGTGCGGGACGTCGAGGCCGGCCAGCGTGTCCCGGAGCGAGGGGTCGGCGTACACGACCTCGGCACCGGAGTGATGCACGATGTAGTCGATCTCCGCCTGGGCCATCCGGAAATTGATCGGGACCAGGATGCGGCCCCAGGCGCTCACCCCGAAGAACGAGGTGAGCAGCCGGGCCGAGTTCTGGGAGATGACGGCCACCCGCCCTCCGGTGGGCACGCCGAGCGTGTCGAGTTTGGCGGCCTGCGCCCGCGCGTTCTCGGCCATCCGCCGATACGTGAGTTCGCCGAGGCTCGCCGCAGGCTGGTCGGGCTCGTCGACGACGGCGACCCGATCGGGGTAGACCTGTTCGGCCCGGTCGAGGAAATCGCGGACTGTGAGCGGGTAGTACACCGTGCACCTCCAAGGATTCGCCGATCTGTGTCTTGATTACACCGGAGATCGACGGGTTTGTCAGGGGGTGACGGCGTCACGCGTCGCCGGCGCTCGGTCAGCCGGCGCTGAGCCCGAAGTCGTTGATGACCCCGGCCAGGCCGGACTCGTATCCCTGGCCGACGGCACGGAACTTCCACTCTCCGTTGTTGCGGTAGAGCTCGCCGAAGACGAGTGCCGTCTCTGTGGCGGCGTCCTCGCCGAGGTCGAAGCGCACCTGGGTGTCGGAGTTGTCCGGGTGGTCCGCGTCATAGACGCGAATGTAGGCATTGGACACCTGCCCGAAGTTCTGCCCCCGCTCGTCCGCCTGATCGATGCTGGCGAGGACGGCGATCTTCTCGACCGCCGCCGGGACGCGGGCGAGATCGACGTTGATCGACTCGTCGTCGCCGGCGCCCTCCCCGGTGCGGTTGTCGCCCGAGTGCGCGACGGCGCCGGACGGATCCTGCTTGTTGTTGTAGAAGACGAAGTGGGTCTCGTCGACCGCCTTGCCGTTCGCGTCACACAAGATGGCGGAGGCGTCCAGGTCGAACTGGGCGCCGTCGGTGGTGCGCACGTCCCACCCGAGGCCGACGACGGCCCGGGTCATCCCGGGGGCGGCCTTGGCGAGCGAGACGTTGCCGCCCTTCTTGAGGTTGACGGTCATGGGGAGGTCCTCCTTCGACGATGACGTGCCCCCTGGGCGGGAACGGCCCCCAGCCTACGTCAGCGCATGACGCAGCGGACCCCGGAGCACGAGGCTCCGGGGTCCGCTCGACGCTGCGGCGATCAGGCCGGCAGGTGCAGGGTCTGGCCCACGAAGATCAGGTTGGGGTCGCTGACCGTGTTGGTGTTGGCCTTCCACAGGCTCTGCCAGCTGCTGACGTGGTAACGCTGCGCGAGCTTGGACAGGGTGTCACCGGCCTTGACGGTGATCGTCTTGTCGCTCTGCGGCGCCTGATGGCGCGGCTGCTGCGTCGGGGCCTGCTGCTGCTGCGGGGCCTGGCGCTGGGTGGAGCGCGACGTGTCGTTCTGCTGCGAGTGACGCGGGGTGTAGTCCTGGTTGTTCTGCTGCTCGGGAGCCTTCGGAGCGGTGTAGCCGCTGCTGCCACCGTTGGTGGCGGTGAGGCCGGCCTTCACCGAGCACACCGGCCAGGCGCCGGGGCCCTGCGCGGCGAGCACGCGCTGCGCGACGGCGATCTGCTGCGAGCGGCTGGCCTGGTTCGGCATACCGCTGCCGCCGAACGCGTGCCAGGTGGACAGGGTGAACTGCAGGCCACCGTAGAAGCCGTTTCCGGTGTTGATCGACCAGTTGCCACCGGACTCGCACTGTGCGACGCGGTCCCACACTCCGCTGCTGGCGGCGTGAGCGGTGCCGGCGGCACCCATGGACAGGCCGGCCACGGCGGTGGCGCCGGTGGCGAGGAGAGCGGCCTTGCGGGTGCGGCTGTTCATCATGCGGTTGGTCAAGGGGTGTCCTCTCGTATGGTCAGTGGGCATACAGCGGCCCGATCTGGGCATGGTGCTGCGTGCGCCCTCCGTGCGTGGGGCACAAAGGTGCGGTGAACTCGACCTGACGGTCAGCGGCTCACCTCGCCCGGGACGGTCCTGGATGACCCGAGCGTGACGGCGTTGTCATGGGTAACAGCGCGCGCCGATACCAAAACGTTACGCAAATTTGAAGAATGTGACGTGTTTCACATGTCGAGAGTGGATCGGTGGGGCCATCCGGACGCCTCCGAGCCGAGGCGACCGGTCACATCTCCTCGTGAGTCTCCGGGTCGCCACCGAACAGCCGCCCGTCCGGGCGCCCGAGCGCGGTGATCGCCGCCATCTCGTCGTCGCTGAGACCGAACCCGAACACCTCCAGGTTGCTGCGCTGGCGGCTCGGTGTCGCCGACTTGGGGATCGGGAGCGACCCGAGCTGCACGTGCCACCGCAGGATCACCTGGGCCGGCGTGACGCCGTGGCGTTGCGCGGCCGTGGCGACGGCCGGCTCGGTGAACGGTGCCTGTCGCTTGCCCAGCGGGCTCCACGCCTCGGTGAGGACGCCGCGTGCGGCGTTGGCCTGTCGCATCTGCGCCTGCGGGAAGTAGGGGTGCAGCTCGATCTGGTTGACCGTGGGCATCACGCCGGTTTCGTCCGCGACGCTGTCCAGGTGTTCCGACGTGAAGTTGCACACGCCGATCGTGCGCACCAGGCCCTCCGCCTGCAGGTCGATCAGCGCCTTCCACGCCTCGGCATACATGCCCCGGCTCGGGTTGGGCCAGTGGATCAGGTGCACGTCGAGATAGTCGAGGCCGAGTCGGTCCAGCGAGTCGTGAGTGGAGCGGATCGCGTCGTCGTAGGCGTGGTCGCGGCCCGGAATCTTGCTGGTGACCTGGATCTCGTCGCGGGGGACGCCGGACCGGCGGATCGCCTCACCGACCTCCGCCTCGTTGTCGTAGTTGACCGCCGTGTCCAACAGCCGGTAGCCCTGCTCGAGCGCGGACACGATGGCGCTCACGCCGTCCGCTCCCTTCATCGGGTAGGTGCCGAAGCCGACCGCCGGCAGAGTCGTGCCGTCGGTGAGTTCGCGTGTGAGGACTGTCATGTCTCCAACGTAGGCGACATGGCGCGGCCCGGGCGACCCCGCTTGCCGTGGACGCAGCAGGCGGCGTGAATCAGTGGTGGATGCCGTCCACCAGCTCACGGACGACGCCCAGGCGCTCATCCAAGGTGATCGGTCGGCCGGTCGCGTCGGGCCGCGTCTGCCAGGGGAGAGGGCCACGCTCCGGCCGGTACTCCACCCCGAGGGCTTCCAGGCGTCGCAGGTGGTGCGTCAGGCGTCGGCGGAAGTCGGACAGGTCACGCGGGCCGGCCGACCAGAGTGCCTCGGCGACGGCACACAGTCGAGGGAACGCGTAGTAGTCGCGCATTCGCGCCGAGTCGATGTGCTCGGACCACAGGTTCGCCTGGCCACCCAGGACACGAGCGGCCTCGTCATCGCTCAGACCCGCCGGGATCGGGTCGAGCGCATAGCAGCGGTCCAGAGGCAGGGGACTGCCGACCGGGATCGGCTCGTCGTCACGTTCTGATTGCCGGTAGTCGAGGTAGGCCTCGGTGTCGGGGCAGGCCACGACGTCGTGACCACGCCTGGCCGCGACGGCGGCACCGGTCATGCCGCGCCAGGAAGCGATCACGGTGGAGGTCGGCACGTCACCCTCGAGAAGTTCGTCCCACCCGTACATGCGCCGACCCCGCCGGGCCAGATGGGCACCGATGCGCGTCATGAACCACGCTTGGAGATCTCGTTCGCGCGCGATTCCGCGCGCGTGCATCAACTCCTGCGTGCGGGGATCCTGCTCCCACTGATCGGTGGGGCACTCGTCGCCGCCGACCCCGATGATCTCGCTCGGGAAGAGGTCGACGATCTCGTCGAGCACCTGCTCGAAGAACCGGACGGTCTCCTCCTCCAGGTTGAGCACGTGTCGGCTGATGCTCCAGGTGGTGCGGACCCGCACGTCGTCGGCGTTCGTTCCCAGCTGTGGGTATGCCGCGACGGCCGCCTGGACGTGACCGGGCATCTCGATCTCCGGGACGATCGTGATGCCGCGCTCGGCGGCATACCCGACGAGCTCACGAAGGTCGTCCTGGGTGTAGAAGCCGCCGTGCGGGCGGCGATCGCTGGGTGCATCTGCGCCGTCGCCGACCTGGCTGGCATCGCGCCACGCACCGATCTCGGTCAGCCGTGGGAAACGTCTGATCTCGACGCGCCACCCCTGATCGTCGGTGAGATGGAGGTGCAACGTGTTGAGCCGGTGCATGCTCATCAGGTCGATGAAGCGCATCACCTCCCGCTTCGGCAGGAAGTGCCGGACGACGTCCAACATCACGCCGCGCCAGGCGAATCGGGGTGAGTCTTCGATATGGCAGCAGGGGATGACCCAGTCCGTCCCGGGCACTGGTGCACGGCGGTGAACGGCCGGTGGCAACAGCTGGAGCAGGGTCTGGCAGGCGAAGACCAGCCCGGCGCCGTCCGCTCCTCGTAGCCGCGCCCCCTCCGTGGTCACCTCGATCTCATAGGACTCGGGCCCTAGGCCGTCGTCGAGCTCGAGTCGGATGCCGTGGCCACCGGCGGTGATCGGCAGAGGCAGTCCGGTCGGTGGGGCGAGTTCGGATCGAAGCCAGGATGCCGCGGCAGCGGCCCCGTCTGCCGCGACGAGCGCGGTGGACGAGTCGATCCGGAACGTCCCTGGCAGGGGGACCTGGGTTTGTGGCCGGGGAATCACCACGGAGTCAGCCTTTCACGGCACCGGCCGACATGCCGGTGACCAGTCGTCGTTGAATGAACAGGAAGAAGATCACGACAGGCAAGGAGAACAACAACGATCCGGCCATCTGGCCGCCGAAATCGGTGCCCGTCATCGGAGTGGTGAACGATGCGAGCCACACCGGAAGCGTATACATCGTCTGACTCTTCATGAAGGTGTACGCGATCAGGTAGTCGTTCCACGCGGTGATGAAGGCAAAGATCCCGGTGGCGATCACGCCCGGGCCCACGAGCGGGAAGAGGATCCGTGTGAGCACCTGCCACGTCGAGCAGCCGTCGATTCTCGCCGCCTCGTCGATCTCGATCGGGATCGCCACGTAGAAGCCACGCATGACCCAGATCGAAAAGGGCAGCACCGTGGCCACGTAAGCGAGGATGAGGCCATAGTAGGTGCCGAGCAGGTCGGCCCTGTTGAAGATGAGGAACATCGGGATCAGCAACGCGGTGATCGGCAACATCTGCACGATCAGCAGGATCACCATCACCGGCCGCCGGCCCCGGAACTTGAAGCGCGACAGCGCCGCCGCCGCAAAGAATCCGAGGACGATGGAGATGATGACGGTAGCCAGCACCACGACGACGCTGTTCCGCAGGTTCAAGAAGAAGTCCGTCTGCGTGATCGCGATCCGGAAATTGCGCCACGTCGGATGATGCGGGAAGAACATCGGAGTGGATGTCATGACGTCCGCGCGTGGCTTGAACGCGGTGTTGATCATCCAGTAGACGGGAAGGATCCACACGAGGCTGAAGACGAGAGCCAGCGCGTTGGCCATTCGCCCGGTGCGTCGGCGTTTCGGCCTGGCGCGTCTGGGTTTCGCAGGTGCTGTGGTGGTCACAAGTCCTCCCCGGAACGCAGCAGGTTGCGGATGTAGAGCGCGGTCACGCCGATCAACAGGATGGTCGTCACGACGGAAATGGCCGACCCGGTCCCGATGTCGAAGCCGACGAAGGCCTTCTTGTAGGTGTAGATCCCGAGCGTGCTCGTCGAATCCCCGGGGCCACCCTCGGTGAGCAACCAGATCTGGTTGAACACGTTGGTGTCCCAGATGATCGACAGAATGGTGATCAACAGCAGGGTCGGACGGAGGTAGGGGAGGGTGATGTTCCACCAGATGCGCCATTCGCCGGCACCGTCGATGCGTGCGGCCTCGATGGGGTCGGGCGGCACCTGGGTCATCGCGGCATACAGCGTCAGGGTCACGAACGGCACGGCCTGCCACACGATGAGCAACCAGATGGACGTGTAGGCGAGCGGCGTGTGATTGGCCCAACTGGTGTCGGTCATGTTGCCGAAGATGTGTAGTTGGGTGAGAAGCCAGTTGACGATGCCATATCCCGGCTGGAAGAGCCAGTTCCAGACCATCGACGAGGCGACGTTGGGCATGGCCCACGCCATGATGAGCACGATGGTGACCACGTATCGCATCCCCGTGGCGATCCTGGTCATCAGGTGTGCGACGGCTGCGCCGATGGCCATCGTGCCGAGGACCATGGCAGCCGTGAACCAGACGGTGCGCAACACGGAGTGCCAGAACGCGCCGCTGGTGAAGATCTGCCGGTACTGGTCCAAGCCCACGACATCGAAGTCGCCGGTGAACAGCGACCGCTGGTCGTAGTTGGTGAACGAGGAGAAGATGAGGAACCCGATGGGGAGCACCGTCACCGCGAGCACGACGAGACCTGCGGGGCTCAGCAGGATCCAGGGCGTGAAGTCCTTGCGGCGTTTGGGCGTCACCCCGGGCGGGGCGGTCTTCGGCACCGGCCTGGAGGGGGCCGAGATCGACATGGTGAGTCCTTCGCGGGTGGGGCCGGTGGCCCGGGCGCAGGGAGCCCGGGCCACCAGGTGCGTGTCAGCCTTGGCCGTTGAGCGTCTTGTTCGCCGCCGTGTCGAAGTCCGCCGCGGCCTGCTTCACGGACTTGCTCCCGGACGCGATGCTGGAGAACAGGTGGTTGATGGCCTTCGTCCCCTCGATGTCCGTCCAGTTCGGGCTGGCCGGGGTGGCCTTCGACTTCAGGGCCGCGGTGAAGAACGGCTTCTGCAGCGCAGGAACCTTGGCGGAGGCCTTCTTGGCCGACTCCTCGCTGTTCGGGATCCACTTGTCGTGCCCGAAGACCCACTTCTGCTGGATCGTGGGGGAGCTCGCGATCTTCAACCACTTGAGAGCGAGATCCTGGTTCTTGCTCTTTGCCGCGACGGCCCAGTCGGATCCACCCAGCATCACGGGCTGATTGCCACCGGAGATTCCCGGCATCGGGAAGGCGCCGAGATCGGACTTCTTGAGCTTGGGGTTGTCCTTGAGGACCGTCTGGATGTAGGCATTCGTCTCGATGAACGCAGACGCCTTGCCCTGAGCGAAGATCGTGTCTGCCGGCGGCTTGTCCGTGTCCAGGGTGCGCGAGGCCTTCGTCGAGAACTCGTTCTGGAACTTCTTGAACGCCTTCAGACCCTTCTGAGCCTCGGGGCTCTCGAAGCCGGCGGTCCACTTCCCGTCCTTCTCGGTCGCGATCTCACCGCCGGCATCCCAGACGAACTGCAGTCCGGCATACCAGAACTGACCGGGGAAATACATCGCCGAGAAATCATTGCTCGGGTGCTTCGCCTTGATCTTGCGCAGGTCGGAGACCAGTTCGTCGAACGTCGTCGGCGCTTCGGTGATGCCGGCCTTCTTCCACATCGTCTTGTTGTAGATGACGGCCCGCGCGCCCGCGAAGCCCGGGACGCCATACAGCTTGCCGTCGATGGTCGCCGGGTCCTCGAGGCCGCCGAGCCATTTCTGGCCCTGCTCCAGGTCCGTCTTCTGCGAGGTGAGGTCCATCAGCGCGCCCTTCGAGGCGTAGCTGGCGACCTGGGTGTTGCCCATGTCGATCACGTCCGGTGGGTTGTCCGTGGCCAACGCGGAGGTCACCTTGGTCGTGATGCCGTTCCACTGCTGAAGCTGGAGATCGACCTTGGCGCCGGTCTGCTTCTCGAACTTCTTCTTGATCGCCTTCATCGTCTCCGGCGTGTAGTCGCCGTTCATATACCAGACCGTGAGCGTTTTCGAGCTGGATCCGCCCGAGCCGCCCGAGCCGCCCGAGCCGCCGGCGTCGTCCGATGATCCACCTCCGCCGCAGGCGGCGAGGGCACAGGTGGCAGCGGTGCCGAGGGCCAGGGCCGCGCCCATTCGTGTAGTGCGCATCTGTTCTCCTTGATTCCATCCGTATTTCGTGTTCGTCGTATCGAGTTCGGGGCGTCGGCGCGCCGGAATGAGCCTTCGTATGTCACATCACCCCGAGTTGTGTGGAGAGCACGCGGGAGGCGGCGCCGAGCAGGATGAGGTCACCGTCGTCGGTGATGGGCTCGACGTCGACGGTCGTGTTGATGATCGGGAGCATGCGGTCGTTGGTGGTCACCGTTGCGGCGTCGACGAAGTCGTGGGTGATCAGGTGGGACGGGCCGATCACGATGACCTTGGAGAGGTCCAGGCCGATGGCGAGCGGTGCGAGGAGGATCCCGAGCGCATGCCCGGCGGAGGTCAGGACGGACTGCCGGTCCGTGGAGTCCGCGTCGAGTGAATGTGCCGCGGTGATGTAGGTCTCCAGGCATCCCCGTCTGCCGCAGCGGCACAGATCTCCGGACTCGTCGATGGTCAGGTGGCCGACCTCACCGGCTGCGAAGTGTTCGCCCTCGATGAGCTTGCCGCCGATGACGACACCCATGCCGACGGCGCCTTCGACCGATACGACGATGAGGTCACGCCGCTCGACGCCGCGGAAGTGACGCACGCCGAGTGCAGCCATGCCGATGTCGTTGCCGACCACGACGGGGACCTCGAATTCCTCTGTGAGGCGTGCCGCCAGCGGCAGGTCGACCCAATGGACGTGCTGGCCGAACCGCACCGTTCCCTCGTCGTCGATGATGCCGGGTGTGCCCACCCCCATCCCGAGCACAGGTTTCGCCGCGAGATCGAGCAACTCGCGACCGAAGGAGACGATGTGACGGTAGGCCTCCTGGCCGGTGGCGCCGTCCATGTCGCGATCGGCGCGGGCGACGATCTCCCCTCGCAGGTTGAGCACGGCGCCGGTGATGTGTTCGGCACTGGACAGGTCGACGGCCACGATGTGCATCGCGTGGTCGTCGAGCTGGAGCATCGTCGCGGGTTTGCCGACACGATGCTCGGTACGAACGCCGACATCGGTGACCAGGTGCTCGTCGAGCAACTCGCCCACGAGTGCGGAGACGGTCGGCCGGGTGAGCTTGGAGGCCCTCGCAAGATCCGAGCGGCTCATCGGTCCCGCCTGGTAGAGGGTGCGCAGCACGAGGGCACGGTTGTGGACGCGGTTGTCCTGTGAGACGGCCTTCTCGGGGGAGCGACGCTTACGCGGCACGGGGGCGACCCGCACCACGTCACCGACGTGGGACGTCGCCGGCACCGCGTCATCGTCGCTCATCGAGCCACCTCTTCTGGTTAGTAATGAGGAATTACTAAATGCGTCTGACAAAAGCTATGACGCAGATCACCACAGCGTCAAGAGCTTGTTATTCATTCGTGACCTGCGATGGGACGGGGTGCCGTGCAACGCTCGTAGGGGCGTCGCCGACGCCGGTCGACGAAAGAGGAGGAATGGATGCGCGTCGTGGTGACAGGTGCGGCGGGGTGCCTCGGCTCGGTCCTGGCACGACAGTTGGTGGAGGACGGGCACGACGTCATCGGTGGCACACACCGTGCGCCCGCTCACGGCATACCGAGCGTCGTCATGGAGATCACGGACGGGCCGGCCTTGGAGGATGAGTTCGCGCGTCTCGCACCGGATCTGGTGTTCCACACGGCGTTCGACAAGGCCGACTGGCGCGTGACGGCGACGGGCGCGGCGAACGTCGCGCGGGCCACGACGGCGGTCGGGGCCGGCCTGGTGCACGTCTCGTCCGATGCCGTGTTCTCGGGGGAGAAGGCGGGGTATGCCGAGGACGACGTGCCCGACCCGATCTTCCCCTACGGTGCGGCGAAGGCCGCAGCGGAGGTTGCCGTCCGTGCCGTCGCCCAGGACGCGACGATCGTGCGCACCTCACTCATCCTCGGCACTGGCGCGTCGCCGACGGAGCGTCTCGTGCACGCCCTGGCCGGCGGCGACGCCGACGGTGTGTTGTTCACGGACGACATCAGGTGCCCGATCCACGTCGACGATCTGGCAGCGGGCCTGCGTGACCTGGCGGGTCAGGCGGGGATGTTTCACCTGTCCGGTCCGGACGCGCTCTCGCGCCACGAGATCGGCCGGTTGGTCTGTCGGCGAGACGGCCTGGACCCGTCGGGCATCGAGCGGGGGTCGAGGAGAGCGGCAGGCATCCGCGGGCCACTGGAAGTGCGCCTGCGCTCGACATGGACCCGGTCTCGACTGACGAAACGGATCAGAGGTGCCCGCGAATTCCTCGCGGCCGCAGGGAATCCCGGGGATCTCAATGTATGATGCAGGTCGTGAGGGACGCATGGGGCAGGCTGAGTCCGAGCCAGCGGCAACGCGTGAGCGACTGGGTCCCGGACGCTCGGGTCGAGGCCGACCACAGCTGGGGGCTGGTGGAGACGACGGTGCTCGAGCTGGTGAGTGAGCAGGGCCGCCTCATCGTCAAGGCCGGGGGAGACGCCGATCGCCACATCGCGCGGGAGATCCGTGCCCACCGGCGGTGGGTCGGCGTGTGGGCCCGAGAGGGGTATGCGCCGGCCCTGAGACATGCGGACATCGACGCCAAGCTGCTCGTCACCGACTATCTCCCCGGCGTCCTCGTCGAAGGCCGGCCGGCCCGACGTACGGCGGATACGTTTCACCAGGCGGGCGTGCTGCTCGCACAGTTCCACGGGCAGGCCGACGAGTGGGACCCCACTTGGAACGAAGAGTGTCGCGCACGGGTGGAGCGCCAACTGAGTCTGCCGCATCGGATCGCTCCCGAGACCGAGCGAAGAATCAGGACTTCGCTCGCGACGCCGGCCTGGAGGCGGCCTTCCTGGCGGGTTACGGATCGGACCCGCGCACGCCCGACTCGTGGCGTCGGGCGCAGGTGAGTGAGGCCATCGGAACGGCGACCTGGGCCTACCGGGTCGGAGACGTGAGCTTCGAGCGGCTCGGCCACGAGTTCCTCGCGCGCCTCTATCCATGATGCGGACACGCGTCGCTTCTCGGCCGTGACCCCGGGATGGGTGCTCCGCGACCTCTGACACGATGGATCCGTGTCGGCATACGATTACGAACTCGCCCTCGAGACCGAACGGCTGATGTTGCGGCCATGGCACGAGTCCGAAGCGGCCATCCAGCACGCGCTCTGGGCCGAGCGCGACCCGCGCGTCCCGCCGTCACGGCGAATCGGGCCGAGCGGACAGCCGACGGTGCAGGACCTCGCGGAGAGGATCCGCGAGAGCGATCCCTCGGACACCTTGGGACTGCTTGCGGCGGAACGTATCACCGATGGTGAGGTCGTCGGCTGCGCCGGACTGTTCGAAGGGCGAGGGCTCGTGGGGGAGCCGGAACTGGCCTTCGAGATGCTGCGCGTTCACTGGGGGCAGGGGTACGCGACGGAGGCGTCCTGGGCGGTGCTCGGCTGGGCACGAGATTCCGGCTTTCGGCGTGTGTGGGCCACAGTCAGTGACTGGAACACGAAGTCGTTCCGCGTCCTGGACAAGCTCGGCTTTGTCAGGACGGATCGCGTCGAGCACGAGGAGAGCGGAGACACGGTCTTCTTGACCAAAGCGTTGTGACCGCGTGTCGGCGGGAAGGGCGCGCCGCGCACGAGACGCGGCAGGTGGCGTCTACGGTAGCGGGCATGCACTGTGACAAGACGTCGCGCCCACCGACCGGCCGCCGCCCTCAGGACGGGTCGAGCCTCATGCGCCGGCATCGGTATGCCGTGACCACGGCGATCGCGGTCCTGGCCCTGAGCACCGCAGCGTGTTCCGGAGGCTCGGGCGATTCCGCAGCCAGCACGGCGGCTCACACCTCACCCGGTGAGACGTCGTCGGCGGCCTCGCCGTCTCCCACTGCCACGGGTCACAGCAGCCGCAGCACCCCCGCTGCGCCGACGTCCACGAAGCGGCCGAAACGGCATACGGCTCGTGCGAAGCATGACCCGTTGACCGGGGGAGAGCGGTCGAAGAATCCCGTCGTCGCCGTCAAACTGGAGAACACCCCGGCCGCCATGCCGCAGATCGGCTTGTCGCGGGCGGACCTGGTCTTCGTGGAGGAGGTCGAAGGGGGACTGACCCGGTTGATGCCGATCTATCACACCAGCTTCCCGAAACGGGTCGAACCGGTGCGCAGCGCCCGCAGCACCGACATCGGGATCCTGCCGATGTTCGGCCACCCGACGCTGGTCTATTCGGGGGTGGCGTCGCAGGTCCGCAAGAGATTGACAAAAGCTCCGATCAAGCTCGTCGACAACGGGACACGGGACTCGCGCCGCGCGGCTCCACACAACCTCTATTTCGACGTGCAGCGCGTGGCGCGGCGGATCGGTCACCGGCGGACCACGGACATCGGGTTGCGTTTCGCCAAGCATGATCCCAGGGTGCGCAAGGCACCGAAGCGCAACAGCTTCACCGTCGGGGTGGGCAGCGACCGATTCGCCTTCACCTACAAGGGATCTCACTACCTGCCCAGCTGGAACGGACGGCCTTACACCGACGCGGGTGCGGGCGGCAAGCAGGTGACGGCGAAGAACGTGCTCGTGCTCCATGTCCGCGAGGAGTCCGACAACTACAAGGATCCGGCCGGAAACCCGGTGTACCGTTCCGTCTCGACCGGATCGGGGAAGCTCGCGCTCTATCGCAACGGCAAGAAGCTCGCAGGCACGTGGCATCGTGCGGCGGCGAGCAAGCCGTTCCGCCTGCTCGGCTCCGGCGGCAAACGGCTGAAACTCGCGCCGGGGAAGACCTGGATCCTGTTGAGGCCGTGAGCATCAGCCCTGTACCCCTGCTGGAGTCGTCCTGAGTCCGGCGTTGCCTTCGATGCAGCAGGCTCATCATCCGGCTGACTGCTCCCTCACCGGCGCCCCAAGGATCACGCCACCGGAGGGAGTCAGGATCTGCCGGTAGATCCCTGTCGTCTCGAGACCGTATGACTCCAGGCTCGCGTCGAGGCTGATCCACGCGTCGCCGATGTCGGATGGTGCGTCATCGAAGCGGACGGTGACCCCTGGATTGGCTGCGCCGATCTCGACCACCGCCAATTCGGATGCCCCTGGGTATCGATGTGCTCGGTGCCGACAGTCACGGCGATGGTGTCCGGGTCGGTCCCGCCGTCGTAGGTCAGCACGATCTCACTGTCGGTGACCCCGAGCTTGCCGAGCTCGTCGCGCAGCCGGGGGAGTAGCCCTGAGATCGCCTCGCCGATCTCGGACTCGTCGCGGACGGTGGCTTGAAGCGACAACAGGCGGAGGGCGGGAAGTGCTTCGAGCTCGATTGTTCGCATGATCGTGTCGCGTCCTTTCTTGATGGCTTCGAGGCGCTTACGCACCTCCGTGAGACGCGCTGAGGCTTCGTCGACTTGGGCCACGAGATCGTGCTCTCGCACCCGGAGGATTTGTATCAGCCGGGCTTCGGTCAGCTGGGCGTGATCGAGGAGGTCGATGATTTCGGCGAGCGTGAAACCTACGGACCGCAGGGTCGAGATCGCACGAATCTGACCGACTTGCGTCCGTGCATATCGCCGATAGCCCGTGAACGTGTCAACCGCGGCCGGAGATATCAATCCGACCTGTTCCCAATGCCGCAGCATCCGCCGGGAGACCCCGGTGAAGTGCGCAATCTCTCCGATGCTCAACATGTCGATACCGATCTGATGCCCTCACACGGTGTCAAGGTCAAGAGGATAGCTCTGATGCAGTTTTGCACCTTATAGCGTCACGAACCGTCGACACCGGGGCCACGCCGTCACGAGTGTTGACGGTTCGTTGCGCTATAGCGTCACGAACCGTCGACACCGGGGCCACGCCGTCACGAGTGCTGACGGTTCGTTGCGCTATAGCGTCACGGGTGGCAGTCCCATGGGGGCGATCCTCATTCGGCGGCCGATCCACAACGAGTCGGGGGACCGTCGTCATCATGCAGTCGGGCCCATGATGACTGTCCTACTTGACATAATGTAGATTATCGGATGTTTTGAGGATGGCCGAACACTGCACCCGTCACGCGTGTGCCGGGACCTCGATCGACATCACGCAGTTCTTCATCCCTTTGGGCCGCACATAACGGAATCCCAGACGTTCGTACAGCCGGCGTGTGCCGTTGTAGAGGAACGACGACGACATCTTCTTCGTCTGGTGCGTCAGGTCGTGCGGATACGACTCGACGACGCCACCGCCGGCGCGTGCGATGAGGTCGAGCGCGCCGCGGATCGCGACTTCGGTGATGCCTCGGCGTCGAAATCGCCGATCGACGAAGACACACGTGATCCGGTAGTCGGGATCACCATCCTTCTCCGCCTCGTACTGTTTGCGATGGTGGATGTCGGGCAGCTCTGCCGGTGTCCCGAATTCTGCCCAGGCGATCGCCTCTCGTCCTTCGTCCCCGTCGTGCATCACGAGCGCGGCGTGGGCGATGCCCTCCTCGACCATGCACTTCTTGAACGCCCGGTTGCCCTCATAGCCAGGGACGTGATCGTCGCGGTCGGCGTGGAACGCGACGCACCAGCATCCGCTGAAGATGCCGTTGTGCCGGGCCACCAGAGCCTCGAACTCCGGCCAGGTCTCGGGGCTCAGAGCTGCGACCTCGAAGGTCGCCTCGGTGGTTGCCTCGGTGCTCATCGACCCACCTTAGAACGGTGGGCGCACCGTGTGGCCCGGATCACCCGATCGATGTGCTGGATACGTGGGATCCCCGCACACTCTGTGCCGCCAGGGCCTCGTCTAGGCTCGAGACCGTGGGCACGGACGCTTCCGCGGCCACGGCATACCGGCACCAGAGCAAGCGAACTTGGAGACGACCACGCGACAGCAGGCCCACGCATCCGCCGGTTCCGGCCGAATCGGTCCCCGGTCTGTCCGCGCCGCGCGTGACGGCTCCGCGTGGGTGTTCACCCTCGTCGCGATGTTCATCGCGGTGACCGTCTATGGCTTCCAGCAGACAGCGATCACCCCCGCGCTCCCGGTCGTCCAGGACGATTTCGACGCCTCACGCGAATGGACCACCTGGCTGCTGTCCGGCTACTTCGTCGTCGCGTCGGTCACCCCGGTCTTCCTCGGCAAGTTCGCCGACCGGTCCGGCAAGCGCAAGGTCTTCCTGGCGGCCCTCATCGCCTTCGTCGCCGGAAGCGTCGGTGCCGCCTTGTCTCCTTCGATCGGACTGGTCGTCGTATGCCGTCTCGTCCAGGGCCTGGGCGGCGCGGTCTTCCCGCTGTCCTTCGCCATCGTGCGGGACGTCGTCCCCTCGGCCCGCGTCGGCAGCGCGATCGGTGTGCTCACCGGCGGCTTCGGTGTCGGATCGCTGCTCGGCTACTCCGTCGGCGGCCTCATCACGCAGTTCATCGGCTGGCGCTGGATCTTCTGGATCGGATCGATCGCCCTGACGCTGGCGATCGTACTGGTGGCGATCACCGTGCCGCACTCCCCCGTCCGTGTCGAGCGCCGACTCGACGCGTTGGGCGCGGCGTTGTTCGGTGCGGCGCTGAGCGGCATCGTCATCGCGGTGACCGAAGGGCCACAGCGTGGCTGGACCGCTCCCCTGACGCTCGGCATGTTCGGGCTGACCGTCGTGGCCGCGCCCGCCTGGGTGTATCGGGAACTGCATACGCCCGAACCGTTGATGGATCTGCGCGTGCTCTCCTCCCGGCCGATGCTGCTGACCAACATCGCGTCGCTGCTCAGCGGATACTCCGCCATCGGCACCGGTGTCGTGTTGACCTACCTGCTCCAGGGAGCCTCCGGCACGCATCTGGTCCTCTTCGGCCTGGCGTCGGGTCCGCTGCTCACGGGGCTCGTGCTCCTCCCCCGTGCCCTCGGCCAAGCCGTCGGCGGTCCGGCGGCCGGGCCGCTCGCCCGACACCTGCACCCGGTGCCGACCTTCGCCGCAGGCATGGGCCTGACGACGGTCGGCCTCGTCCTGCTGACGATCTGGCGAGGCAACCTGTGGGTCATCATGGGCGATCTCGCCGTGCTGGGCCTCGGCTTCGGCCTGGCCATCTCGATGATGGGGCGCCTGGTCACGCTCACGGCAGACCTCGGCGAGACCGGCGTGGCCACCTCGATCAATGCGGTCGTACGGCGTGTCGGGGGCGGCGTCGGGGCTCAGGTGGGCGTGGCACTGCTGGCGACGATCACCGTGGGCGGTGGTGACGATCCGGCACGCGAAGCGTTCACGGTCGCCTTCGCCGTTGCGGCAGCCGCCGCGTTCGTCGGCATGGTCTGCGTGCTGCTGATCCCCCGACGGTAGGCTCCAGCCATGGCGCCTGTCACCGTCCGGCCGGTTCGTACGATCACCACCGACGAGGCCGCCCGGTTGGCCGATCTGGTGGGTCAACTCTCGACCTCGGCATCGGAACTCACCCGCGGCGCGCTGGAGTCCATCGTCGCTCACGACGCGATGACACTGTTCGTCGCGCGCATCGACGAGCAGATCGTCGGGATGCTCAGCCTCGCATGTTTCCCGACTCCGACCGGCCTACGCGCATGGATCGAGGACGTCGTGACCGACCATGAGGTCCGGGGCGTCGGGGCCGGATCGGCCTTGGTGCGAGCGGCTCTCACCACGGCGCGCGAGGCCGGTGCGCGCACCGTCGACCTGACCTCTCGACCGTCGCGTGAAGCAGCGAATCGACTCTACGTCCACCTCGGGTTCGTGCCACGGGAGTCGAATCTCTACCGCTACACGCTGGAGTGACGCGAGCGGCCTACTCCTCTTCGGAGGAAGGATCTCCCAGGTTGCCGAGGAAGACCACATCACTGGTCGCCTTCACGCCACGCTGCGCCCCGTCGGGGATGACCACGGTCGATCCGGCCGACGCCTCCACCGTCTCGTCGCCGACCTGGACGGTGCAATGGCCGTCGAGGATATGGAACGACGCGGCCGCCCCGGTGTGTGCCGGCAGCCCCATGCCGGCCCCGAGGCCGACCAGCACCACCTTGAGCGTGTCCGACTGGTGAAGCAGCGTGACCTGTGGGCCCGCTCCCCCGGGCTCGGCGACCGCGCGCCAGTCGGGCCAATGGTTCTGTGTCGTCTCGTCGGTCATGGCGTCTCCTCACCGTTGTTTTTCACGAATATATCGTTTAAACAAGAGAGCGTGTGAGTGGGGCGAGCCGGGTCCGGTCGCATCGATAGGGTCGCGCCATGCTCACATGTCGACAGCGCGATTTCTGGGGACGGTCCTACGACATCCTCCTCGACGGCAATCATGTGACGACGTTCAGCCCGAAGGCCTGGCGCTCGGGCGGGACCTTCACACTGCACGGGATCGAATACGACCTGCACACCAACATGTGGGGTGCCCGGTATGCCATGGCCACGCCTCAGGGGAAGCCGGTTGCGACCGCCGACCGCGTCGGTCGCAAGCACTGGTCGGTCGAGGTGCACGGACGGGTCTACCGGTTCGAGCGGATCTCTTTCTGGAAGAGCGATCAGGCGCTGATGAGCGGAGATCGGCAGATCGGGGTGATCCGGCGCACGAGCTCCTGGAAGATGAGTGCCGAGGCGGACCTACCCGGACTCGACCTGCCGGTGCAGGTCTTCGTGCTCGCCGTCGTGATCACGATGTGGCGTCGCAACCAGGCTGCGGCAGCCTCCGCTGGGGCGTAGGCCGTCCTCTCTGGCGCGGCGCAGCGGTGACCGCCTCTCCCCCGCCCGACGCGGACTAGGCTGAAGCGGATCACTCGACAGCGACGCCATCAGGAGGCGGCATGCCGATCATCGACCTGAACGCCGACCTCGCCGAGAGCTTCGGTCAGTGGCGCCTCGGCGACGACGAGGCCATGCTCGAACTGGTCACGAGTGCCAATGTGGCGTGCGGTTTTCATGCGGGAGATCCGAGCGTCATCCGGCGTGCGTGCCAGGTGGCTGCCGAACGCGGCGTGGCGATCGGTGCACAGGTGGCCTATCGCGACCTGCCGGGCTTCGGCCGGCGGTTCATCGACGTGGCGCGGGACGAACTCGTGAACGACGTGCTCTATCAGCTGGGCGCCCTCGAAGCCATGGCGCGGGCCGCCGGCAGCCGGATCTCCTACGTCAAGCCGCACGGAGCCCTCTACAACGCCATCGTCCATCATGAGACGCAGGCGGCAGCCGTGGTCGAGGCCGTGCGCACCTACGGCGCGCAGTTGCCGGTGCTCGGGCTCCCAGGCTCGGCGTGGCTACGTATCGCCGACGAGGCCGGACTGCGAACGGTCGCCGAAGCGTTCGCGGACCGTGCCTACACACCCGACGGCACGTTGGTCTCGAGGCGGGAACCTGACGCTGTGCTGCATGACGCGGCGCAGGTCGCGCAGCGATGTGTGCGCATGGTGCGCGACCACGAGGTCGTGGCCACGGATGGATCGGTTCTGTCGATCGATGCCGATTCCGTGTGTGTGCATGGCGACAGCCCCGGCGCCGTCGAGATGGCCCGCTCGATCCGCAGGGCCATCGATGCCGAGGGCATCAGCCTGCGCGCCTTCACCCGGTAGTGCCCAGGGAGTCAGGCTGCTCCGGGGCTGACACGGAGATCGGAGATGACCTCGCTCATCCCGGGTTGGGTGGTGAATAGGCGGCCGGATCTGCCGGTCCACGCACACGTCCCGTCCGGCGTCATGGTGACCGTCCATCCGGCCTCATGTTTGGTGCGATGGTGATGGCGGCACAGCAGTTGCAGGTTGGCCACCTCGGTAGGACCGGCCGGCCAGGGGACGACATGATCGGCGTCGTCATCGCCGCGCAGCCGTCGTGCCGTGTCCTCGTCCACCGGGCCCCTCGATCGGGCGGTGTGATGATCGCCGACCCGGATCGTCGCATGCCATTCGCTGGTGCCCGGCTCGTGACCCGGGCAGCATCGGACGTCGATCGCCTTTTCCGCGCGCTTCGTGATCGCCTGCCGCTGTGCGGCCGGCTCGTATCGGCGCACCGCTGCCCGAGCCCGACGACGGGTGCGGCCGGCCGTCCAGGACTCGATGCCCTCCGCGAGGAGATCACGCTCGACTTTCTCGCAGGTGCGCCATGACGCGTTGAGGAGTTCCTCGGTCACGATCCGGATCCGCCAGGGCTCCAACCGGCCATGTCCCGCGGCTGCCAACAACTGCGGGGCCTTGCCGCCGGCGTCCAGGGCGTCCTCCACCTTGTTCACCGCCTGTCGGGGGCCCCATCCCAAGGCAGGAGCCAGATCATCGGGTGCGAACTCCCGCGCCTCGCCCTCCGCGTCTCGAGAGAACCGCGCGACCCGCTCCATTTGGGCCGCGCCGACGCTGTTGAGAAGGTGTTGGGCCCCGACGATCTGATCGTGCAGTTGGTCGCGGGACCAGGTGAGAGACTCGTCGGCCATCACGGCAAGAACCTGCTGCGCCAACTGTCCCATCGCCTCCAACACCTCCCCGGCATTCGCCGCCGTCACCCTGCCGGGAAACTCGGGCACGCGTGGTGCTGATGGTGGCTCATGTCTGTGCTCGTCGGGCGGCTTCATCGTCATGGCGGACCCGGAAGGCAAGGAGTTCTGCCTGGACCGAGGCCAGGCTCAATCCTTGACATACTCCGCGAGATGCCGCCCCGTCGGTGTCGAGCCATCGGCGACGAGGTCGGCTGGAGTGCCCGCGAAGACGACGCGCCCGCCGTCGTGCCCGGCGCCCGGTCCGAGGTCGATGATCCAGTCCGCATGGGCCATCACGGCTTGATGGTGCTCGATGACGATGACCGACTTGCCCGCATCGACCAGTCGATCCAACAGCGCGAGCAACTGCTCCACGTCGGCGAGATGCAGCCCGGTCGTCGGCTCGTCGAGGACGATGATGCCGCCCTTGTCCCCCAGGTGTGTTGCGAGCTTGAGGCGTTGCCGCTCTCCCCCGGACAGGGTCGTGAGCGGCTGACCGAGCTTGAGATATCCGATCCCGACGTCGTGCAGGTGGGTCAAGGTCTTGTGGGCGGAGGGGACTCGACTCTCCCCCGCCGAGAAGAAGTCGGAGGCCTCGTCGACCGACATCTCGAGCACGTCGGCGATGTTCTTGCCACCCAACGCATACTCCAACACCGAGGCCTGGAATCGTCGGCCCTCGCACTCCTGACAGGTCGTCGCGACCCCGGCCATCATCGCCAGATCGGTATAGATGACCCCGGCGCCGTTGCACGCCGGGCAGGCACCGTCCGAATTTGCGCTGAACAGGCCCGGCTTGACGCCGTTCGCCTTCGCGAACGCCTTCCGTATGCCGTCCAGCGCGCCGGTGTAGGTCGCCGGATTGCTGCGCCGCGAACCTCGGATCGGCGCCTGGTCCACGGAGACGACATCGTCCATCGGCGCGACCGACCCATCGATCAACGAACTCTTGCCGGAGCCGGCCACACCGGTCAGGACCGTCAGGACGCCGAGGGGGATGTCGACGTCGACGTCGTGCAGGTTGTGGGTGTTCGCCCCGCGGATCTCCAGTGCTCCGGTCGACGTGCGCACGGCGTCCTTGAGCGTCGCCCGGTCCTGGAGGTGCCTTCCCGTCACGGTGTCGCTGTGTCGGAGTTGCTCGACGCAACCTTCGAAACAGACTCTCCCACCGGCTGATCCGGCGCCAGGGCCCAGGTCGACGACGTGGTCGGCGATCCCGATGGTCTCGGGTTTGTGCTCCACGACGAGCACGGTGTTGCCCTTGTCCCGCAGTCGCAGGAGCAGGGCGTTCATCCGCTCGATGTCGTGTGGGTGCAGCCCGATCGTCGGCTCGTCGAAGACGTAGGTGACGTCGGTGAGTGACGACCCGAGGTGCCCGACCATCTTCACGCGTTGGGCCTCTCCCCCGGAGAGCGTGCCGGAAGGGCGGTCGAGTGAGAGGTAGCCCAGTCCGATCTCCACGAAGGAATCCACGGTGTCACGCAGCCCACCCAGCAGCGGCCCGACGGACGGGTCGTCGATCTCGCGCACCCATTCGGCGAGCTCGTCGATCTGCATCGCACAGGCCTCGGCGATGTCCAGACCGCGCACCTTCGAGGACCGGGCGAGCGCCGTCAGGCGCGTCCCGTCGCAGTCGGGGCAGGTCGCGAAGGTCACGGCGCGGTCAACGAAGGCGCGGATGTGCGGCTGCATCGCGTCGCGGTCCTTGGCGAGCATGGACTTGCGGATCCGGGGGATGAGGCCCTCGTAGGTGAGGTTGATCCCGTCGACCTTGATCTTGGTCGGCTCCTTGTGGAGCAGATCGTGCAACTGCCGCTTGGTGTACTTGCGGATCGGTTTGTCCGGGTCGAAGAACCCGCAGCCGCGGAAGATCCGGCCGTACCATCCGTCCATGCTGTAGCCGGGGATCGTGAGTGCACCGTCGTTGAGCGACAGCGAGTCGTCGTAGAGCGCCGACAGGTCGAAGTCGGTGATGTCACCGCGCCCTTCGCAGCGCGGGCACATGCCGCCGACGATCTCGAAACTACGTCGCTCCTTGACCTTCTGCCCGCCCCTGCTCGTCGTCACCGCGCCGGCCCCACTGATGGACGCGACGTTGAAGGAGAAGGCCTGTGCCGAGCCGATGTGTGGAGACCCGATCCTGCTGAAGAGGATCCGCAGCATGGACCCGGTGTCGGTCGCCGTGCCCACCGTGGACCGCGGGTCGGACCCCATGCGTTGCTGATCGACGATGATCGCCGTCGTCAGCCCGTCCATGACGTCCACATCCGGCCGGCCGAGAGACGGCATGAAACCCTGGACGAACGCGCTGTAGGTCTCGTTGATCAGGCGCTGCGACTCCGCGGCGATGGTCCCGAAGACCAGCGAACTCTTGCCGGACCCGGACACCCCGGTGAAGACGGTGAGCCGCCGCTTCGGCAGCTCGACGTCGATGCCCTGAAGGTTGTGCTCCCGGGCCCCGACGACGCGGATCACGTCGTGCGCGTCGGCGGGGTGCGAGGGTGTTTTCGTGCGGTTCATGTGCCTGCTTTCGGGGCGGCCGCCGGCGGTGGCGGTCAGTCGATCTGCTGGATGCGCACCATATTGCCCGCCGGATCGCGGAAAGCACAGTCTCGCATGCCGTAGGGCTGCTCGGTCGGCTCCTGCACCACCTCCACGTCGGCGGCCTGCACCTTCTCGAACGTCGCGTCGAGATCCTTGGTGGCGAGCATGATCCAGCCGTAGGTGCCCTTGGCCATCATCTCCGAGACGGTCCGGCGCTCCTCGTCGGTGAACCCGGGGCCCACGGTCGGCGGGGCGAGCAGCAGGCAGGTGTCCGGTTGATCGGGCGGTCCGACCGTGATCCAGCGCATCGTGCCCTGACCGACGTCGGTGCGGACCTCGAATCCGAGCACGTCGCGATAGAACGCCAGGGACGCGTCCGGATCGGTGTGCGGAAGGGAACTGGTGTGAATCGTGATGTCCATGCCGGACACGCTAGCCGGGCGACGAGCGGCGCGCTTCTCGATTCCTGATCGGTTTGCCGACCTGCTTCTCGACACACGCCGGCACCGCGTCCATCCCGTCCCCGAGGGTGGACGCGTGCTGCCGATAGGCGCTCGGGGACATCCCGACCAGCTCCCCGAAACGGGTGCTGAAGGTGCCCAGGGAGGAGAACCCGACCGCGAAGCAGGTCTGCGTGACCGTGAGGTCGCCACGCCGCAGGAGAGCCATCGCGCGTTCGATGCGCCGCGTCATCAGGTAGGAATACGGGGATTCGCCGTAGGCCCGGCGAAACAGCCGGCTCAGATGGCCCGACGACATGTGCGCGCCGCGCGCGAGCGCCTCGACGTCGAGCGGCCGGTCGAAGTCACGGTCGATGCGATCGCGCACCCGGCGCAGGCGCGCGAGGTCGTCGAGAGGGATGGCCGGCCGATCGGTTATGCCTCGATCCTGACACGAAAGAGGTGGTGCGTGTCGGGGGCGGCGCCTACGGTCGGCAGATGAGTGAATTTCGCCATCAGGACCTGAGCGACGCCCTGTTCCAGCGGGTCAGTTTCGCACGCGCCACATTCGACGACGTCGAGTTGACGGGTGCCACCATGCATGACGTCGATCTCTCCGGCCTGCAGATCCGCGCGGCCTCCTACCACGGCGGCCGAATGCGTGGCGTGGAGTTGCACGACCTCGAGATCTCCGGCGAGGTGCGCGACGTCGTCGTCAACGGGGTCGACATCGCCCCGCTCGTCGACGCCGAGCTCAATCGCCGTATGCCGGACCGGGCCAGGATGAGCCCGACCACACCGGACGGATTCCGAGAGGCCTGGGCGATCCTCGAGCGCCTCTGGCAGCAGACCGTCGACCGCGCGCGAGCGCTGCCGCCCGAGGCGCTGCATCGCGGCGTCGACGGCGAATGGTCGTTCATCCAGACCCTGCGACACCTGTGCTTCGCCTCGGACGCGTGGGTGGGGCGGATGATCCTGGGCAACCCCTCGCCGTGGCATCCGCTCGACCTGCCGTGGGACGAGGCGCCGGGCTGGGAGGGCATCCCCTGGGACCGCGAGGCGCGGCCGAGCCTCGACGAGGTCCTGGCGGTGCGCGGTGAGCGGCAGGAGATGGTGCGCTCGGTGATCGAGCCCCTCACCACCGAGCAGCTCGCGAGCACCGTGTCGTGCACGGCGCCCGGCTGGCCGCGACTGGAGGAGGCGCCGTTCGCCGACTGCCTCTCGACCGTGATCGTCGAGGAATGGGAGCACCGCCTGTATGCCGAGCGCGACCTGGCGTCGGCGGCCTCCGGGGAGGGCGAGGGTCGATGACGATCACCGAGCGGGGCAACCCGGCGGAGGGCTCGTGCGTCTGAATACCAGAGGGGCGCCCAGCTCGCCCCGCCGGACCGGAAGGGAAGTGCCACGATGAAGACCAGTTACGCCCGACTCGCCGCCGTCGGCGCCGCGGCCGCCCTGGCGACGACCGGAGCGGTGGCCGCGGCCGCCGGCAGCAGCGCCGCCGTCGGCGTGCCCACCATGGCGCACGAGTCGGCCGGACACTCCATACGCTCCACGTCGAGTCTGCGCGTCGCCGCCGATCCCGGACCCTGCGCCCACGTCCCGGCCGGCAAGCTGTCGTCGGTCGTCTCGTTCCACCGCCGGGCCGAGGCCGCCCCCACGACGTATGCCGTCACCGCCGTCGCACCGACGACGCACCGGCACGTGCAGACCCGCTCCGTGCGCGTCGGGCCCGGGGTGTCGACGCTGCAGATGGTCTGGAATCAGCAGCACGACTCCGTCGGATCGATCACCCTGTCGGTGAAGGACGCGCACGGGAAGACCGTTGCGACCGTCCACGAGCATGCCGGGGGCTCGCCGGTGGCGGCCCGCTGCGCGTGATCAGCCGATGAGGTCGTCCGGGGCGAACACCCGCACCGGGCCGTCCCCGGCCAGATGGATCGGCCACTGCATCGCCTGACCACTCACGACGACACGTAGGGCACGCGCCCAGCGCCGGTCCTCCTCGGTCATCTCGTCGCTGCCCGGCCGGGAGATCAACATCGGTGTCGAGGCGACCCCGAGCTGCCGTCGAGCCTGATCGACGAGGTGGCGCAGTGAGTCCACGGTGTCGTCGTCGGGTTCCTCGGGCACCTCGTCGATCGGCACGACGACCGGGGCCACCGTGCGATCGTTCTCGACGAGGATCATCCACACCGAGCGGCACGTGAACCCCCGTCGCCCGACCAAGGACGTCCAGTGCTCCCACAGGTCCCGGTCATTCGCGAGCGTCACACCTGGCTTCGAAATCGTCATCCCCCGAGCATGGCGCACCGGGCCTGCTCGCCCCCGCACTTATCCACAGGCCCCCGGCGGCGCACTCCCCCGCCACACCTGGGACAGTCGTGCCGTGCTCACGCGATTCCGGATCGACGGCTTCATCGTCGCCATCCTCGTGGTCGTCGGCATCGCCACGATCCTGCCCGCCGGCGAAGACATCGCACCGGCGCTGGACTGGATCGTGCACATCGCGATCGGGCTGCTGTTCTTCCTCTACGGGGCACGTCTGCATCCACGCGAAGCGCTCGACGGGCTGAAGCACTGGCGGCTGCACCTGACGATCCTCGCCTGCACCTTCCTCGTGCTGCCGGCCATCGGGGTCGCCCTGCGCGCCCTCGAGCCGCACGTGCTGAGCGCGGAGCTGTATACCGGGGTGCTCTATCTGACCCTCGTGCCCTCCACCGTGCAGTCCTCGATCGCCTTCACCTCCATCGCGCGAGGCAATGTGGCCGGTTCGATCGTGAGCGCGTCGGCGTCGAACCTGCTCGGGGTCGTGCTGACTCCGGGCCTCGTGCTGCTCATGGCCTCCGTCCACCTGATGGGGTCCGGCGGGGCCATCCGGATCAGCGGAAACGCCATCCTCGACATCCTGCTGCAGCTGCTGCTGCCCTTCGTCCTCGGCCAGGTGGCGCGCCCGCTCGTCGGGGGATTCGTCACCTCGCACAAGAAGCCACTCAAGCTCGTCGATCGCGGATCGATCCTCCTGGTCGTCTATTCCGCGTTCAGCGCCGGCATGCGCCAGGACATCTGGCACACGGTCAGCGCGTGGCAGATCCTGCTGCTCGTCGTGCTCGCGACCGTCATCGTCGCCGTCATGCTGTGGCTGACAGCCTGGATGTCCCGCCGACTCGGATTCAGCCGGGAGGACCGGATCGCCGTGCAGTTCTGCGGCACCAAGAAGAGCCTGGCCAGTGGCCTCCCCATGGCCTTCGTCCTCTTCGCCGGCCAGCCGGTCAGCGTCATCGTCCTGCCGCTGATGGTCTTCCATCAGGTGCAACTGATGATGTGTTCGTGGCTCGCATCGCGATATTCCCGTGACCGAACCCCCTCCACGGAAACCACCGGGTGACTATCCTGCGAGCAGTGTTCGATCCTGCGACCCGGGTGGTGTTTCGATGACGGCGACCACGCCGATGCCCGACCTCGAGGCGATCCGCGAGGCGGCCGATCGCCTCCGGGGCCACGTCACGCGCACCCCCGTGGTGACGAGCGACAGTCTGGGATCCCTGATCCACGGCACCGTCCACCTCAAACTCGAGATCGAGCAGCCGACAGGCAGTTTCAAGGTGCGTGGCGCCTGCAACGCCATCCGGGCACTGTTGGAGCAGGGTCCGCTCGCCGGCGTGACGACCGCGTCCACCGGCAACCACGCGCGTGCGGTGGCCTACATGGGTGGGCGCTTCGGGCTGACGACCCGCGCGTACATGGCCGGCAGCGTCGCCGGCTCGCGCGTGCAGGCGCTCGAGGAGCTGGGTGCCGAGGTCGACCGCAGCAGCAGCGACCAGACCGCCGCGATCACCGCCGCCATCACGTATGCCGAGCAGCACGGATACGGGTTCATCCCACCGTTCGATCACCCCGACGTCCTGAGCGGGCAGGGGACGATCGGCCTCGAACTGCACGAGGACGTGCCGCAACTCGACACGGTGATCGTGCAGGTGTCCGGCGGTGGCCTCATCGGCGGCATCGGCCTGGCGATCAAGGGGCTGAGCCCTGCCACGCGCGTGATCGGTGTGTGCGCGAAGGACGCGCCGGCGATGAAGGTGTCGCTCGATGCGGGACACCCGGTCGCCGTCCCGGAGCTGCCCACCATCGCCACCTCCCTCATGGGTGACCTCGGACCGGACAACCGCTACACCTTCCCGGTGGCCCAGCGGGTCATCGACCGGATCGACACGGTCGACGACGAGCAGATCCGCGGCGCCGCATCCGCGCTGGACACCGACGACGGCCTCGTGGTGGAGCCCGCCGCCGCGGCAGGCGTCGCGTGGTTGCGTGCCCACGCCGCCGAACTGGCCGGGCAGCGCGTCGCCTTGATCATCACCGGCAACGCCATCGACACCGACTGAATCGCCAGAAAGGATCGGACGCATGGTCACTCCAGCAGGGCACTACGCACTCGGGGTGCGGCGCGGCGACTACCTGTTCGTCGCGGGCCAGACCGGCGAGGACGACGACGGGGCACTGGGCGACCTGGAGCAGCAGACCGCCGGGGCGATCCGCAACATCGAGACGATCCTCGCCTCACACGGGGCCGGCCTGTCCGACGTGGTGCGCATGACGTGCTTCCTGACGCAGATCGACCGGTTCGCCTCGTTCGATGCCGCCTACCGGGCCGCGCTCGGCGACGCCTCGCCCGTGCGCACCACGGTCGGCGTCAGCGGCCTGCCCGCAGGCGAGCTCGTCGAGATCGAGGCCACGGCATACCTGCCCGAGGCTCGAGGACAGGGTCGCCCATGAGGATCTGTGCGACCTGTGCCGTCGAGTATGCCGAGCCGGTCCCCGACGTGTGCCCCATCTGCGCCGACGAGCGCCAGTATGTGCCGCTCGACGGACAGCGCTGGACGTCACTGGACGAGCTTGCCGCAGCAGGACAACAACTGACGATCCACGAGCTCGAGACGGGGCTGGTCGGGATCCGCTGCGCACCTCAGGTCGGCATCGGCCAGCAGTGTCTGGTGGTGGCCACACCCACCGGATCGCTGGTGTGGGATCCGGTGGGCTACGTCGATGACGCGACGGCGGCCCGGATCGATGCGTTCGGGCCGGTGCTCGCGATCGCCGCGAGCCACCCGCACATGTTCGGCGTGCAGGTCGAATGGTCGCGCCGCCTGGGCCATCCGCCGGTGCTCGTCGCCGATGCCGACCGGGCGTGGGTGGGGCGTCCCGACGACTGCGTGGAGTACTGGAGCGCCACCCGCGCGATCGCCGACGGCCTGAAGCTGCATCAGGTGGGCGGGCACTTCCCCGGGAGCGCGTGCGCCCACTGGGCGGCCGGGGCCGACGGGCGAGGCGTGTTGCTGACGGGTGACACGGTCTTCCCGAATCCCGACCACGCCTCGGTGGGATTCCTGCGCAGCTATCCCAACAAGATCCCGCTGTCGGGCCAGGTCGTGCAGCGCATCGCGACGCAGCTCGAGGGGCTGGAGTTCGACCGGATCTATGGCAATTTCGACAACGTCATCCGCTCCGGCGGCCGTCGTGTCGTGCGGGACTCGGCCGACCGGCACACCGCGTGGGTGCGTGGGGACTTCGACCATCTGACCTGACGCCGCCGCGGGCGAACTCGGCGGGGCGGAGCGACCTCGTGGTGGGTCAGTCCTCTTCCGCGTCGCCGTCCCGCACGGTCGCGACCCGCAGCACGCCGTCCATCTCGGTCAGCGCGGAGACGAGCAGTTCGAGGTCGCCGCGGCCGCCCAGCAGCACCTTCACGTCCACGGTCGGCTCGCCGGAGCCTCTACGTCCCGAGCGCTTGGCGTTGGTGGTCATGCCGGCGACGACGAAGCCCGAGGAGGTGACCTCCGCCAGCACGCCTCGCAACAGCCCTCGCCCGTCGAGATACTGCACCTCCAAGGCGGGCCACGGAGTGACCACGCGGCGACTCACCAGCCGAGCCGCCGGCGGCAGCAGCAGGATCGCGAGGAAGTAGGCGATGGTGCTCGCGACCGCCAACACCTCCAGGCCGGCGCCGGCGGCGGCGCCGACCGCCGCGGTCAACCAGACGCTGGCGGCGGTCGTCAGACCCCGCACGGACCCGCGGCGCACGAAGATGATTCCGCCGCCGATGAAACCCAGGCCGGAGACGATCTGTGCGGCGACCCGCGAGGGATCCAGCACGACGGTTCCCTCCTGCAGCACGTCCGTGAACCCGTACTTGCTCACCAGCATGAACAGGGCCGAGCCGAACCCCACCACGGTGTAGGTGCGCACACCGGCGGCGCGCTGCTTGAGCTCGCGCTCCAGCCCGATGACCGCGGAGAGCCCGAAGGCGATCGCCAACTCGCCGAGCTGCTCCCAGCCCTGTCCGGTCGGCTCGCCGAACGCCGCATGGATCATCATGCGTCCAAGGTAGCCCCGACGAGGTGACGGGCCAGGCAGTGTGCCTAGGACACCGACTGCCAGATGTGCGCCGCCTCGCTCTTGGTGCCGCCGTCCGGCCCGATGATGGTGATCGATCGGTCCTCGAGCTCGTAGGTCGTGCCCTTGTTGGTGACCTCCCACCCGTCTCCGGTGCGCGTCGGGTCATCGATCTCGATCCCCTCGTCCGTGCCGGAGCGGCCGTATCCGCGGTAATAGAACCGCCCGGCCGACGTCTCACAGATCACCGTGCGGAAGCTGTCCGACCCGGCGATCAGCATCGCCCGGTCGTCCACGTGGCAGCGCCCCCTCGGGTCGAGCCACCCCTGCCAGTCGTATGCCGTGCCCGGCGCGATCGTCTCGGCGGGCGTCGAGGTCGGCGACGAGGGATCACCGGTCGTCGGCCCTGACGGCTCGGGCGGTGCGGCAGTGGTCTGCGGAGCGTCCTGTGTGGTGGGTGCCGCCTGGGTCGATGAGGTGCTCATTGCTCCCGTCGGGGCCGGGTCGGCTTGGCTCGCAGGGCGGTTCATCAGCCATACCGCGACCGCGACGATCGCGGCGATCACCAGGATGATGGCGAGGGTCCACAGCCCTCTGGTGCCTCGCCCACCGTCCTGACGGGCGGGTGTCCGCGTCCCCGAGCCGGTCTGATCCACGGGGGCTGTGCCGGTGGCCCCGGCGACGGGCATCGGGTAGGGGTGAACGGGCCCGGACGACTCCTGCCGCAGCGGGATCGTCCGCATCTCCCCGGTGGCCTGCTCGTCGGGTGACACCGATGCCGCGCCGCCGGACTGCCATGCCGACTCGGCCGCGCGGCCCAGCGCTCCGGCGGTGCGGAATCGCTGGGCGGGATCCTTGGCCAGCCCCTGCGCGAGCACCGCATCGAAGCGTGGATCGACGCCATACGGCCGCACGCTCGGTGGAGGGGAATTCAGATGCGCGCTCACGACGGCGGCCATGTCGGCCCCGCCGAACGGCTTGGTGCCGGTCAGGCACTCGAAGAGCACGCACGCCAGCGCATACACGTCGGCCTGCCGGGCCGCCGCCGCGTCGCCGAACCGCTCCGGAGCCATGTAGGGCAGCGACCCCAAGGCGCTGCCCTCCTCGGTCATCCGGCTGTCCGCCCGCCGGCTCGCGATGCCGAAGTCGGCCAGGTAGGCGAAGCCGCTGGGAGTGACCAGGATGTTGGCCGGCTTGATGTCGCGGTGCACGAGCCCGTCGGCGTGCGCGGCGTCCAGCGCCGAGGCGATCTGCGCCACGATGCGCACGGCATACTCCGGCTGCAACGCTCCCCCGGTGGCCAGCACCGACTTGAGATCCTGGCCCTTGACCAGGCGCATGTCGATGAACAGCGTCCCGTCGATCTCCCCGAAATCGTGGATCGGGATGATGTGCGGCTCCTGCAGCCGCGCGGCCGTGCGCGCCTCGCGGCGGAAGCGCTCCTGATAGGCGGGGTCATCCGCCAACTCCGGAGGCAGCAGCTTCAGCGCGACGGTGCGGTCCTTGACGGTGTCGTAGGCCGTGTAGACCTCGCCCATGCCACCGCGGCCGAGCAGCGAGCGCAACTCGTAATGACCGAACCGGCTCCCCACACCGCGTTCCCGGTCACCGGCCATCCTCGTCCCGCCTTCACCCGTCTCGCCCGAACATCCGTCGCCACAGCCTAACCAGGGCCCGATCGGCGCGACCGGGCCCGGTGCGTGCGGCATACGCTGCACCTGTGAAACTCACCGCCACAGCAGGACTGACCGCCCTCACCCTCGGCGCCGCAGGTGCCGTCGCCGCCTACCGGCCGGACCACCGGCCCGGTGCGCGGCGCCCGATCGCCGACTCGATCCTGCGCGACGAGGTCACCGATGCACTGCAGGAGGCGGTGCGGCTGGAGACGGTCTCGCGCCCCGACCCCGAGCAGATCGACCCGGCGCCGTTCGAGGCGCTGCACGCCCTGCTGGGCCGCCGGTTCCCCGCGCTGCACGAGCACCTGAGCCTGACCCGCGTCGGGCGGCACGGACTGCTCTTCCACTGGGAGGGCTCCGGCGACGGGGACCCCGTCGTGCTCATGGCCCATCAGGACGTCGTGCCGGTCGAAGCCGATGCGTGGACCCGGCCGCCGTTCGCCGGTGAGATCGAGGAGGGCGTCTTGTGGGGCCGCGGCACCCTCGACGACAAGGGCTGCCTGATCACCCTCTGTCAGGCGGTCGACCGGCTCGTCGCGCGCGGCGCGCGCCCGGCCCGCGACATCTATCTGCTGCTCGGCGCCAATGAGGAGGTCGGCGGCGACTGCGCCCGCCTCGCGGCGCAGGAGCTCGAGCGGCGAGGGGTGCGTCCGTGGTGCGTGATCGACGAGGGCGGCGCCGTCGCGTCCGGCGGGTTCCCCGGCGTGTCCGCGCCGGTCGCCGTCGTCGGGATCGCCGAGAAGGGCACCACCAACGTCGTCCTGCGTACGCACGGCGCCGGCGGTCACTCGTCGACCCCCGAGCGCTGGGACACGACGGCTCGGCTTGCCAGAGCGATCGTCCGGCTGGAGGAGCACCCCTTCCCCGCCCGTATGCCGTCGGCCACCGTCGCGATGATCGACCGGCTCGGGCGCCACGCGGCGCTGCCGTTGCGCACCGCCTTCGCGCTCACCCACCGGATGCCCGGCGTCCTGCAGGCCGCCTTCGACCGTCTGGGCCCGGAGACCGCCGCGATGGTCCGCACGACGATGGCGGTGACACAGCTGAGCGGCTCGCCCGGGCCGAACGTGCTCGCCGGCACCGCGAGCGCCGTCGTCAACCTGCGGATCATGCCCGGTGACACCGTCGACGGCTGCGTCGAGCGGATCCGGCGGATCGTCGACGACGACCGGATCGAGATCGAGGTGGTCATGCGCACCGAGCCCAGCCCGCTGTCCCCGACCGACGGCCCCGCGTGGGACCACCTGACCACCACCATCACCGAGGTCTTCCCGGACGCCGTCTGCTCGCCCTACGTCATGATGGGCGGCACCGACGCACGGTTCCTCACCGGCCTGTGCGACACGGTCTATCGATTCGCGCCACTGCGGATGTCGAAGGCGGCGCGCGAGAGCCTGCACAGTCACGACGAACGCGTCGAGACCGACACCCTCGCCGAGGCGGTCCTCTTCTACGAACGCCTCATCGAATCGCTGCCGGAATGAACCACCCCAGCAAGACGGGCTCGCTCCCCCGCAGCGGGTTGGTGCAGATCGTCGGTCTGCTCGTCTGCGTGGAGCTGACCAGCGGTGTCCTGCAGGGCTACTACACGCCCATCTACACCGACATCGCTCGGCACCTGAGCATCCTGGACGCCGACGTCAACTGGTTCGAAGCGGCCCAACTGGTGGTCAGCGCCCTGGCGGTGCCGATCCTCTCGCGCACGGGCGACCTCATCAGTCACCGCCGGATCCTGCTGATCACGTCGGTCGTGACGGCGCTCGCGTCGTGGGCGGTCGCCTTCTCCCCCACCTTCACCACCTTCCTGACCGCCTGGGCGCTGCAGGGCTTCTATGTCGTCTGGCTCCCGATGGAGGTGTCGATCATCCACGGACGCGCCGCCGGGTCGCCGTCCCAGGCCGCGCTGACCCGCCGGGCGACCTCGATGCTGGTGGCCGCACTGGAGGCGGGCGTGATCGCCGGTGCCCTCGTCGCGGGAGCGCTGATCTCGGCCACGTCGATCACGATCGTGCTGATGATCCCGGCGCTGTGCGTCACCGGCTGCGTCGCCGTCGTGTGGTTCGGCATCGCCGGGGCTGCGCCCACGGCCCGCGGACGGGTCGACCTGCGTGGCGTGTTCGGCGTGGTCGTCGTGGTGGTGCTGGTCATGACGGGTCTGATCGTCATGCGGTTGCGCGGCGCCGCGAGCGGGTGGGCGTGGCTGTCCGTGCTGGCCGGCCTGGCGGCCCTGATCCCGTTCGTCCGGATCGAGGCTCGCACCCGCGAGCCGCTCGTCGACGTCCACCTGCTGCGCAGCCCACGCCAATGGCCGGTGCAGACCGCGTCGTTCCTCTTCGGCATGTCGGTCCTCGGCGCGCAGATCCCGCTGTCGACCTTTGCGCGCACGGACCCGGGCACCACCGGATACGGCCTCGGTGCCTCGGCATCGTTCGTCTCCGTGCTCGTCGGTGCCTACGTGCTCACCATGCTCGTCGGCGCACTCGGGATGCCGTATGCCGCGCGGGTGCTCACTCCCCGCGGTGGCCTGGTCGCGGCGTGCCTCCTGGTGGCCGCCGGCTACGGGCTGTGGCTGGTCTTCCACACGGGGCTCGCGGCCGCCGTGGTCAACATGTGCGTCATCGGGATCGGTTCGGGCGCCCTGGTCGCGTCGATCCCGGCCGCGGCCGCGTCTGCTGCGCCGGCGGCGCGCACCGGGTTCGTCACGGGGATGACCAACACCACCCGGACCCTGGGCGGCGCCATCGCCAGCGCGCTGTTCGCCATCGCTCTCGTGACGACCGGTTCGCTGAGCAGCGACGCCGCCGACGTGCATGCGCCGCTGTCCGGCTACCTGTGGGTGTGGGCGATCTGCGCGGTCGCCGCGCTGCTCGCGGCCGCGGCTCTGCTGGTGGTCCCCCGCGGGTCCTTCGCGGATCCGGCCGAGGCGCCGCGCTGACGAACCATCGGCGCGCCGCTGCGCGACCCACCTGCGGTGTGCCAAGGTGCAGGCGTGACCGAAGTGGAGATCGAGCCGGGCCGGGCCTCGACGCCGGAGCAGCGCCGACACCAACGCCGCTGGTACTGGTACGACTGGGCCAACTCGGCCTACGTCACCGTCACGGTCACGGTGCTGTTCTCTCCCTACATCACGACGCTCGCCAACAAGGCCGCGTGCCCGTCGCAACCGACCGACCAGACGTGCCGGGTCGACCTGCACGTGCTCGGCATCGCCGTCGCCCCCGGGTCGCTGGCGCCCTACACCCTCACCATCTCGACGATCATCTCGGCCCTGCTGCTGATCCTCGTGGGGCCGGTGATCGACCGCTCACCGCGCCCCACGGCATACCTCGGGGGGTTCGCGTTCTCCGGCGCGCTCGCCGCGACCCTGCTGTGCTTCGTGGAGGGCACCGACTGGCAGCTCGGCGTCGCCCTCATCGTCGTCGCCAACCTCTGCCTGGCCATGTCGCTCATCGTCTATGGGGCGCTGATGTGCCGCATCACCCCACCCGACGACCGCGACCGGGTCTCGACGCGCGGTTGGGCGTTCGGCTACCTCGGTGCGGCCCTGCTGCTCGCCGTCATCCTTGTGCTGTTGACGACGCACGATCGGCTCGGACTCGACACGAGCCAGACCGTCCGGATCGCGTTCGCGGCCGCCGGCGTCTGGTGGGCCGTCTTCTCGCTCATCCCCGTGCGCGGGCTGCGCGGCGTCGGCACCGGCTCGGGCAGCCGCACCGGGCACGGCGCCGCCGCAGACCTGCGCCAACTGCGCGAGACCTTCGCGGCGCTGCGCGGATACCCCCAGACCATGCGTTTCCTGCTGGCCTACCTCTTCTACAACGACGGCATCCAGACCGTCATCGCGTGCGCCAGCCTCTACGGCGTGCAGCAGCTGAAGTTCGACGACAACCAGATGGTGATCACGATCCTGCTCGTCCAGTTCGTCGCGTTCGGCGGCGCGCTGCTGTTCGGCCGCGTCGCCGGGCGCTACGGCGCCAAGACACTCGTGCTCACCAGCCTCGTGCTGTGGACGGCCGTGGTCGCCGCGGCCTACTTCGTGCCGACGCACGCCTTCGGGCCCTGGCTGGTGCTCGCGGTCTTCATCGGCACCGTCCTGGGCGGCAGCCAGTCCCTGAGCCGCTCGCTCTACAGCCATCTGATCCCGCGCGGGCGCGAATCGGAGTTCTTCAGCTTTTATCAGGCGATGGAGCGCGGCACCAGCTGGCTCGGCACCTTCCTGTTCGGCCTGGTCTACCAGCTCTTCCACGACTATCGCCTGTCGATCGTGGCGCTGATCGTCTTCTTCGTCGTCGGCGGCGCACTGTTGCGGACCGTGCGGATGCGCGAGGGCATCGTCGCGGCCGGCAACACCGTGCCGAAGGTCGTCTGACCGGTCGCGGACACCTGGGCGGGCACCACACGCCGTCCGGCGAGCCCCGAGACCCACCCGCACAGCCTGCGCACAGCAACCGCCCGGAAATGTCAGCCAACTCACAGCGTCACGACGCAACCTTTCCGGTGCGTCACTCGTCCTACATGGTGTAGGACGTCCGGGCGAGACGACCGATGAGGCCGACGATCGTGGTCGGGGTCACCGGAACATTCGACTCGCTTCGAGCGTTGCAGCATGTAGATCGCCACGGCACAACGAAGGTCAGCCGTGGCCGGCGAATGGGGTGAACCGATGGCAGAGCGTTCGTTGCGAGGCACCAACCTTGGCACGCTGTCGCTGGAGACCGAGGAAGGCATCGTCTTCAGTGAGCGGCAGATCGTGCGCTACCAGTGCCCGAAGGGGCACATCAGCGAGTTGCCGTTCTCGGTGGAGGCGGACATTCCCTCGCTGTGGGAGTGCCGCTGCGGCGCCGAGGCACAGTTGATCGACGGTCCGGAGCCGGAGCGCAAGCCGGTGAAGCCGCAGCGCACCCACTGGGACATGCTGCTGGAGCGCCGCTCCATCCCCGAGCTGGAGGAGCTGCTCGAGGAGCGTCTGACCCTGCTGCGTCAATCGCGCGGTGAGAAGCCGCGCCGCAAGCGCAGCGCCTGACCACTTCCCGCAAGGAGCACCCGACCGCAGTCGCCGGCGGCCGGGTGCTCCTCATCTGTGCCCGCGCGGCGGAGCGGAGCGCATACTCGGCGGGGCGGGGTGACTACTCGGGGTCGTCGTCATCGACGATCTCGCCCTCCACGATCTCGTCGGTGGCCCCGCTGCCGCCTCCATGACGGCCGCCCGGTGTCCCGCCCGCGTCGCCGGCACGCCAGGTCTGCGGCTCGCCGACGACCTTCACCCACGCGCGGCGCGCCACGACGAACGCCAAGATCTTGCGACCGAGGCCGCGGGTGAGCGGCAGCACCAGCAGCAGCCCCAGCACGCCGGTGACGAACCCCGGCACGAGCATCAGCGCTCCCCCGCACGCCAACAAGGCGGTATCGGCGATCTCGTCGGCCGGCATCCGGCCGCTGCGCAGTGCCGCCTGCAGCGCGGACCACGACGCGGCCCACTGACGGCGCACCAGCGCGGCGCCCAGCACACTGACGGCGATCAGCGCGAGCAGTGCCCACCAGACGCCGATCGCCCGCGCGACCAGCACGAAGACGACGATCTCGACCAGCGGGACGAGCAGCAGGCCCGCGAGCGCCAGGCGCACCTTCAGCGGCCGCCCGGCGCGCGGCACCGGGGCGCTCATCGTCGGATCCTCTCGCCGAGCGAGCGCACCTGACCGCCGCGATGTTGCACACCCCACCAGGAGATCTTGCGCAGCGACTCCACCATGATGTCCCGGCTCATCTTCGAGGCGCCGACCTCGCGTTCGACGAAGGTGATCGGCACCTCGACGATGCGAAGGCCCGCCCGGATGGTCCGCCAGGTGAGGTCGACCTGGAAGCAATAGCCCTGCGATGCGACGGTATCGAGCCCGACCGTGCGCAGGGTCGAGGCCCGATAGACGCGATAACCCGCCGTCGCGTCGTGCACCGGTATCCCCAACAGGGCACGGGTGTAGGCGTTGGCGCCGCGGCTGAGCGCTTCCCGGTGCCGCGGCCAGTTCACGACCGACCCACCCGGAATCCAGCGGGATCCGATGACCAGATCTGCCTGCTGTGCGGCATCCAGCATGGCCGGCAGGGTCTCCGGGGGGTGCGATCCATCGGCGTCGATCTCCACCAGTGCGTCGTACCCGTGCTCGAGTCCCCAGGCGAAACCTGCCAGATAGGCCCTGCCGAGGCCCTCCTTGCCCTCACGATGCATGACGCGCACGTGGGCGTCCCCGGCGGCCAGTTCGTCGGCGACCCGCCCCGTACCGTCCGGTGAGTTGTCGTCCAGGATCATCAGGTCGGCATCCGGCACAGCGGTCCGGAGGCGTTGCACGATGCAGGGCAGATTGTCCCGCTCGTTGTAGGTGGGCACGAGCACCAGAACCTGGTCCAACGCTCCCCGCGCGGTGTCAGACGACTTCATGGGTCTCCCTCACCCGATGGGTCCGGCGACGGCGGCGGACGCCCAGCACTCCCCCACCGGCCAGGAGCAACAGGGCCAACGCAGCGACGACACCGGCGATCTCCGGGGCCTCCCCCAGGCGGTCCGCGACCGTCATCGAAGACCGCACCGGCAGCGCCCCGGACAAGACCTTGGCCGTGAACAGCTGCGACCTGTCATGCACCGTACCGTCCGGAGTGATCAGCCCGCTGACCCCCACGGTCGAGACGTGCACGACCGAGCGCCCCGTCTCGATGGCACGGATGCGGGAGATGGCCAGCTGCTGCACCGACTCGTCGGTGTATCCGAAGGTCGCATTGTTGGTCTGCACGATCAGCATCTGCGCGCCGTCGCCGACCGCCGCCTGGATCAACCCGTCGTAGGCGACCTCGAAACAGATCACCGGGCCCACCTTCACGTCACCGAGCTTCGCGGTCGGGATGGTGAACAGGCCGGTGCGGTCGCCCTTGACGAAGTCCTTCCGCACCAGGTCGACCTTCTTGCTGAAGAATCGGAAGAACGAGCGGTACGGGATGTATTCGGCGAACGGCACCGGGTGTTGCTTCACGTAGCGATCGACGATGCCCTTGCCCGGTTCGTAGAGCAAGGAGGTGTTCGACACGTCCGGGGACGGCTGATCGAGGACGGCTCCGACGATGAGCGGGCTGTCGATCCGCTGCACCGCCCGCACGATCTCGGTCGCGGCATCCGCGTTGCGCGTCGGGTCGATGTCCGACGAGTTCTCCGGCCAGACCACCAGATCCGGCTGTGGGATCTTTCCCGCGCGCACCATACGGGCCGCCTTGGCCGTCTCGTGCACGTGATCGTCCAGCACGGCGCGCCGCTGTGCGTTGAAATCCAGGCCCGAGGTGGGCACGTTGCCCTGGATCCCGACCACGTCCATCGTCGGCCCGCCGGACGGGGTCGGGACCAGACCGGACACCGCCACGGCAGCGACCGCCGCGAGCGCCGGGGTGATCCGCCACGCCATCCGCGAAGGGATACCGCGGCGCAACCGGTCCACGCACACCGCGAGCGTCCCGCCGAGCAGCGCGACCACGAACGACAATCCGACGGCGCCGCCGATCGATGCGAGGTGCGACAGGGGCGAGCCGGCCTGCGACCACGCCAGTCGCAGCCAGGGGAACCCCCCGAAGGGCACGTGCCCGCGTGCGGCCTCCTGCAGCACCCACATCAGGGCGATGGCCATCGGGCGGATGTGCGGACCGTCCGCCGGTGACATCCAGTGCGGCAGTCGCTCGATGCGACGCGCCGACTGCAGGAAGCTGCACCCCATACCCATGAACGCCAGGTAGAGCGATTCGGTGACCGACAGCGCGATCCAGGGCATCGACCCGACATAGATCCCGGTCCACTTCAATGCGGGAAGGAAGAACGCGAGCCCGGACAGCAGCCCGAGCAGGAACCCGGTGCGTGCCCGGGTGCCACACGTGGCCAGCGCGAGCAGCCCGACCCCGACGATCGCCAGGGGCCAGATGTCGATCCCCGGGAACGACAACCACAAGCACAATCCGGAGGCCACGGACAGGGCAAGGCGGGCGATCACGCCCCCAGCCTATGGGACCGGCCTGCAGGGGCGGGTGCCTGTGGGCCATGCCGCGGTCCTCGCGCGGCAGAGACACAGATGGGCCCCGCTCGTCGTTGGGGCCAGGCAGAGCCGTGCGCTGCCAGTTTTCTACTAAACGAGCGGGCCCATCCGTCGCCTCGATGTCGATGCGATGCATCCGACATCAGACGAAGATACCCAGCAGGGAGAATCTGTCAACCGGGCTCTGACCTGCAGCGATTCGCATCCGTGCAGGTCAGCGGCGGTGTCGTCCGGCCCGACGAATTCTGCGTGGGATGCGCCTCCCCGGCGTGTCGCCCGGGACACGCCGATGCGTGGGGTCAGTCCCCTGGTGTCGCGGCGCTTGCGTCGCTCACGGCGAGCGGGGAGCGATCCTCCCACGGCGTGCTGAGAACGACGGTGGTCCGCGTGGTCACGTTGGCTGCCGAGCGGATCTGGGCGAGCAGTTCCTCCAGGTCGTACGGGCTGGGCACGCGTGCCTTCAGCACATAGCTCTCGTCGCCGGCGACGGAGAAGCACGAGTCGATCGCGGTGATGTGCCGCAGCCGGTCCGGGGTGTCGTCGGGTGCCGCGGGATCCACGGGCACCACCGAGATCAGTGCCGTCAAGGGGACGCCGGCCGCGTCGTGGTCGAGCACCGCGCGATACCCGGTGATGATGCCGCGCTCCTCGAGCCGACGGACCCGCTGGTGCACGGCGGACGTCGAGAGCCCGATCGCACGGCCGAGGTCGGTGAAGCTGAGCCGCCCGTCGCGGCTGAGCAATTGGACGATCTGCCTGTCGAGTGCCTCCACATCGGCACCCTATTGCACGTGCCTGACCTACACTCCCCGTTATGCCCGGTGATCCCGCCACGTTGATGTTGCTCGACTCCGCGAGCCTGTATTTTCGCGCGTTCTACGGAGTGCCCGATCGCCGCGCCGATCCGGCCGATCCGCCCACCAACGCGCTGCGCGGATTCCTGGACATGATCGCCACCCTCGTGACCGAGCATCGGCCGACCGATGTGGTCGCGTGTTGGGACGACGACTGGCGTCCCGCCTTCCGGGTCGAGGCCATCCCCTCCTACAAGGCCCATCGACTCGTCGACGGGACCGATCGCCAGGAGGACTCCCCCGACCTGCTCGCCGCGCAGGTGCCCCACATCATCGCCGCGCTGGAGGCCATCGGGATCGCCCGGCTCGGGATCGCCGAGTGCGAGGCGGACGACGTCATCGGCACCCTGGCCACGGCCTACCGGGGGCGGTGCCCGATCGACGTCGTCACCGGCGACCGAGACCTGTTCCAGCTCGTCGACGACGAGGACAGCGTGCGCGTGCTCTACACCGCCAAGGGAGGGGTGCGACGACCTGACGTGGTCGACGAGGCGTTCCTCCGGTCGAGATACGGCATCCCGTCCGGTCGGGCGTATGCCGACATGGCCGTGCTGCGCGGAGACACCAGCGACGGGTTGCCCGGCGTGCCGGGCATCGGTGAGAAGACCGCGGCGGCGCTGATCACCGAATACGGGAGCCTGGCCGCGCTGCGCCGCGCCGTGGACGACGGCGACCCGCGGATCAAGGGCGCCAAACGCACCCGGCTGGAGACGGCCGGCGCCTACCTGGATGTGGCTCCCCGCGTGGTCGACGTGCGCACGGATGCGCCCGTGCCAGGAGGGTTCCGGACCGCTCTGCCGACCGCTGTGGCCGACCCTGACGCTCTCGCCCGGCTGGCCGACGACCTGCCGATCGCCTCGCCGCTCGGCCGGCTGCTGGGGGCTCTGGGGATCGCCTCGCCGTCCTGAGACGGCGCGTCAGACACCGGGCCGCGGCTCACCCGGCCCGCGCGGCGGCTCACCCGGTGGGAAGGTGCCGTCGTCGTCGGCGGTGTCGTCGTGGGCGAACAGCAACTCGTTGAGCCGCACCTGCACGCTCTCCACCCGCGGGACATCGTCGAGCACGAGTCCGGACTGCTCCGAGGCGTCGGCCACGATCAACGTGCCGCAGCCGAGCATCCGGTCCGAAAGGCCCTTTTCGTAGCGCACATCGTTGATGCGGTAGAGCGGGATGTCCCGGCCGGCCTTCGTGACGATGCCGTGCCGCGTGATCAGCCGGCGGTTGGTGATCACGTAGAGGGTCGTGCGCCACCGCAGGATCGGGACGGCCACCCACACGATCACGACGATCGCGGCGATCACCCAGATGGCGATGAAGACCCACTGCTTGGTGGACTCGGGCAACAGCACCGAGATGATCACCGCCACGGCGATCGTCGCGACGAGCACGAGCACGGGCAGGAAGATGCGCTTGACATGGGTGTGCAACTGGAGCTCGATGTGCTCCCCCGCCGCCAGGTGCTTCGCTGAGAACGCCATGCGGCCATCCTGCCACGGGGCATGCGCGGATCCGGGCGCGACAGGCTCGCCGGATTGCCGCGAGCGGGGCCACTTCCGTGCCCCGTGCGCACCGGACGACGTACGCCCCGAGGGATCTCCCCTCCTGATCAGTCCTACCGGCCGGTCGAGTAGGCGGAGCGCTCAGCCGCGCCCCTGCCCGGATGGTCGAGTAGGCGGAGCGCTCAGCCGCGCCCCTGCCCGGCCGGTCGAGTAGGCCGAGCGCCCAGCCGCGCCCCTGCCCGGATGGTCGAGTAGGCCGAGCGCCCAGCGCGAGGCCGTATCGAGGCCCGGCGAGCAGACGCGGCCGAGCCGGAAAGTACTCGACCCGACCGACGAGCCGGAACGTGCCGGAGGAGGCGTATGGGAGGGGCGGGGGGCATGCGGAGGGAGCGTGGACGGGCCTGGCGGGAGCGCCTCGGTCCTGTCCCGTCGGCCCGCGACCTACGTGACCACCGTGGACCGAGGCGCGGATGGTTGCGACCGCAGCGTGTCCCCCGCCCCGACCTGGTGACCACGCGGGCGACCTTTCACGCATGCACGGCGTCGCGAACAGTGCCACGAAAACACGGCCGGCCGGGTCGGTTTCGATACGTCCTCGACTGCGTCAGCGGACTACTCAACCCGCCGGGTGGTCGCCTGGGGCCGGCGGCACTCGACCCGCCGGGTGGTCGCCTGGG
>CAZMLG010000002.1:0-52785 GCA_964566985.1 uncultured Intrasporangiaceae bacterium
TTCCACCTGCTGGCGCCACCGGACGGTGACGACGCCTGCTACTCGATGGGCCTGTACTGCCCGAACGCCGACGAGGTCGTGGCGCGAGCCGAGGCGGCCGGCGCCACGATCCGCGAGCCGATGACGACGTTCGTCAGCGGCGACCGATTCGGCAGCGTCCGTGATCCGTTCGGGGTGCGCTGGTCGGTGATGACTCGGGTCGAGGATCTCTCCGAGCAGGAGAGTGCCCGGCGCGTGGCCGAATGGGCGGCGTCGATGACGCCGGGCTGAACGGGCGCGACCCGGCAGGCGGGTTCCCGGCGAGTGCGCATGTCCTGTCGCCTCCGGCGCGATCTGGCGACACGCATCGCGCACTCGGCCGGCTATCGGACCTGCGCCGTGTGCGATCGCGCCGAGATCGCGGTGAGCAGCATCTGCGCCGCGAGGCACGCCCCGACGCCCTCACCGGCCCGCAGCCGCAAGGTGAGCAACGGCTCCAGCCCGAGGTCGGCGAGCACCGCCTGGTGGGCGCGTTCGCGACTGCACTGCCCGGCGACGAGCATCGCCTGCACCGACGAGGTATGCCGTGTGGCCGCGAGCGCCGCCACGGACGTCACCAGCCCGTCGAGCACGACCGGGGCGTGACGGGAGGCCGCGCCGAGGGTGACCCCGGTGAGGACCGCGATCTCCGGGCCGCCGAGCGCGGCGAGCAGCACGCGCGGCCGCTGCACCGCGTCACCGTAGGTGGCGTGCACGCGGGCCAGCGCCCGCGCGACGACCGTGCGCTTGCGCTCCAGCATGTCGGAGTCGGCGCCGGCCCCCAGGCCGACCGCGTCGGCCGGGTCGAGATCCAGCAGCGCGGCCGCCATGGCCGCCGCCACGGTCGTGTTGCCGATGCCGACCTCACCGAGACAGACCAGGCCGTGCTCGGCGAGCCGCCGCCCCACGGCATACCCGTGGTCGAGGAGGGTGTCGACGTCGCCGGTGGTCATGGCATCGGTCTCGACCAGGTCGCCGGCCTTGCTGCACCGCGCGCGGACGACCTCCACCTGCAGGCCGGCGGTCGCCGCGGTGCTCGCACCCACCGACACGCCCTGATCGGTCGCGTCGAGCACCTCGCGGGTCACGGACGGGTCGTAGGCCGAGACACCGTGCCGCGCCACGGGATGATCGGCTCCCGCGACCACGAGCGTGCCACCGGCCGGCGGGTCGGGGGCGAGCGCGAGGACCCGGTCGACCGTCGTGTCCAGGACGCCGAGGGCGCCCGGGACGGCCAGTCGGTCGGCCCCGCTGTCGCGTCCGGTGACGACGGCCCGCTGGTCGGGTGCGGCGACGACGGACGGTGTCGCGTCGGCGGGCGCCAGGTGGGACACCGGCTGTGCGGGGGCCTCGTCGTCCGGCCAGCGTTCGGCCAGCACGACGTCCTCGAGGGGCATGCGGCGAGACCATCCGCGCCGCTGCAGGCCGGGCTCCGGCGGCCGCTCGTCGGGCCAGCCGAGGCACATCCAGCCGAGGGTCTCGACGCCCTCCGGCAGGTGCAACAACTCCGCGAGGTCGGCGGGCCGGAAGAACGTCACCCACCCCATCCCGAGGCCGGAGGCGCGGGCCGCGAGCCACATGTTCTGGATCGCGCAGGCACAACTCCACAGGTCGGTGTCGGGGAAGCTCGCCCTGCCCAACACGCCGCCGGCCGGCGTGCGCCGGTCACAGGCGATGACGACGCCGACGGGGGCATCGCGGATGCCGTCGAGCTTGAGATCGAGCAGTCGCGTCCGGCGATCGGGGGTGAGCAGATCGGCCTGGCGAATGCGTTCGCGATCGGCGAGGTAGGCCGCGCGGTCGCGGGTGTCCTGCGCGCGCACGACGACGAATCGCCAGGGTTGCGAGTGGCCCACCGACGGCGCGTGGTGCCCCGCCTCGAGCACCTTGGTCAACAGCCCGGGCGGCACCGGGTCGGGCCGATAGTGCCGGATGTCGCGGCGGGCGTCGATCACGGCGTGCAGGTCCTCGATCACCTGCTCGTCCATCGCCCAGCCGCCGGGGTCGGCGGCACGTTGCGCCGCCGAGGTGGTGTCACCGAGGACGGGAACGGGGCGGGGCCATGGCATACCTGCCACGGTAGCGAAGCGCGCTCGTGCGGCCGCCACCACCGGTCACGGCGGGAGGACGACCGTCACGCATCGTCCTCGCCCCCGCCGCGGCGCCGCCGGGTGACCGACCCGGCGTGCGCGACCGCGGGCGGGTCGCGCCGGGTCCGGACCAGGCTCGCCGCGGTCACGACCGCGATCACGACCGCGATCACCGCGAGGCTCGTGACCGTGTCGATCGACGGCACCGCGGCACTGACATCGGAGTGGGCCCAGTGCAGGACCAACTTCACGCCGATGAACGCCAGGACGATCGCGAGGCCGACCGAGAGATAGACCAGCCGGTCGAGCAATCCCTTGACGAGGAAGTAGAGGGCACGCAGCCCCAGCAGCGCGAAGGCGTTCGCGGCGAAGACGATGTAGGCGTCGTCGGTCACCCCGAACACGGCTGGGATGGAATCGAGCGCGAACAGCAGGTCGACCCCGCCGATCGCGATCAACACGACGAAGAGCGGAGTGACGACGCGGCGCCCGTCGACCCGGGCGATCAGCCGACCCCCGGCGAAGTCGTCCGCCACCGGAAGGACCCGACGCGTCAGCCGGACGACCGGGTTGTCCTCGACGTCCGGGTCCTGATCACGGTGCCGGAAGAGTTGCACCGCCGTGTAGATCAACAGCAACCCGAAAAGCAGGAACATCACGGTGAAATAAGCGATCAGCGCGGCACCGATCGCGATGAAGGCCGCCCGCATGACCAGCGCGAGGACGATGCCGAAGGTCAACGCCTTGTGCTGGTGTGCCTCGGGGACGGCGAAGGTCGTCATGATGATGACGAAGACGAAGAGGTTGTCGATCGACAGGCTCTTCTCGACGAGGTACCCGGCGAAGAATTCGGTCCCGGCCTGACCGCCGTGGGCCCACAGCATCCACAACCCGAAGACGACCGCGATCGCGACATACCCCACCGACCAGCCAGTGGCCTCGGCGAACCCGACGCGATGGGGACGCCATGCGGCGGCGGCCAGGTCGATCGCGAGGAGCACGACGACGATGGCGACGGTGACCACCCAGGTGGTGGCGCCGATGTCCGACATGACGTCACGTTACCCGCCGTAGGCCGTGGCCCACGGTCTCGCGGAGCGCGATCGGCCGGTCGCCGCCCAGCGTGGCGCAGCTACGATCGGCGCATGGAGCGGCGACTCACCCACCCGGACGGGCTGCTGGTGCATCCGAAGGACCCGTGCGGCACCGGGGTGCTGGTGCTCGCCGGATCCAGCGGGCGTGTCGACGAGGAGCGTGCGCGGCTCTTCGCGGCCCACGGCGCGACCGCCCTGGCGATCCGCTGGTTCGGCGGGGACGGACAACAACCCGGGCCTTTCGAGGTGCCCCTGGAGACGTTCGTCGATGCGCTGGATCGGCTGGCTCCACAGTGCGATCGGCTGGCCATATGTGGCCTGTCCTTCGGCGCGGAGGCGGCGTTGCTCACCGCCGCACACGACTCCCGGGTCGCGGCGACCATCGCTTTCGCGCCGACCAGCGTGGTGTGGGCAGGGGTCGACACCGGCACGCCGCCGGCACGGCAGACGTCACACTGGACCCTGACCGGCTCGGTGGTGCCCTTCGTTCCGTTGGTCGACGACTGGTCTCCCGATCAGGATCCTCCGGCATTCGCCGACCTCTATCGCGCCAGCTTGCGGGCGTTTCCAGGGCGTGCGGCCGAGGCGGCCATCCCGGTCGAACGCATCGACGGGCCGGTGGTCCTGGTCGCCGGCGGCGACGATCTGGTCTGGCCGTCGGAGCAGTTCGCGCACGACTGTGCGGCTCGCCGGGCGGCCCAGGGGCTGGAGACGACTCTCGTCACGCACCCGAGGGCTGGGCACCGCGTGAGGCTGCCCGGTGAGCCACCGGCCGCGACCGGTGCTCGCTTGGCCCGCGGCGGCACACCGGGTGCGGATGCCGAGTGCGGTGCGCGCGCCTGGCCGCACATCGCCGCGGCACTCGATCTGACATGAAGAAAGCCGGCCCGATCGAGTCGATCGGCCCGGCATTGAATCGCGCAGGTGTCAGCGCTTCTTCGCGGGGTGCGCGTAGCGCTCCAGCACCTCACCGTAGGCGCGGTTGTGGTCCAGCCAGCGCCGGAACATCGTGGTCTTCTCGTCCTTCGCGTGCTGCGGCTGCCTGTTCATCGATCCTCCTCGGCTGCTTCGGTGTGCTGTCATCAACGATAACGAGAAGGCAGAGAATAATCTTCCTGAGAACGCCGAATGTGATGCAATTCTCCTCTCTCAGAACGAATGTGAGCTGGGTCTCGTGACGCGGAGCTCACTCCGCCCGGATGAGTCGGATACCGCGTCGCGTCTCGTGATTCGCCGACCTCCGCGTCGCTGGCTACGCTGGAGCGGTGACAGCACCGACCCCTTCTCGACCCGACCGCCGCCTCATGCTCGTGCACGCCCACCCCGACGACGAGAGCAGTTCGACCGGGGCGACCATGGCCAAGTATGCCGCCGAGGGCGCCGCGGTCACGCTCGTCACCTGCACCCTGGGTGAGCTGGGTGAGATCGTCGTGCCCGAACTCGCCCATCTGGCCCCTGATCGAGACGGCGGGCTGGCGCAGCACCGGTTGGGTGAGTTGTCCGCAGCCGCGGAAGAGCTCGGGGTGACCGACTTCGTGCGGCTCGGCGGTGACGGGCGCTGGCGCGACTCGGGGATGGCCTACGACGAGCAGCGTGGTGTCGTGCCCGCACCGGACACCCACGAGGACAGCTTCTGGCGCGCCGACCTGCTGGAGGCGGCAGACGAACTCGTCTCGCTCATCCGCGACCGCCGCCCCCAGGTGTTGATCACCTACGACCAGCACGGCCACTATGGCCATCCCGACCACATCCAGGCCCACCGTGTCGCCACGTATGCCGTCTCGCTGGCCGGCGTGCCGTCCTACCGTCGCGACCTCGGCGCGCCGTGGCAGGTGCAGCGCGTGCTGTGGATCGCCATGTCCGAGAGCGTGATGCGCACGATGATCCAACAGGCTCGCGACGCCGGCGAGTCCAACGACTTCCTGGACTCGTTCGACCTGGACTCGGATGAGCCGCCGCTGATGACCACACGGGACTCGGACATCGCCGTCCGTGTCGACGGGTTCCCCTACGCGAAGCATCGATTCGCCGCCCTGCGATCCCATGTATCGCAGATCCGGGCCGACGAGTTCTTCTTCGCCCACGAACACGCGCCCGCCGGGCCGTTGTGGGACGAGTGCTACCGCCTGGCGTCGGGAGTCCCGTTCGACGGTCCCGCAACGGATGTCTTCGCCGACCTGGACTGATCGAGTGGTCGAGTATCCGTGTGCCTCACCGGGTCTCGATACGGCTCGCCCAGGGGCTCGCCTACTCGACCAGCCGGTTACTTTCCGGTCAGTAGCGAGCGCCCTGGGTGGCGCGAGCGTATCGAAACCTGGTGAGGGGAGCCTCAGTAGACGTAGGCCAGCAGTTCGGCGAAGAGCTGCTCCGCGTCGCAGTCCAGTCCCTTGCGCTCGAACCATGTGCACACGTTGACGCAGTCGCGGTGCAGGAAGTCCAACGCATGGGGATTGGCGACGAGGTCGACGACCTGCGGCACGTCGATGATGACGAGGCGCTCCGCACCGACCAACACGTTGTATGCCGAGAGGTCACCGTGCGCGATCCCCATCCGACTCAACTGGATGAGGGCCGATCGCAACTGATCGAACCAGTCGGTCAACTGCACCGGCGACGGGCGCGCGTTCGCCAGACGCGGTGCGGGCTCGCGCCATTCGTCGACCACCAGCTCCATCAAGATCTCCAGCCCGTCGATCTGGACCGGATACGGCACCGGAGCACCCTCGGTCCACAGGTCGACCAGGGTCGACCACTCCGCCTGAGCCCAGACCCCGGCCGCGACCTGCCGCCCGAACGCCGTCTTGCGCTCGACCGCGCGCGCCTCCCGGGAGTCCTTGATCCGGCGGCCTTCGGTGTAGCCGGCATGCCGATGAAACGACCGGCGTTCCGGCGGGCGATATCTCTTGGCCGCGAGGACCGTCGACATCGCCCCGTCAGGGGAAGCGCGTTCGACGAGGTGGACGTCGGCCTCTTTGCCGGTCTTGAGCACCCCGAGTTCCGTCTCGATCGATTCGCCACTCGTGACGAGCCAAGCGGGGCGGGGTTCAGGGCCGCGCTGTAGGCGTTCGAGGCTGCTCCAGCTCGACCAGCGCTGATCAGGATCGAGCGGCCGGACAGCGGTGAAGGAAAAGGTGCCGATCGGTTCGGCGTCGTGTGATGACACGTGGATGCTCCAGAGTTCGAAGGGAACTGCGGGATGGCGCAGTGCAGGCATCGGTCATGACATGCTCCCTTCGTCGGGTGGCGCCGTGGCCACGTGTGATAGCGGGCAGCATTCTCCGTGCGCCGCGCCCGCGCAACCGAATTTCGCGGGTCATACCCTGGACCGAGACCGGGCGCGCGCCCGCGCCACGGTCGACCGTGATCCACAGGAGGCCCCACCACGATGTCCGATGAGACCATCCCCGTCCCGATCGAGACGCAGCTCGACGCGCTGTGCAGTGCACACACGGCCGGCGATCTGAGCAAGGGCCTCGTCTACGGAATCGCCGGGCCGGACGGTCTGCGCCATGCGGCCGGGTTCGGGGCCGTCGACGACGCCGGACTCGTGCCCGACGCCGACACGGTGTTTCCGATCGCCTCGATGACCAAGAGCTTCGTGGCGTGCGCGGCGCTGGTCGCCCGCGACCGTGGCCTGTTGTCCCTGGATGATCCGATCACTCGCCACGTGAAGGAGTTCAAGGCCTCGGGGACGGCCGAAGACCCGTGTGACCCTCCCACACTCGGCATGCTGCTGAGCATGTCGGGCGGTCTCACCGAGGACAATTCCTGGATCGACCCGTTCATCGACACGAGCGAGGAGGACCTGCTGGCCCGGATCGGTGCCGGTCTGCACTACAGCCACGTCCCCGGAGCGGTCTACGAATACTCCAACGTCGGCTACGCCCTCGCCGGCATCGCGATCGCACGGGCCGTGGGTATGCCGATCGAGGCGTTCGTGCGTGACGCGGTGCTGCGCCCGCTCGGGTTGACCTCCACCTGGTTCGACAACGCCGCCCCGTCGGATCGGGCACGAGCGACCGGCTATCACCTGGACACCGAGGCACGCTGGGTCGCCTATCCACACACCTCCTCTCGCGCCTTCGCGGCGGCGGGCGGACTCATGAGTTCGGTTCGCGATCTGGCGACGTGGATCGCCTGGCTGGGAGCCGCATTCCGGCCGCCGGCCGGAGACGCACCGGAGGTGCTCTGCCGCGCCTCCCGCCGCGAGATGCAACGCCTGCAGATCGCCGACGTGCCGTCGCTCTCCGCAATGCCCGGTGGGTCCTTGAAGCCGTCGATCAGTGGCTACGGACTCGGCCTGCGGATCGATCTCGATCTGCAGCGCGGCACGATCGTCTCGCACGGTGGCGGCCTGCCGGGATTCAGCCTTTTCATGTGCTGGCATCCCGAATCCGGCCACGGCACCGTCGTGCTCACCAACAGCCATCGCGGCAGCGCGAGCGACGTGTGCACCGACGCCCTGAGTCGCCTGCTGGCTTTCGACCGCACGCCGGCGCAGACGGTCACCCTGTGGCCCGAGACCGTGCGACTGCGGCAGAAGGCCGAGCGGCTCATCCGCGATTGGGATGACGGCCTGGCGGCCGACGTCTTCGCCGACAACGTCGCTTTCGACCGTCCTCTGGACCAGAGGCGCGCGGAGATCGACGACCTGGTGGCTCGGGTCGGACCCCTCGGAGACCCTCGGCCGGTGCACGACATCGTGTCGGCGGCGACACCCGCCGACGTCACCTGGTCGATCCCGGCAGCCCACGGCGAGTTGCTGTGCATGATCCACCTGACCCCGGTCCGGCCGGGGCGGATCCAAGAGTTCGTCGTGCGCGCGATCCCGGCACAACAACCGAGATCCGCCGCCCCCGTGGACATCTCGCCTCGACGCACGGGGCTCGGAGACGCCTACATCTGGCCCGCCGGCAACGTCCGGGTGACGCTCCCGTGACGCCGTCGACACCATCGGCCACGGCCGCCGATCCGGCCGTCAGGGCCCTCGGTCGCGACGAGTGGCGGCTCTACCGCGACGTCAGGCTGGCTGCGCTGCGAGACTCCCCACAGGCCTTCGCCACGTCATACGATGCGGCGATCGGCATGGACGAGTCCGAGTGGCGGGAGGCCTTGGCACTGCCCTGCTGGGTGGCGTTCCGCGGTGACGAGGCCGTCGGCATGGTGCGTCTCTCCGACGTTCGCGACGGGCGCGCCCACCTGTTGTCGATGTGGGTGGCGCCCGCGGCACGAGGGTCGCTCGCCGGCGAGGCCCTGGTCGAAGCGGCACTGCGCGCGGCGCGCACCGCCGGCGCCGACTGCGTGGACCTTCGCGTCGTCACCGCCAACACACGAGCTCAATCGTTTTATCGGCGCTGTGGTTTCGTCCCGACCGATGCGACGTTCACTCTTCCCGACGGTCGGCCGGAAATCGAGATGGTCCATCGGTTCACGCCCTAGCAGGACGGGATCGACGCGACGAAGCGGGCCGCCACATGTGGCGGCCCGCTCCATCCCTCCCCTGGTCGATCGGATCAGTTGAACTCGGACCCGGGGTGGTAGCTCTTGACCTTGTGCAAGGTGTTGCGGTCGGTGTGGTGCATCTCCTCACCGGTCGCGGCAAGCTTCAGCAGCAGGTCAGAGGTGTAGCTGAACGTGCCGTCGTCGTTGATCGCGAAGACGCTCTCGAAGTTCTTGATCTCGGCGCGCTGCATGAGGTACTTGTTCTGCAGGATGCCGTAGGACGGGTCGCCGGGCTTGGCGTCGAAGCGCAGTTCCGTGTCGCGCGGGCCCGCGTCGCTGCCGCCGATGATGGCGATGCCGCGGCCGAAGACGACCACTCGCATGACCTGGCCGTTGGCCTTGTCCCAGAGCAGGAAGCCGATCTCGTCGTGGAACGGATCCATGGCCTCCTCACCGTGGCGCCACGCGGTCATCTTGTAGTTCAGTCCCTCCATGGACTGCTGCCCGTTCTCCTGGATCGGGATCGGGCTGAACTGTGCCTTCTCGAAGTAGCTCGTCTCCGAGGTCTCGTCGTCCTTGTTGTGGTAGGACAGGTCGACGCCGACGTCGCCCTCCCACTCACCGACGAGCGGAGTCAGCGGACCCAGCTTCTGCGGACCCAAAATCGTGGTCATACTGCTTCTCCTTCTCACCCGCAGGCTCGACCCCAGGTCAAGACTGGAACTATACAAAATTAGAACAGACTCAAGCTACACCATCGCGCCTCGCGCGTCTGCCGAAGGCGCGAGGTCGTTCGCCGTGCGCCCCCGGTTGCCCTCGTGACGATCCGTCCGTACGGTAGTCCTCAAGTATTCCAAGAATCTTTGGAGAATGGGATGGAAAGACCTCGGACCGGCGTCTTCGACGAACTGGCCGTCGTCGGCAAGGCCTTCGCGAGCTCCAAGCGCCTCGAGATCATCGAGTTGCTCGCCCAGAGTCCGCACTCCGTCGACGCGATCGCCCGCGCGACCGGTCAGGGCATGAGCACCGTGTCGGCCCACCTGCAGATCCTTCGGGCCTCCCGGTTGGCCACCTCGCACAAGGAGGGAACGCGCGTCATCTACGCGCTGGCCGGTGACGACGTCGCCGCCCTGTTCGCCCGCCTCGGCGTCACCGCCCGGACCCACTCGCCCGATGTGAGTGCGGCCCTGGACGCCTACCTCGGGTCGGGTGGTGAGGACGTGCACGAGGTCACTCGTGACGAGTTGGTGGAGCGTCTGTCCTCCGGCGAGGTCACCCTTCTCGACGTGCGCCCACCCGAGGAATACCGCGCCGGGCACATCCCGGGAGCCTTGTCCGTCCCGCTCGGCCACCTGACCGAGCGACTGCGTGAGCTTCCCGAGTCCTCGCTCGTCGCCTACTGTCGAGGTGCCTACTGTGTCCTCGCCCACGACGCGGTGACGCTGCTGACCTCCCGGGGGCGTGACGCGCGCCGGCTCGAGGACGGCATCCTCGAATGGCGCCTCGCCGGCCTCCCCCTCGAGCGCGGAGCCTGAGATGAGCCTGACCGCACTGCGATCCTGGCCGCCCCGCCGCTGGATCGTCGCGGCCACCGTCGCCGCGCTGGGCGTCCTGGTCGTCGCGATCCCGACCGACCTGATCGACACTCCGTGGTTCCAGCGCGACATCCCGCCGACCTGGTGGTCCTGGCCGGCGCTCGGGGCATCGGCCCTCCTCGGTGGCCTGCTGGTCGGCAGCTACGTCGACGTGGGCGACGATCACGAGGCGGACGACACCTCGGACGCCTCCCCCGCGCCCGCGCGCCGGGGCACCGTCGCCGGACTGCTCACCTTCTTCGCCGTCGGATGCCCCGTCTGCAACAAGCTCGCCCTGCTCGCCCTCGGGTATGCCGGTGCCCTCACCTGGTTCCAGCCCTTCCAGCCCGTTCTTCAGGTCATCGCGATCGGGTTGCTCCTGTGGGCCCTTCGCGCCCGTCTGAGCAGTTCGGTCGTATGCCGTGTCCCCACGGTCCCCACCTCACCCGATCGTGGCACCGTCCATGAGGAGCCCCGATGAGCGCACCGACCGATCGCCCGTCCCGCAACCGGGCCACCGTCCCCATCGTGGTGGCCGTCGTCGCCGCGCGATGAGTGACGTCAGCCTTCCGGTGGCGCTGGCCGCCGGGGTGCTGCACCTGATCGGGCGCGGGTTCACGCTGCCCTTCGCCGATCGGCTGCGCACCTGGGCCGCGGCGAAAGGTGCCGGTCGCGGTGGCTACGTCTCGACGTTCCTTCTCGGTGCGGTCCCGTGACGCTGCACACGACCTCTGTGCTCGCCGGCCTGCGCGGGCGTCGCCTGGACACGCCTGCGGGGCCGGGACCGACCGACTGACTGACACAGGGCGGGTGCACGGTCTTCCGTGCACCCGCCCCAGGAGATCAATCGCCTGCCACGACCGGGGGTTCGGTCGTCAGGCGCAGGAATTCCAGGTGCCGCTCATACTTGTCGAGCACGTCGTGAATGACCTGGTCCTGCGTCCAGTGCATGACGTCATACGGCTGCCCGCCCTCAGCCAGATGCACCACGAGCCGTGCATAGCGTGATCGGCCCTCCACCAGCTTGGTGCCGAAGACCGGGACGGCGACCTCGGTGACCTCCACCCGATAGACGAACGGCAGATCCGTCGACACGTCGACCTTCAGCTGCACGTTGTCCGGGATCTCCTCGCCGGTGTCCGGCAACTGCGTCGCGGGACCACGGGTGACCACGGCCGACAGGCCGCTCCTCTCCAGTTCCTCGCCGACGTCGTGCAACGCCGGCCCGACGACGGTGAGGAGAGCCTCCTCCACCTGTGGCACGTCCGGGAAGTGCGTGGACCGCCCGAGCCGTGCGCGCCACGACCGACCCGACCGGCCATCGCCGGTCGGCGCCGAGCGACCGGACAGGATCCGAGGCAGGGACCCTGCGCTCGCGTCGTACCGTTGCTGTTCGGTGCGCAACGCCCGATACAGGCCGAACATCACCAACACCATGACGATCGCGAAGGGCAGGCCCATGATGATCGTGGCGTTCTGCAACGCGGGAATGCCACCGACGACGAGCACCGCAGCGGTGAGCACACCGGTGATGCCGGCCCACGCGATGCGCATCCAACCGGCGGCGTCGTCGTGCACATTCGGCAAACGAGAGCTCAGGTTGGCCATGACCAGCGCTCCAGAGTCGGCGGACGTGACGTAGAACAACAACCCGACGAACGTCGCGACTCCGGCGAGGAACAGGGCGCCCGGGTAGTGGTGCAGCAGGGTGTAAAAACCGAGTTCCGGCTTGTTGACCGTCATCGTCCCGAACTTCTTGTCACCGCCCCGGATCTCGGCGATGGCACTGTTGCCGAAGATCGATACCCACATGACGATGTAGGAGAACGGGATGATCATCGTGCCGGTGACGAACTGACGGATGGTGCGCCCCCGGGAGATTCGGGCCAGGAACATCCCGACGAAGGATGCCCACGCGACCCACCACGCCCAGAAGAACAGCGTCCACGCGGCCATCCAGTCGGTGGGCTGGTCGTAGGCGAACGTGTTCATGGTCATACCCGGGAAGTGGGTCACGAAGTCGCCCACGTTCATCACGATCGCGTTGAGCAGGAACGTCGTCTTGCCGGTCACCAGCACCCACGCGGCCAGGCCGATCGCCAGCAGCACGTTCAACTGGGACAGGAATCGAATCCCCTTGTCCACACCGGTGGTCGCCGAGATCGCAGCCATGATCACCGCCAGTGCGATCAGGCCGATCTGGGCCCCGAGGCTCTGCCCGATCCCGAACAACTCGCCCAGGCCGACGTTGAGCTGCACCACGCCGATCCCCAGTGAGGTCGCGACCCCGAAGATCGTGCCGAGCACGGCCGCCACGTCGACCCCCTGCCCGAGCGCGCCGTCCAGCCTCTTGCCGAAGATCGGATAGAGCGCGGACCGGACCGCCAGCGGCAGATTCAGCCGGTAGGCGAAGAATCCGAGTGCGATGCCCATGAGCGAATACATCGCCCATCCGCTGATGCCGTAGTGGAACATCGTCCACACGGCACCCTCGCGAGCGGCATCCAGCGTGCCGCCCTTGCCCGCCGGTGGGTGCAGATATTGGGTCACCGGCTCGGCGACCGAGAAGAACATCAGGTCGGTGCCGATGCCGGCTGCGAAGAGCATCGCCGCCCACGAGAACGTCGTGTATTGCGGGCGGGAATGCTCCGGTCCGAGCCGGATGTGCCCGAAGCGAGAGACTCCGAGGTAGATGACGAATCCGACGACGACGGTGGCCAGGGCGATGTAGAACCAGCCGAAGCCGCTCGAGATCCACCCGACGACGGTGCCCAACACGTCGGACGCCTGGTCCGGGTCGACCAACGCCCAGATCGCCACCACCAGGATGCCGACCGCGGAGCCGATGAAGACCGGCTTGTTGACTTCTGGGGCGGGTTCCTGCTCGGCGGGGGCGAGGCCCTTGTCCAGGTCGCTGCTCATCATGCCTCCCGGCCCGACGTCGGCGACGCCGCGGGTGCGGGCGTCGCACCGGCAGCGCTCGGCGGATTCGTGTCGGCGTCCCAGGCGTCGTTGCGCGGATCGCCTTGCGGCCAGAGCGGCATACCCTCGCCGTGGCGGTAGAACGGCACCTGCGCGGCGGGCAGCGGCGTGTTGCCCATGATCAGGTCGGCGGCCTTTTCCGCCGTCATCATGACCGGTGCATAGATGTTGCCGTTCGTGACATAGGGGAACACCGAGGCGTCCACGACGCGAAGGCCGTCCACCCCGTGCACGCGCATCGTGCTCGGGTCGACGACGCTCCCCTCACCCGTGCCCATCTTGGCCGTGCACGACGGGTGCAGTGCGGTCTCCGCATCGCGGGCCACCCAGTCGAGGATCTCCTGATCGGTCCGGACGGAGGGGCCGGGCGAGATCTCGCCCGCGGAGAACGGTGCAAAAGCCGGCTGCTCGAGGATGTTCCGCGCGGCGCGGACCATCTCGATCCATTCGCGCCGGTCGTTCTCCGTCGACAGGTAGTTGAACCGGATCTCCGGGTGTTCGAAGGGGTCGGTGCTCCTGATCTTCACCGACCCGCGGACATCGGAGAACATCGGCCCGATGTGCACCTGATAGCCGTGCTCCGCGGCCGGTTGCGACCCGTCGTAGCGGATGGCGATGGGCAGGAAATGGAACATCTCGTTGGGCCAGGCGACCTCGTCGTTGCTGCGGATGAATCCGCCCGCCTCGAAATGGTTGCTGGCCCCGACGCCGCGCCGCATCAGCCATTCGATGCCGATGCGGGGCTTGTGTCGGTGCTTGAGCCACGGGGCGATCGACACCGGCTGCTTGCTCTCGTGCTGGATGTAGACCTCGAGGTGGTCCTGCAGGTTCTGTCCGACGCCCGGAAGGTCGGCGATCGGCGCGATTCCCAGCGCTTCCAGGTCGGCCGGGTTGCCGATGCCGGCCAGTTGCAGCAGCTGTGGTGAGTTGAACGCGCCACCGCACAGGATCACTTCTCGAGCGTGGGCCGTGCGATGCAGCTTGCCCGCCCGCAGGTAGTCGACCCCGGTGACCGAAGCCCCGTCCGTGCGCAACCCCGTCACCATCGCCAGCGTCTCGATCGTGAGGTTCTTCCGACCCTGCACGGGGTGCAGGTAGGCCCGTGCCGCAGACAAGCGGCGGCCACGGTGGACGTTGCGGTCGAACTTGGCGAATCCCTCCTGTCGATAGCCGTTCACGTCGTCGGTCAACGGGTATCCGGCCTGCTGGACGGCTTCGAAGAAGGCACCGAAGAGCGGGCTGGTCGCGGGGCCTCGCTCGAGCACCAGCGGGCCCGAACCGCCGCGCCAGGTGTCCGCGCCGGCGACGCACGTCTCCATCCGCTTGAAGTAGGGGAGGCAGTGCGCGTAGTCCCAGGCCTCCATGCTCGGGTCCTGCGACCAACGCTCGAGATCCATCGGGTTGCCGCGCTGGAAGATCATGCCGTTGATCGAACTCGATCCGCCCAGCACCTTGCCCCGTGCATGGTAGACGCGCCGGCCGCCCATGTCCGGCTCGGGCTCGGACTCGTATTTCCAGTCGTAGAGCGTGTTGCCGATCGGGTAGGGCAGCGCGGCCGGCATGTGGATGAAGGGATCGATGCGGAAGTCGCTGCGGCCGGCCTCGAGCACGAGCACCGACGTCGATGGATCCGCGCTGAGGCGATTCGCGAGCGCGCTGCCGGCCGATCCTCCTCCGACGATCACATAATCCCAGGTCTTCATCGGTCACCTTCCTCTTCGGCGTCGGCGAACCACCCGGCCTTGGCGGGGCGGGTGTTGTGCCAGATGTGCTTCGTCTCTCGGTATTCGTCGAGGCCGGCCAGGCCGAGCTCGCGGCCGACTCCCGACTGCTTGTATCCGCCCCATTCGGCTTGTGGCACATAGGGGTGGAAGTCGTTGATCCAGATGGTCCCGTGCCGAAGGCGCGCCGCCATGCGTTCTGCGCGACCGGCGTTCTCGGTCCACACGGCGCCGGCGAGACCGTAGATCGTGTCGTTGGCGATCGCCACGGCGGCGTCCTCCGCCTCGTCCCGGGTCGGCCCGGAGAATGTCTCGACCGTCACGACCGGGCCGAACGACTCGTCCTGCACACACCGCATACCTGCCCGGCATCCGTCGAGGACCGTGGGGCGGAAGTAGAAGCCGTCGGCGAGCGCGGGGTCCTCGGGGGCGGAGCCGCCGGTGAGCAACTGTGCACCCTCCTCGACGGCCTGGTCGACGTAGGCCTGCACCTTGGCTCGGTGGTCGGCGCTGATGAGCGGACCGGATTCCGCCTCGTCGTCGAACGGCCCGCCCAGGCGGATGTGCGGTGCCCGGCGGACCAACTCACCGACCACCTCGTCGTGAATCGACTCCTCGACGATCAGGCGTGACCCCGCCGAGCACACCTGCCCGGAGTCGAGGAAGATCGCGGTGAGGGCGTTGTCGATGGCCGCAGGCAGGTCGGCGTCGGCGAAGATCACGTTCGGGTTCTTGCCACCGAGTTCGAGCGCGACGCGCTTGACGGTGGGGGCCGCTGCGGCCATGATCCGCCTGCCGGTGGCCACACCGCCGGTGAAAGAGACCAGGTCGACCGCCGGGTCCTCGGTCATCGCGGCGCCGGCTGTCGCGCCGGGGCCGAGGACGAGATTGGCGGTGCCGGGGGGCAGCCCGAGTTCGTCCAGGGTGCGGACCAGCCAGATCGACGTGTGCGGAGTCAGTTCGCTGGGTTTGAGCACGAAGGTGTTGCCTGCCGCGAGCGCCGGTGCGACCTTCCACGCGGTCTGCAGCAGCGGGTAGTTCCACGGAGTGATCAGCGAGCAGACGCCGACGGGCTCGTGCACGACGCGGGAGGCGACCTGTGCCAGTCCGGTGTCGACGACGCGGCCGGCGTCGGCCTGAGCGAGGGTCGCGAAGTGGCGGAAGACACCGATGATGTCGTCCATGTCGATGCGGGCCTCGACCAGGCGCTTGCCCGTGTCCAGTGCCTCGAGCCGGGCGACGTCATCCTTCTGCGCGGTCAGGGTGTCGGCCAGGGCGAAAAGCAGCGCCGCACGGTCCGGGCTGGGTGTGTGCGGCCAGTCACCTCGGTCGAAGGCATTCCGCGCCGCGGCCACCGCGGATCGTGCGTCCTCTGCGGTCGCCTCGGAGACCTCGCCGACCACGCTGCCGTCGGCGGGGCAGGTGATGATGCGCGTCCCTCCGTCGGACGACGGCCGCCAATGGCCTTCGATGAACAGGTTGGTGTGCGACACGGTCTCTCCTTGCTCGAGCGATGGAACGGCGCCCGCACCGGCCACTCGGCGCGATATGGGGCGCGGTCGGCGGTCGGGCGACTCACGTGTCTAGCAGGATCACGGCCAAATGGCGAACGGGCGAATCACCTCCGGTCAGGCGTCGGCGACCAGCGAGATGCCGAACCCGACGAGGACGAGCGCGGTGATCGCATCCAGCTTGCGCCGCACTTTCGGGGCGTTCATCCAGCCGGTCACCTTGGTCGACAGGGCCAGCAGCACCAGCCAGTAGAGGGCCGTCAGCAGGAGGAACAAGCTGCCGAACATCAGGCTCATCGGCCCTACGGGGTCACCGGAGGGCACGAAACCGGGCAGGAAGGTGACGAAGAACACCCCGACCTTCGGGTTGAGCAGATTGGTGGTCAGGCCGGCGACGTATCCGGTGCCCAGCAGTGATGTGCGGCCGCTCGGGGCAGAAGCGCCTTCGCCGCGGTGGCGCCAGGCCTGCACACCCAACCAGATGAGGTAGGCCCCACCGGCCACCCGGAGGACGTCGTAGCCGATCTCGCTGGCGCGCAGCACGGCCGCGAGGCCGAGCGCGGTGATGACGATCCAGACGCTCAACCCGGTCAGGTTGCCCAGCGCCGTCGTGGTCCCGCGCCGGCGACCCTGCATCATGCCGCGGACGACCACGAGAGTGTCCGGTCCGGGGAGCAACACGACCAGGGACGCGGCGACGACGAAGGCAAGCAAGGCGACCAGCATGAATCGATGATATTCGCCCCGCGTGCGGTCCGGATGCGATAGTTGGGCGCACGACCGACACGATCACCGGCCGGTCGAGTGCGGGGCCGGTGTCCGGGGCAGGAGAAGCCGCACCTCCCCTCCTGGAGTGGTCCATCGATCTCGTGGCAAACGCCCTCATTTGATGTGTTTCATGGTGATGCGAGAGTCGACTCGGGCGATGGCCGGATCGCCCATGATCTGAGTGGTCAGCCACCGCTCATAGACATCGGCATCGCGCACCTGTGCCCGGATGAAGTAGTCGGGCAGCCCGAACATCCGTCTCAGCTCCACCACCTCCGGCATGGCGGCGAGCCGGGATTCGAACGCCTCGACCGTCGGGAGATCCTTCGCGGCGAGGTCCGCGTGAATGAGCACCTCGAAACCGCGACCCATCGCCTGTGGGTCGACCAGTGCCGTGTAGCCGGTGATGATGCCGTCGACTTCGAGTCTACGGACGCGGCGCAGGCACGGTGCCGGCGTCAGGCCCACGCTCGCCGCCAACTCCTGGTTTGTCATTCGCCCGTTCACCCGCAACTGATCGATAATTGCTGCATCTAGTCGATCCATCGGCTTTCCTTGCGTAATAGATATCAATACCGCACTTGAAGGTAAGCACATTGCGCCGCAATCCGCATACCGTTGCTGTCATGGTGGCAAGCACATCGATCACGCGTCGACGGACCGGCGCCGGCGGCCTGGTCCTCGCGGCGCGCGATGCTGCCGCGGTGTGGTCGGGGCTGTGCGCGCTCGGCATCGGCCTGGGCGTTCTGGTCACCAACCACGGCCTCCCCTGGTGGCTGGCACCGATCCTCTCCGGCACCGTCTATGCGGGGTCCGTGGAGTTCCTGCTGGTGGGCCTGCTCGCGGCCGCCGCGCCGATCTCGACGATCGCCGTCACCACATTGCTGGTCAACTCCCGGCACGTGTTCTATGGGCTCTCGTTCCCGCTGCATCGCATCCGCCGGTGGGGAAGGCCGTACGCCGTCTACGCGTTGAGTGACGAGGCGTATGTGCTGGTGACCCGCCACCGACCCGAGGAACTCTCCAGTGGCCGCATCCTGTGGACGCAGGCCGGGCTGCACCTGTCGTGGGTGTCCGGTTCGGTGATCGGTGCGGTGGCGGGCGCGTCCTGGTTGCCCGACCTGACCGGCGTCGACTTCGTCCTCACGGCACTGTTCATCGTGCTGGCGATCGACGCCTACCGCGGCCGCCCCGATATGCCGGGGTTGGTTGCCGCTGCCGGTGCCGGTGTGGTGGCAGCCACACTCGCGGGTGGGGCGATGCTGCTCGTGGCCATGGCAGCGTTCGTGGCGTTCTGCCTCGCCCGTCACGCGCGGTCCCTGCGTCCGCACGGCCCGACTCGATCGAGGTCAGGAGCGCACCGTGGCGGTTGACTGGACCTATCTGGCGATCGCGATCGGGTGCGCGGCGGCAATCACGGTGGCGCTGCGAGCGCTCCCGTTCGTGGTGCGCGGCGCGCTGGAGGACTCTGCTCTGTTGGCGAACCTGAATGCGTGGATGCCGCTCGGTGTCACCACGATTCTGGTGGTCTATTGCCTGAGCGACATCGGCCTGCCGACCAGTTCGCCGGCGATCGCGCAGGTTGTCGCCGTCGTCGCCACGGTGGCCGTCCACTGGTGGAAGCGCAACGTCTTCCTCAGCCTGGCCGTCGGCACCATCACGTGTGTCGGCCTCGCCAACTGGGTGCTTCCGGCACTGTGATTCACCCGCCGTGCTGTGCCTCCGGTCGGCGCGCATTCACCCGAGATCGCGTTGCAATGCGGCCTACTCCGTGCCTGACGTGTCGCGGTCGTCAGGCGCGCAGCGCCCATCGGATCATCGGCACCTGCAGGGGGAGGCGAGCGACAGCGACGCCGCGCATGATCTGCCTGCGACGAGTCGAACCTTTGCGAGTGATCGCTCGCTGCGCGTCGACCGCCATCTGCACATTGGCCGGGAAGACCCCCACCAGGATCCCCGCCGACGCCAAGCCGGCGACACGCCGCGTTTGCGGCGCCAACATCCCTGCCGCACACGCGAGTTCCGCAGCCCCTGAGGCATAGACGAGCTCTCGCTTGCGAGGTAGCACGCGGGGCACGATGGGTTCGAACACCTGCGGTCGCACGAGGTGAACGGTCCCCGAGGCAACGAATGCAGCTACCACCATCTTGGTGCCGAGGGAGAGGGAGCGCATGACCCCATCCTGACACGCGCGCCGATGTGCCGCCCTCCACAACGCCCACTGTAGCGCGCTCTAATTTCGTAAGAGGGCATCTCGATATCGATGCGGTGGGCGTCACCATTTGAGGCTCCGGGCACGATCGAGCAGCGTTGGTGCGAGCGTGGCGGGCCAGTCCTGGCACTTGGGGATGGACGCTTGGCCGGCTGCGGCCGTGCGTGCGACGGCGAAGCAGTACGTCCGGCCCGGGATCATCCGGCCAACGGGCGTAGGTGTGGCAGAACAACCGGGCCGGACTGGTCGCGGCGTTCAGGCACAGCCAGTTCGACCAGTCCACCGACAGGACGAGCTACTGTCTCCGGTCCGGGCCGGTGATCAGTGGGATCGGGCCACAAGCGATCAGCTACCGTAGTCATGCCGTGTCGCCGCGACCCGCGTTGAGGCCGTCGTACAGACCGCCATGGCCACGGCGGCGACACTCGGCCAGCGAGAGACGCGCCAGATAGGTGATCCGCCCGCTCGCACACGCGACCGTGTCGGCCAGCTCGAACAACGCATCACCTCGACGGGTCGAGCACCCGTGGGCACCTATCCGGACCCAGTTCAAGCACGCCATGCCACCACCAGGTAGCGCTCAAGACCCCTCATCATTCATTATCATGGAGCGGCCACCGCCTCTTCGAGCCTCTTTGTTTCAGAACAGAAAGCATCGAAGTTGGCGGCCGCACCCAGGGCAATGAAACGCCGAGAAAATCACGGACAGTCGCGCAGGAGGTTAAACACCGTGCTAAGCGGCAATATGCGTGTCGAACTGTGCGCCTTAGATATCCGGATGGATGAAGCCGATCTCCATCAGTTGATGCCGCGTTCCTCATTCCTATACGTAAGAAGGAAATCGGTGACCAAGGACTGGAACCGTGATGCGCGTTCGAAAGGCACCCACAGGCCCGTCTTGCCGAAGAGATGTACTTCAACGTCGGGGATCCGCTGAAGCAGGAAGAGTGCATTATCGTACCCCTGCACCCGGTTCTCGCGACCCCAGAGGACCAGTGCTGGCGCTGCGATCTCGTGTAGCCGTGTCCACAGTTGCTCTGGGCTGCCGAGACCCTGCGGCTCCACGCAGATGCTGGCCTGATAGCGCGCCTCGACGAGGTCGTCGGTGACTAGATCCTCGTTGTAGAGCATCATTTCAAGGTAAGCGCGCATCTTCTCCCGCGAGGGCCCATCTCCGCCGTAGTAGGAGCGGATCACCTTCTGGCCCTCGCTGGGCATTGGCGTGAACAGTGGCAGCCCGCCGGCCGAACTGACCAGCACGAGGTCATCAACTACAGATGCGTGGTCGAGTGCCATTGCGACCGCCACGGCACCGCCAGTCGCCAGACCGACCACGTGGGCCGAGCTCTCGCCGAGCTCTCGGATTAGTGCCGCGAAGATTCGGGCGAAGAACGCATAGCGGCCGCCCTCGAACTCCGTAGATTCAGACTTGCCGTAGCCCGGTAGGTCGACGACGACGGCCCGGAATCGAGACGCGAACGCAGCAAGGTTCTGGCCAAAGTTTCCCCAACCATCCGCGCCTGGCGCGCCGCCGTGGATCAAGAGCAAGAGCGGGCCCGAACCGGCTTCGTGCAGATGGACACGGATGCCGTCTGCGGTAACGTATCGCGAGGTGGACTCCGGAGTGATGGTATTGCTCATACGGGGGGCTCCACACCGAACAGGGCCAGCTGGACCGCAAGTGTCGAGTAGTAACCGACCAGCGTGGTCAGCTCGAAGATTGTAGCGTCATCGAGATCCACCCGCAGCTGCGCCAAGTCATCCTCGCCGGGGAGGTTGCCATCAAGGATAGCGAGCACGAGCTCCAGCGCCCCCGCGGCTTCGGGGTGCGCCTGGGGGCATAGCCCAGCCTCGATCGCACCGAACGCAGTCTCGCCGATATCTAGCGTGGCCGCCACCTTGCGGTGCGAGATCCGTTCGTAGTGACAGTCATGGTGCGCCGCGACGGCCAGGATGACCAGCTCGCGGGTCACATCGGGTAGCGTCGAAGAGTAGCGGAGCGCTTCTCCGAGCCTGTGCAGCGGGCCACCGACAGCAGGGCTATACAGCATCGCGTTGAATGGACCAGTGAGGTGCCCGAGTCCGTCGACCGGCCCGGCGGGCCGGTCGACGGAGGCGCGCGGCCCGCGGCAGATCTCGTCGTACAGTCCCCGCTGCTCAGGAGTGAGCGCAGAGGGTGTAAGTGGCGCATTCTTAAGCAACGACATTGTTCCTCAACTCACCAACCTTGTCCACGCGCGATACGACGGTTTGCCCTGGACGCAGGAAGATCTTCGGGTCACGGGCATTGCCTACACCGTCAGGAGTTCCAGTGAGGATCACATCTCCAGGCTCGAGCCGGGTGAAGGTCGAGATATCGGCGATGATCGTGGCCACGTCGAAGATGAACCGTGTGGTGTTGCCCTTCTGCATCACCACTCCGTCGACCTCGCAGGTGATATCGAGTCCGGTCGCACCGGGTGGCAGCTCGTCCTCGGTGACGAGGTAGGGACCCAAAGGAGTCAGGCAGTCCCACGCCTTACCGGCGTGCCATTGGTTGGTGCGGTTTTGCCAGTCGCGAACGCTGAAGTCGTTGCTGACGGTGTACCCGGCTACGTGACCGAGCGCGGATACGCGCGGGATCGCGCGACCGCCGGCTCCGATCACGACAGCCAGTTCGGCCTCCCAGTCGAGTTGGATGCTCACCGAGGGCATCAGAATATCCGCATATGGATCACACAGGGACGCCGTGTACTTCGCAAAGAGCGTTGGAAACTCGGGCAGCTCGTGGCCACCTTCCAGGACGTGTTCCGCGTAGTTGCGACCCATGCAGAGAATCTTCGGCGGGTCGGGCACGACCGGCCGAAATGATGCGTCGCTGGCCGGGATGACGGGCCCAGCAGCTGACGCAAGCGTGCGCCAGTTGGAATGCGAGATAAGCGCACCGAGATCGTGCTCAGGAAGCAAGGTAAGACGGTCGCCCTCAACCCGAGCGGCGCTCGGGTGGCCGTCCACATATACTGAGGCGAGGCGCACTAGTCCCGAGGCCTGCCACCAGCGCTGCCAACCGTGGCAGGACGACCATCATCCAGTAGCTGCTCAGCCTGCGCGATGACCCCATCTACGCTCTGATCAAGATCGAGGTCTTTGCGGAATGGCTGGCGCACGTCTCGTGGGACCCGCACGTAGACCTCAATCCTGTTGCCTTCCGGGTCCCAGAAGTAGATCCCGTACGCGTTGCCGTGCGTGACCTCCTGCTGGACGGGTACGCCAGCAGCCTTGAACTTAGCGTGGAACTCGAGCAACGTGGCGACGTCGTCGACGCGGAACGAGATCTGCTGGATGAGCTTTACGTCATCGGGAGTATGCCGACCGCGCGCGAGTACGAACTCGTGGTGTTCCACGTCGGGCCGGGCGCTGAGAAAGACGATGCCATGGTCTAGATCTTCGTCTGTAACGACGAGCCCGAGCATGGTCGAGTAAAACTCGCGCATCTTCTCGAGGTCGTGAACCCAGATGCCGGTATGGCCGAGCTCTGCAATAGGCACGGTTATCTCCTTCACATAATCAGAACTTGATGGCCGGGGGAATAGGGTGACCGAAGAAGGCGAGTCCCCAAGCTTGCATGATCGGGTCTTGGACATTCTGGATGTGGTGTATCGCGGATTGGCTGTCGCGCCAAAGGCGCTCGAGCGGCTGGTCCTCACGCAGGGAGAGACCGCCGGCGATCCGGAACAACTGGTCCGCGGCGGCAGCCGCGCGATTGGTGGCGCGAACCTGATTGCGCCGAACCTCCGCACGCAGTGACAACGGCGTTGGTTCGCCAGCGGAACACAACTCGTAGCAGCGGTCAATGTCGCGCAGGAAGTGGACGATACTGGCGTCGATGTCGGCGGCGGCGTCACCCAGGGAGGCCAGCTGATAGGGGTCCAGCGAAGCCTTGCCGTAGCGACCGTCACGTGTCCGGGTCAACTCGATAAACGCGTCGAGCATGCCCCGGCAGATGCCGAGCGTCGCCGCCGAGACTGCTCCGGCGAACATCACATTGCGTGGCATGGCGTAGAGGGGGTTGTCCCGACCTCGCATCGCACCAGCCGTCCCCTCGGTGATCTCGCCGGTGTCGATGACGCGATACGACGGCACGAATGCATCTCGCACGATGAGGTCCTTCGACCCGGTGCCTTTGAGTCCGACCACTTCCCAAGAGTCGGCGACGATCTCATAGTCGGCACGCGGTAGGGCGAAGTGGCGGGCGCGTCGGTCGGTGATCGTCGTGCCGTCGGCCTCGGTGATGAAGCCTCCGATGGTCACCCACTGGCACAGATCGGTGCCTGAGGAGAACGGCCAGCGGCCGTTGAATACGTAACCGCCCTCAACGGGACGGGCTTTCCCCATCGGCGCGTACGGTGAAGCGATCCATGTCTCCGGGTCGCCTCCCCATATCTCGGCTTGCATCCGCCGGTCGCCGAGTGCAACCTCATGCGGGTGCACCCCGACGACGCCGGCGACCCAGCCCGCAGCCGGAGAGTGAGAGGCAATCTCAAGGACCGTCGCCATGAATTCGGTCGGGTGGTCCTCGGTGCCCCCGAAGTCGTTCGGTTGCAGCATCTTCACCACGCCGGTCGAGCGAAGTGCGTCCGTGGTGCGCGGCGTAAGCTGACCGAGCTTGTCGCAGTTGCCGGCGTCGTTGCGCAGGAGGTCAGCTACAGGGGCGACGCGATCCTTCGCACTCATCGTTCGTGGCCCCAGTAATGCGCAGACTGGTATCGCGTCGGGGTCCATGTTTCGTCGTCCACCTCGATGCCACCGGTGCCGTATTCGAATCCGGTCCCACTGGGGGAGTCGATGTAGAATGAGATCATTTTGTCGTTCGTGTGTTTACCCAGGGTTGCAGTCATTTTGGCCCCATTGCCCTGGATCGCGTCGATAGCCCGCCCTACACCGTCGATATCCGTCGTCTCGATCATGATGTGGCCGACACCCTGCTCACGTTGGCGGTCGTCGTGTGCAACTGGGACATAGGCGAACGAGTGATGCCGTGGGTTGCAATGAGTAAATGTCGCGTCAACCCCAGGCCCCACCTCGATGTGGTCGCTGAGGCGAAAGCCGAGGGTCTCGGTGTACAGTTTCCAGTAGTCTTCTGGTTTCTTGACCAACTGGAAGACATGGCCAAGGCCCAGTTCCCTGCTCGCTGTGAACGTCGTACCAGTCGGCGAGAGGAACGGTTCGAGCGCATTTGTCAGACCATAGAAGAGTTCCAGAGTCACCAGACCATCTGGATCCTGGAACGACACGAGATCAGTCACGTCTCGGGCTCGAGCCGCTTCCTCGTCACCGTACGTAACTGCGTAACCTGCCTGCTCTACTCTCGACGCCAACTCTTTGAGTTCCGATGGACCAGCTACTTCCCACCCTAGGGTACGAACCCCGGCGGAAGCACCCTCATCGACCTGCAACCGATAGAGGTACTCGTCCATTCGCAGCCGAATCGACGAGCCGGTGTGGTCGACCACCTGGAGGCCGAGAACATTGGTGGCGAACGTACGCCATTCGTCGAGCTTGCTGCATCCGAGAACCACATATCCGAGGCTTCGAACGGTCGCAGTCATGTCATCTCCTTGGGCTGTTTGGCGGAGTTCTCCTCTTAGATTCAACACTTCCTGGCCATTGACGGTTATGCACGCAATACGTTCCGCCCACCGGCATGCAGGACTTGGTGACACCTCTCTTCGACCCGCATTACGACCGATCCCTAATAATCAGGTCGCTGGCTCGCTCCGCCACCGCGATCACGGATAGATGCAGGTTTGCACTGAGTATCGTCGGCATGATCGAAGCATCGACAACGCGAAGGTTTTCAAAACCGAGCACACGGCAGCGCGGATCAACGACGGTGTCAGCGTTATTCGCGCCGCCCATCCGGGCCGTCGAGCAGGCGTGGACAACGTCTTTGACCTGTGTCATCAGCTCGGTCCGCGATCGTGCCGCATGCGGCTGCCCGATCATGATCTTTCGGAAAGCCGACCGCGACATCAGATCCAGGGCCCGCTCTACGCCTTCCTGTATACGCGCGAGGTCCAGTGGGTCAGAAAGCAAGTTGTGCTCCAGCACAGGGTCGGTGTGCGGATCCGCCGACGCCAGCGTCAGCCGTCCGCGCGACAAGGCATTGTTAAGTTGGATGGCCAGACCCGAGTCCTCGTTCCCAAACCAGTAGTTGTGGTTCGTCCCGACGATGGCGACGTCATTCGGGCTCGTCCCCGGCCTCCCAGATGAGTAGCGGATCGCAACATTGGTCGGCCGCAGATCCGGCTTCATGAAGCGGTCTTCCGTCGGCGTGAAGTTGACGAAAACGATTGCGTGGTCTTGCAGCCCCTGTCCGACCGGGAGGTCGGCGACCTGGATGATACCCAGTCTGTCCAGTTCCGTGCTCGGCCCGATGCCGCTGCGCAGCAAGATCGGCGGCGTATGTACGGCTCCGGCGGACAGCACCACCTCGCCGCCCGGCGTGAGTTCAACGACGCTTCCATCCAGCAGCCGAACGCCTGTGGCATGGCCACCTGCTGTCTCGACGGCATGGACCTGGGACTCCCCTCTGATCTCCAGGTTCTCCCTCGACCTCACCGGATCGAGATATCCATGATTGGTCGACACCCGCAGGCCTTCTGCGTTGGTATTGCTCGGATAGCGAGAGATTCCCGTCGATCCGGGTTCATTGTAGTCGTCGAACACCGGGTAGCCGGCATCACGACCGGCTTCGTCCAGGGCCCTGTCGACATCGCCCCACCCCACCTCCGGCTCGCGATTGACTGGGATCGGGCCAGACCTGCCGTGATAGGGCTGGTCACCATACTGCATGTCTGACTCGAGCCTGATGAACGCCGGAAGCATGTCGGCCCACCCCCAACCCGTAGCTCCATGCCGCTCCCAGTCCTCGAAGTCGACGCTTTCGGGCCGGACCGCGACCATCCCGTTGACCGTCGAGCTACCACCGGTTCCGCGGCCCCGGATGTAAGGCAACAGCTCGCGGTCCGGGGTCCTGCGCGCCATGACGCCGTTCCAGTAGTACTCCGGCAGGCGCATCGCTCCGGGCGTCATCGAGAGTCCTGTCTCGAGCACCCTTCCACGGAAGAACTCGGGGACGTCGGTTCCCCGGACATTCATGCCTGCCTCCAGTAGAATCACCTGGCAAGCCGGATCCGCGCTCAGCCGGTTTGCGACGACTGACCCGGCCGCGCCCGCCCCAACTACGATGTAGTCATATTGCATCCCGTCTCCTACCATTCAGAGTCTAGTTGGTGCGACGGTCACGGTGCGCAGCTCAGTGAAGCTGAGAAGGCCTGCCATCCCGCTTTCGCGGCCGAGGCCACTCCTGCGCATCCCTCCGAACGGGATGCCCGGGTCGACCCCGGTGTGCTTGTTGATCCAGACTGAGCCGGCGACGAGCCGACGGGCGATGGCGGCTCCGCGATCCGGATCCGCGGTCCACACCGAGGCGCCTAAGCCGTATTCGGTGTTATTGCCACGGGCGACGACCTCATCGATCTCATCGAACGGCAGCACTGGCAGGGCGGGTCCGAATTGTTCCTCGGCGACAAGGCGGATTGAGTCGTCGACATCGGTGACGACGGTGGGAGCATAGAAGTAGCCCGGTCGGTCCACGCGATAGCCACCGGCCCGAACGACCCCACCTTTAGCCACTGCGTCGTCAACGAGTTCGGCAACGCGGTTAAGCTGGGGAAGCGTCGTCAATGGGCCCATGGTCACCCCCTCGTCAAACGGCCCGCCGACCCGCACGGATTCCGCGATCTGGGTGACTTTTTCGGTGAGCTCGTCATATCTACTTCGGTGCACGTACAACCGCTTTACGGCCTGACACACCTGACCACTCAACACGAAGGCGGCACGGAAGAGCTCCGGTGCAGCCCCGTCGATATCGACATCCTCGAGAACGATGGCCGGGTCATTTCCCCCCAGCTCGAGCGTGAGCCGCTTAAGCGTCGATGCCGCGTTGGCCATGATCGCCTTACCAGTTGGGACAGACCCCGTGAAAGAGACCAGGTCTATTCCCGGGTGGGAAGCTATCGCCTGCCCGAGCGAGTCTCCCCCCGGCAGGATGGCGACCACTCCGGGTGGGAATGCCTCCGCGGCGAGCTCGGCGAGGCGCAGTGTCGCAAGTGGCGTGTACGGACTTGGCTTCAGGACAACGGTGTTACCGACCCTGATCGCTGCCGCCAGCTTGTGCGCAGCCATGGCGAGCGGCGCGTTCCACGGCACGATCGCCGCGGCCGCTCCGACAGGCACATGCTCGGCCATGGTCTGCGCGCCGCTGGCATCGGCAAGCTCGCTCTGCGGAACATCCGCATCCGCCACCCAGCTGACGTGCTGAACCGCTCCGGCACACTCTTCCTGCGCGGCCGCGATCGGATGCCCGGTCTCGAGCGCGAGCAACTCGGCCATATCATCCCCGTATTCCTTGAGCAGCCCGGCGAACTGACGAAGCGCCGCCTGTCGAGCCGGCTCGTCGGCGGCCCACATCGGCTGCGCACGGCGAGCAGCAGCGACGGCCCGATCGAGGTCATGCGCGTCGCAGGCCGGCACGCGCGAGATGACGGTACCATCCGCGGGCGCGATCACCTCGAATGAACTGGAGGCCTCGACAAGTTCGCCATCGATGAGTGCGCGACGTGGCACCATTGCTCGTATTGGCATTTCGCTCTCCTAACCGGGAAATGAGTGGATTCGTGACGTGGCGAGATGCTCGTTCTGACCGGACCCCTGGCGGTAAAGCCACGACGAGCGGGGCGGCAGGTCGCCTACTGGCTGGCGTAAGACTCCGGTCGATCACAACACAAATACCCCGACACAATGTCGACGGCTTCGCGTAGCCGCGCGATCCAGGTCTGGACCTGAGCACCATCCGCTCCGCTCGGGAGATTCGCAAGTCGTAAGGCGATCTGCACTAGTCCCAGTGGCCCTGGCACTGGCATTACGATTGAATGCAGGTCATAGGAGCAGCCTGCCTCGATGTCCGGCTCATAGAGCGGCGCTGTCGCACGAATGATGTCGTGGAAGCGACGTTCATGCTTGGGAAGCCGCTCGGGAGACGAGTACTCCTGTACTGCCGTAAACATCTCTGCATCGGAATGTTCGCCACGCAATGACAGCGAGTACCCGCGATCTCGTACTCGCTCGAGTTGCCCGATATACGCTGCGCGAGTCGCCTCATCGAAGTCGGGAATCCGGTTCAGCCATGCGTTGACCGCAACCGAACCGAGCGCAGAGATGAAGACCGAGCCGATCGGCGGGATGAGCGGGACATGAGACCCTAGGGAAACATGACTCGCCCCCTCCGAGCGCCTCGCGAGGGCCACGAAGACCGCATCCTCACCCACTGGGGTAATCACACTGCACTCCGCTGCGAACTCCTCGGCGAGCATCTCGATCTGATCACGTGCACACTCCGCAAGGCGGATTCCCTGGATCAGATCCGGTTCAGGCTTGGCCACGAGAGATGGTAACGTGAATCGACCGTACCCACCCTGAAAGGCGAGCAGTGGAAGGGCCGCCCGCGATACATCGACCTCGTGGACACGGCCGATCACTATGCGGTGGTCGCCAGCGTCGATCATCGAGTCATACGTGCAGTCGACCCAGGACACCACACCGTCAAGAACGGGCGCTCCACTTGGCGCGGGATGCCACGCAACATTTGTGAAATCGCCCTTGTCGTCGGTGGCGAATCTGTGACACAGGTCCTCCTGGTCGGCCGATAGCACATTGACGCAGAACGCACCCGCGGTGCGAAGCAATTCCAATGTCTTGGAGGCTCTCTCGACGGTGAACGACACTAATGGTGGATCGAGTGAGACTGACATGAAGGACCCGGCCGTTATACCGATCGGTCCACCGGCGTCCCCGCTTGCCGTGACGATTACGACGCCGGTCGGGTAGTGACCGAGCGCCTCTCGAAACTGATGCGGTCGAATCTCTGGCTTATGCTTCGTCACGGTATCGTCGAGGAAGTTGTCGCAGTTCATGAGTTTCTCCATCGTGGGTAATCAGGCGGCCTTGGCGGACTTGTCGTGGATCACCTTGGCCAGCGCTACAGCGGCAACAAGGCCTGCACCGTAGAAGACATTTTGGATCCAGCCCGAGTACCCGAGGAGTTGAAGACCGAAGATCCCAGTCTCAAGGAAGTAGATCGCAACCATCGTTCCGATTGCGTTGAAAGTGCCCGGTCGGATGACGGCGGTTCCGAGGAACACCGCCGCGAGGGCGGGAAGGAGGAACGCCAACGAGGTCGAACTGTCGAACCCGCCGACAGTTGCGACCAGGATCATCCCGGCGAGTCCGGCCAGCACCGCGCCGACGATGTATGACCCAAATCGAATTCGATTGACACGAATGCCTGCCAGGCGCGCGACCTCACGGTTGGAGCCGACGAAAACGATGGCCCGCCCGATCGGCGTCCAAGCGATGACATAGGCGATGACCAGGGCTAGCAGAATTCCGTAGTAGAACGAGACAGGCATGCCGAGGAGCGGCTTGGTCGAGATCATGGAGAACGTGGAGTTCTGCACCGAGACCACCTGTGTGTGTGAGATTGCTTGCGCCACGCCAATTAGCAGGGTTCCCATCCCCAGCGTAGTGATGAAGGAGGAGACATTCATGATCACGACAAAGAATGCATTGACGACACCCACGAGTGCCGCCACCGCGATACCGATGACGCAGGACAGTACGAGGGGCACATGATGCTGACTGGCGAGCACCGGGATGATGGTGGCCGTCACGCCCATTATGGAGGCGACTGATAGGTCAATCTCTCCGGCGATGAACGTAACGAACACCGACATGGCCAGGAACACTTGGACCTGCTGGGATCCGAAGATCGATGCGAACGTGGTTTGTGTCAGGAACAGACCGGGCTTCTGCAGAGTGTAATATCCCGCCATTAGCGCCCACACGAGGACAAGGGCGTATCGAGCAAGACAGTTGCTAGCCCATCCGGGCATCCGGATCCTTTTCACGGTGACCTCCTGGTCTATGCCATCAGGGGATCCCGGGTCAAGGGTCGGGGTTTCACCCCTCGGGAAGCGAGGCGTTACCACGTCGTCCGTGACTGCGGTCTCTTCGGGACAGAGTTTGGCGTGGACGCTTGAGCGATCAGACATTGTGCTGCTCCGATGGTGCTTAGACAGTGACCTGGGTGTGGGGGTTGATCTCGGTTGAGTAGACGGCGTTGAGAACGTCATCAGGGTCGCTGGTGCGCAGCTCGATCGGCAGTCGACCGGGGTGGAGCACCAGGATGCGATCGCAGGTTTGGACTAGATCAGTGGGCTCGGTGCTGATCAGAAGCACACCGGCACCGGCTTCTGCCGTCTCGCAGATCGCGTTGAGCAGGTCGGCGCGTGCCCCGACGTCGACCGCTTGGGTGGGCTCGTGCAGGACGAAGAGCTCGGGCTTCACAGAGAGCCACTTGGCGAACAGCACCTTCTGCTGATTACCTCCACTAAGCTCGCTGATCAAGTCGGCTCCACTGCGGGCTTTGATCTCGAAGCGACTGATCGAGTTCTTGCAGAGAGACTCCTGCCAGCCCTTGGCGACAAACCATGGCCTACCATTACGGTGGACACTTGGCAACGCGAGGTTGTCGCGAATGCTGAGATCAAGGGCAAGTCCCTCGTCGATCCTCCGCTCCGGCACCATAGCCACACCGATGCGCATTTGCTGATTGACGCTGGTGCGGCTCAGATCACTTTCGCCCGCCGAGGTACGGATTGTCCCTTCACTGCGACGACTTCCGCCCAGGAAGTAGGGCAACTGCTCGAAGCCAGTGCCAGGAAGACCGGTGATTCCTACAATTTCGCCGGCATCTACGGTTAGGTCGATCGTGTCGTTTTGACCAATCCGAAGGCCCCGGATCTCGGCGGAGATCGCCGAGCCCGAGGAGGCGGCGTTACCACGCGAGACAGCTCTGACGGTTGCACCGAGCATTCGACGCGCTAGGTCGGCCTCAGTCAGTCCGCTCGTATCGAGACCCGCACCGACGACTCTTCCGTCTCGAAGAACAGTAACCTTGTCCGTCACCGACAACACCTCTTCGAGGCTGTGGCTGATCATCAGGACCGCAGTGCCGGACTCGGCGATACGTCGAATCAAGGAGTGCAGCACCATCGATTCACTACGGGGCAGCGACCTGGTCGCCTCGTCCAACAACAAGAGGCCCTCTCCAGACGTTATGCCTCGGAGCGCTCGCGCGATGGCCACACCGGCACGTTGGGTCGCGTTGAGCGTGTCGACGCGCGCCCGGGGGTCAACCTCCAGCTGCAGCCGCTCGAGCGTCTCCCGTGCTGCATCGTGCTGAGCCTTCCAGTCGATCTTTCCGGTCCAGCGGGAATGCGTGAAGTTGCCGACACCGATGTTCTCGCTGACTGTCAACTCACCAATCAAGCCCTGGTCCTGGTGGACCGCAGCCAACCCAGCGGCCTGTGCTGCTCGCCACTGGACTGGCACCGGCAATGGATGACCGTTGATCGTAATCTCAGCGCCGCGGTCAGGGCCATGATAGCCGGTCAAGATCTTAACCAACGTTGACTTGCCGGACCCATTTTGTCCGACCAGTGCGTGGATCTCACCCGGCTGCACGATCAGGGACGCATCATGCAGCACACGGGTTGATCCGAAGGTCTTGCTGCCGTGCTGTAACTCGAGCCGAGGGGAAGTCACTTGACGCCCCATGCCTTATAGAAGGCCTGTTCGAAGTCGTCGTTGCCGAACCAGTTGCTCGTAAAGTATTCACTCTGGGTAAGTTTGAGCTTATTTACGTTATTCACGGTGATGTCCCGGGTCACGTTGGTGAGTGGTTTGACCTTTTGCCCGGCCGCCAACTGCATCATACCGTTGACGATCGCAAAGCCGTTGTAGATGACAGGGGCCGCGAAGTCATGTGACTGTCCGCCGTTTTTGGCAATGCGCTGCAGGCCCGAGAGGTCACCGCCAGTGGAAATCAGGGTGACCTTATTGGCGTATCCCGAGCTCTTGATACCCTGGAGCGCATGTGCCGCGGTTGAGTCGGACGGAATCACGACGATATTCGTATTCGGGTGGGAGACCAGCAGCGCACTGACCTGTGAAGGCAGCTTGTCCGAGTTCGCGGTACTGTACTTGGCCAACACGATGCCACAGTCGGGACAGATCTTCTTGAAGTGATCCACGCCGGCCTTCGCCTGGGCGATGGTGTTGGCGTTGTCCGTCTGGCCGAGCCAGATGACATTAGCGTCGGCGCCCTTCTCCGCGACAGCGGCTTCTGCCTCGTGGCGAGATAGCGTCTGCAGGCTCTTGCCGAAGTCGAAGAAGGCAAGGTTGCTTGGGTAGCTCTTGTCCTTCTCCGGCGAGTCGCCGGCCACGAGGACGTTCATCCCGGATTTCGCGGCGGCATTGAACGCGGTGCCATCCATCTGGTATGCGACAAAAAGGCTGATGACGGCGAAACTCCCCCGGGCCTGAGCCTGTTTGAGGCACGACGCGACTTGAGTTGGATCGACCTTGCCATCGCAGACGTTCACGGTGGCGCCCATCTTCTTGAGCGCCTTCTTTGCGCCGATCGCCATGCCGTGCATTACTGGGATGCTCTCACCGAGGGGGATTATTGTGACGTTCTTACCCTTGAGCGAGACGTCATTCTCAAGCGGCGGGATCGGCGGCCATGAGGAAACCGGTTTTTCCAGTTCGGCGATTGCCTTCTTTGCTTTGGTGACCCCGACGGCTGACGCCGACCCGCCTGAGGTTCCTCCGCCACCCGACGAAGATCCTTCGGCAGCGCAGCCCGTGAGGGTCAGTGCGGTGACCGAGAGGACGGCAGGCGCGATGATCCGACGGCGGGTTTCCTGCCCTGTTCGACGACAAACATGTGACATTGCTGGGCCCTTCTATTTGAAGCCGCTCACACGGCCCTTAACTGTGATATCCGTCACCTTCAGGTTCTGCAGGTCACGATATGGAACCACTGGACCAGCTACCAGGGGCATGTACCGAAATGCGGCACACGGATGGCTGGCGGTTCGCTGCCGGTGCGTTTCGGGCACGTTCGAGCGCACTAGACACAGCCTGAACTTCCTGATCCGGCGTAGCTCCGGACACTCCAAATGCCCCGACTACCACTGCGCCGTCATATGCGGGACTGTCACCGGGAAGATCAGTCAGCATGAACGGCAGTTCGCTCATGGCAATCGCCGCGGCCCCGAGTGGTCAGCCCGCGTCCTGCTCGGCTCAAGAAGCCAGGTCGTGGTTCGTGCCTGTACCCGCGCCACACCGTAATTGAGTTGGGCCGCTTCGCCCACCCGGGCGAGTGTGAAATCAAACCCATGCTGGTCGACCACGACCGCCGACGGGCGCAGGCCGTCGCGTCGACCGCACTATCATACAGTCACGACGATGGCTTGAGCCCGGGCGACGTCCATCAGTACCTGACGCCCGGGGGAACCGACAACCCGAACAGGTTTCGGCCATAGCCTTCGTAAGTGCGCTCCGCGGCGTTGTTGGCATGGTTCATCGCGGCATGCATGTCACGGAAGAATCTTTGGAACGGCTGGTCGCGACGTAACGACGCACCGCCCGCATGCAAGAACAGCTGGTCGACGGCATCCATCGAACGACGGACCGCGCGAACCTGGTTGCGCCGCACTTCGAGGCGTGCCGACGGCGGGATGTCGACACCCTTCTCGGCCAGTTTGTAGACACGGTTTATGTCGTCGAGGAACTGGAGCCTGCTCGCCTCGATGTCCGCCGATGCCTCGCCGAGCGTTACAAGTTGATGGGGGTTACTGACGGCGGCCGAACCTTTGGAGTCGACCCGAGTACGCGCATAGTTTACAAAGGTACGCAGAGCACCCGACGCGATCGCGAGGCTTGCGCAGGCGATCGCACCAGAGAACATGATGGCAAACGGCATGCGATACAGAGGCACGTCACGTCCCCGATCAACCAACGTCTGCGGAAGGAGATCGGGTTCGATCACCCGCTGGCGCGGGATGACGGCATCGTCGATGACGACATCTTTGCTGCCAGTGCCTTCGAGCCCGATGACCTGCCACGAGTCGGGAACGATCTCGTAGTCACGTCGTGGCAGGACGATGTGAACGGGTGGCTTGCCTTTGATGATTTCGCCATCCTCATCAGTGACCATCGCGCCGAGAACCACCCATGAGCAGTGATCCGTCCCCGAGGAAAAGGACCAACGTCCGCTTGCGATGTAGCCGTCGCCCGATGGGCGCAATCGTCCCATCGGCGCGTACGGCGAGGCGATCCATGTATCGGGATCGCCTCCCCAGATCTGTTCCTGCACACTGTGCTCTGCCTGCGCCAACTCCCACGGATGTACCCCCACGACGCCTGATACCCAGCCGATCGAGCCGGCGCATGTACCGATAGAGAGTACAGCCTCGAAGAACTCGACCGGGTGCGCCTGGTCGCCGCCGAACTCCGCCGGCTGCAGCATTCTGGTCACGCCGACCCACCTCAGCTTCGCGGCAACCTCATCCGTCAAGCTGCCGATTGAGTCGCAATCGCTCCCGCTGCGCTCGAGGAACTCACTGATCTTTGCGATGCGCTCGTTGGCCTCGGTCACGTCGGTGCTCCCTTCACGTCGGCCCTTTCCGGTGCCGCAGCCGTCACTCGGCCATCACAAGGATGGGGCGTGGGCACCATGTCGGCTAGAGATTCGTGCCGAGATGCGGCACCGTGTCAACGCTCGCGCTCACGCTCGAGCTGAAGATCGCGCATCCGTGCGCCATACAGTGCCGAGATTTCCTGAGCCTCCCCCTTGACCCGGGATGCGAGTGCAGACGGATCGAACCTGCCCGTCGGCCCGGACGTTGAGATTGCTGCAATCGCGCTTCCCCGCGAAATGATCGGTGCAGCCACACAGGTCAGGCCAAGTGCGGCTTCCTCCCGGTCGAACGCGATACCCCGTTTACGCACCTGTTGCAGCTCGGACAGGAACAGCCCCGGTGCGCCGATCGAATGCCGGGTGCGGCGGCTCAGCCCTTCCTGCAGGATCTTCTCAATTGCATCCTTGTGCCCGAACGGTAGCATCGCCTTCCCGATGGCCGTGCATGACGCGGGGATTCGCCCACCGACGGTCGTCGGCACTCTGACGGTCGTACTGCCTTGAATCTTGTCGATGTAGAGCACGTCGGTGCCGTCCATCACCGCGAGGTGGACTACGCCCCGGCTCCGGGCGAACAGATCCGCCAGAAAGGGCGCCGTGATACTGCGCAGGTCTCCGGGTGTACACATCGGTACGTAGTTGCCGAGCTCGAACACGTGCTGATCGAGCCTGTAATCTGTGCCATCCCTGTTCAGGAATCCGCTCGCTGCGAGCTGGTTCAGCAGGCGGAAGGCTGTGGATTTCGGAAGACCCGTCGCGCGGGCAAGGTCGCTCACTCCGGCGACCGGCCCGATCTTCCGAAAGCTGTCGAGCAGTGCCAGCGCCTTGGTGACTGAGGTCTGCGCCATGGCGCGCCGAGATGGCTCTTCGTCCTTGCCTACCGGCATCTCGATCGCCACCACCGGTGCTCCTCTTTCAGGCGTCCGTGCGTCCACACAGAATTGTCACGCAGGCCACGGTATACTCCTAGAATATTGCCAACCCTTGTTCCGCTGAACGGAACAGCGTGATGTGCTGTCCCGCCCCGTGTCACCCGACCGTGCTCGAGGACCGCTCGTCGCACGTCGGCCCAGCGGACGATGCCGTACCGAGACGACCCGCCGCATCGGTAAGAGCCTCGATCCAAGCCAGGACCTCATCCTTGCCAACGTCCTTCGGAAGCTCGGAGACACGGAGCACCATCTGAAGATCACCTCGGACGCCGAGCACAGGAGCGACAATCGAGCGGATGTCATACCGACGTCCGTCCACGATGTCGACAGGTTCATACGCCCGAGTAGCCTCGGCTATCCGGCTTTCGATCTCGCGGGCCCGCTCAGGTGTCAGGTCGGTTGACCGATAGGCACGTAGATCCAGGTAGAGAGCGTCTTCCGACGGATCGGTCATCATGGACATCGCCCAGCCACGCCTGCGTGCGGCTGTGAGTCGCTCCCGATATGTCGCACGCGTCGCCTCGTCTCGCGGATGGATCTGCGCCAACCACTCGTCGACCCTCTTATCGTCCTGCCATGCAACGTACAGCTCACCGAGCGGAGGCCTGAGCGGCACTCGACTCCCTAGTGAGGGTGCGACAGAGTGGCCTGGTGCTGCCGTGGCGCCGACGACCACGAGGTCCTCGCCCACCGGCGCCATCAAAGATGCCTCAGCCCCGAGACTCGCACCGAGGGCATCCAACTCACTGTGCACCGCCTCGGCCAGACGTACCCCACTGATGAGGTCGCGCTCTGGGAGTGCGACCAGAGACTGGGGTGCGAACCTGCCGTATCCGCCTTGAAAGAACACGAGCGGCTGGACGGGCCGGCTCACGGCGAGGTTGTCCACCTGCCCGAGGACGAGGTAGTGGTCTCCTGCATCGCGTATCGAATGAGTCGTGCACTCAATCCATCCGACGGCACCGTCCAGGATGGGCGCACCCTGGGGAGAGGAACTCCACTTCACATTCGCGAAGTCATGCGCTCCCGAAGCGAACTGCCGGCAAAGGTCCTCCTGATCTCCGGCCAGAATGTTGACGCAAAACGTGTCACACCCCCGCATCCGTTCAAAAGTATGGGATGTCCGCATCGGCAGAAAGCTAACAAGTGGCGGGTCGGCCGATACCGAACTGAAGGATCCGATGGTCATACCGATTGGCTCGCCACGCTCATCGCGACAGGTCACCACGACTACTCCAGTAGGATAGTGACCCAACACTTCTCTGAAGCGAGCCTGATCACCGATGATGTGCTGCCCCATGATTCAGTCCTCCCGCGAGGTTTCAGTTGGAGTGGATAAAATCGATCACGATCCGGTTGAACTCCTCGGCGTGCTCCACCTGGGCCCAGTGGCCGCAACGGTTGATCAGATACAGACGGCTATTTGGGATCAGCGCATTGAGCTTGAGCCCGTTCTCGTAGTGGACGACGCGGTCGTCACGGCCGTGAATGAGCAGTGCCGGGACGGGAATCTCCGTGAGCAATTGCTCCGCGGGAAAATCGCGTGCAGGGCGCGGTCCGGAGAGGAAGTTCGTCGAGTGTTCCGGGTGCCGAAGGAGGCTGTCCAGCCGCTGCTGAGCCCGTTCATCCGACTTGTCCCCCGAGTCGAAGCTCATCACATCGACCAATTCACGCATTGTCTCGATGCCTGGCTCCCGGTAGCCGGCGAGGAGCACCTTGATCCCTTCGGTCGGGCCGTCGCCGGCACCGAAGAGCTTTACCCCCGAGGCGCCCGCGCCCATGGTAATCAGATGGGACTGACGGTCCGCTTGCTCGACGGCAAGTCGAATGGTCGTCGCACCACCCATGGAGTTGCCGACGAACGCCGCCTTGTCGATCCCCAGCTCGTCCATGAACTCAAGCGCTGTCTGCACGTGATTGCGGTCCTGCGGCATCACCGGGTCCGAGTCACCCCAACCGGGCATGTCAGGGGCATAGCAGGTGAAGTGCTCCGCCAACTGGGCGATGTTCGGCCCAAAGTTGCTCCAGCCCGTGGCTCCAGGGCCGCTGCCATGGAGGAAAATGACTGGGTGGCCGGAGCCGACGACGTTATACTTGACCTTTCCTGACGGAAGCCTGACGTACTTCGTGGTGTCCTTGTTGCTGGGCTCCGACGCCATGATGGTGTCCTCTCGCTCGGGTAATGGATGCACTGACCATCACCTTGCTGTGAGGGGAAGCACAGAGATAGCGTGCGGTGCCACGGGACGGCACGGCTACGCGCGCAATGCGTCCTGGATCCACGCCAGGTCATCACTGCGTGGTGCGGCCCGGAGGTGGAACAGCAGTTCGGCAGAACGAGCGGACGTCCACCCGGCGTAGGCAAGCGCGCTAAGGTACTTCGCCTCGAGGTCGCCGTCGGATAGTGGATTTTGCGCATCACCATATGCCACAGTGGCCTCCGATCGGAGGATGGTCCCGTCCGTTCTCTCCACATCGATGCGGGTGTGCGCGCCCGCTCCTGCGGGATCTCTGCGGTCCAGTGCCACGACGTCCATCACACGTCGAACGGCCCGGTCATGGACCGCCTCATTGGTAAAGTCACCAGGGGTGGGGATGCCAGTAACCAGCGCACGCGCGACCGTATAAGCGAGGCTGAACTTTCCTTCGAGGCCGGTGTGAGGGGTCTCGAGCCGGAGGGGTGCCATCGACTTCTCCGGGACGGAGACCACCACAGACTTGATGTCATCGTGGTGCACCTCGACTGCCAGTGCAGCATCGACGGCATGATGTGTGGCATAGCAGGACGGATACCGTTTGAGCGCCCAATCGTCGGTCCATGCCCGTTCCCAGTACATCAGCCGTTCCGGGAGGGCCTCCAGATCGCTAGCCTCCCCGAAAAGCGAGAAGAAGCCCATCGGTGCCTCCAACTGCCCAGTGTTTGCCGTATACCCACGCTGTGCGAGCTCGACGGACATTATTGCGTCCCGGGCGATCGCTCCCGCGTGCAGAGACTTGGTCATAGTGCCGAAGTTGGCCAGGCTTCCCGCGGCGCTGGATGAAACTATGCCGAGGGCGTGGCACGTCGTGGTCTCGTCGAGGCGCATGAGGTGTGCCAGCGCCGCTACGGCTGCCAGTCGGCCGCTTGTCGCCGTGTTATGCCAGCCGCGACCATAATGAATGTTGACCGGCAGCACATCGGAGACGGCGTGACAGACCGCCGATCCGACATCGTAGGCGTGCACGAGTTCCGTGCCAGAGGCGCGGAGCGTGGCTGTTTGCCCCAATAGCGCGGGCACGAGCGCAGCACCAGGGTGCATCGGCATCGATGGCACCGCGTCGTCCCAGTCGAGGGCGTGAGCCGCTGTCCCGTTCGCCATCGCCGCCTGGGAAGGGGCCACCTCAATGTGTGTGCCCCAGATGCGCGCTCTCCCCTTCGCCGGCTCGTCGCGAATCCAGTCGAGCAGGATCCGACTTGCGTCTTCGGACATCCCGGCGATAGCCACGCCGATGGTGTCCACCAGGGTCCGCGCGACCGCCTCCGTGTTCGGAGACGATTCAACCCTTCGCCGAGTCGCGAACGACGCCAGGTCGTATGTTGCCCCCATTAGCGAAAGACGTGTTTCATCTCGCCGATGCCGTCAACCCAAGTCCGCAGCGACTCGCCTGGTTGCACAAACCGTGGTGGGTGCATGCCGAGCCCAACACCTTCCGGGGTTCCGGTGAAGATGACGTCGCCAGGTAACAGTGTGATAACGCGGGAGAGACGAGCGATCAAGGCAGGAATCGGGAAGATGAGCTTAGAGGTCCGCCCGAACTGGACGGTCCGGCCATCGATTGCGCATCCAAGGGGCAGGTCATCCTTGTCTTCCAGCTCGTCCGGTGTCACTAACCACGGGCCCATAGGGGCGAACCCGGGAAACGACTTGCCCATACAGAACTGCGGTGAGGGTCCGCTCATCTGCGAGATTCGCTCGGAAAGGTCCTGTCCTACGCTGAGGCCGGCGACATACGACCAGGCGTCACGCGCGGTGACGTCGTGTGCTGTGCGGCCGACCACCGCGACCACCTCGACCTCCCAGTCGGTGTTCCCACCGTCTGGCAGGTCGATCTGACCATAAGGGCCGCTGACCGCAGTCGGGAACTTCGTAAACACCGGTGGCATACCATCTGGCGCGTCGAACCCCGTCTCCGACGCATGGTCCGCGTAGTTGAGCCCAATCGCCACTACCTGAGACGGTTTCGGTGAAGGTGAACCCAGCCGCTCGCGTTCTATCCGGACATCGCCAACCGGCATCGCCGATCGCGTCCACCGCACGAAGTCCCGCCAGTTGTCGTAGATAGTCTGCAGATCCGGCCCGAACCTGCCTTCGGACGCCGCGGCGATATCAGCCCCATTATCATCTGAGAGGAGGAGAACGGCACGGCCGGCATGATTTGCTATGCGCACTTCGGGGACGTTACAGACCGCAGCCCATATACGGCAGCCTTACGTCTCAACATGTGGCACCGCCACATCTCTCGCCCAAATCCCTAACCTCGGCCGCACCAGCACCCTGCTTGAGCCTCGCTAACCTGAATCCTCTTCCACTGGGTGCGAGATCACCAGCAACATCATCGGCATCGACCGCACGATAGGTGTCGCGTCGAACTTGGTCGACACATAAAACGCACACCACAGCAGGAGCAACCCGATGGCTAAGGACTGGCTCGCCGAACCGACGCTCACCTCCGAGCAGGAGGATCTCAGGGACACTGTCTCCGACCTGGCCCAGAAATACGACATGGGCTACTGGATCGAGATCGACGAGTCCGGACGTTACCCCGACGAATGGGTCAAGGAACTCACCGACGGAGGATGGCTCTCCATGCTCATCCCACAAGAATATGGCGGGGGTGGAGCATCGCTGTCGGACTCCGCGCTTTTCCTGGAGACGCTATGCCGCTGGGGCAACACCGCCACGGCGATCCACGCTCAGATGTACCAGATGGGAGCGATCCTTCGGCACGGCAGCCACGAGCAGAAGAAGACTTGGCTCCCTCAAATTGCTGACGGTCTACGGCTGCAGTCGTTCGGAGTCACGGAGCCGGACGCGGGGACCGACACGACGCGTATCAGGACGTTCGCCGAGCGTCAGGGCGACCATTACATCGTCAACGGTGGTAAGATCTTTACTTCCCGGTTCATGCAAACCGATCTGATGCTGCTGCTCACCCGAACCTCACGATATGAGGAAGTGGAGAAGAAATCCGACGGCATGACCGTGCTGTTGGTCGACACCCGTGACGCACGAGAAAACGGCCAGATCGAGGCGCGTCCGATCAAGGTGATGAGTGGTCATCATACGAATCAACTAACCTTCACCAACCTGAGGGTGCCGGTCGAGAACCGTATCGGCGAGGAGGGCAAGGGCTTCAAAGTCATCCTTTCGGGGATGAACTCCGAACGGATCAGTGTTGCCTCGGAATACATCGGAGCTGGACTATACTTCGTCGACCGAGCGGTCAACTATGCCAAGGAGCGTGAGGTCTTCGGCCGCCCCATCGGCATGAACCAGGGTATCCAGTTCCCGATCGCCCAAGCCTTTACGGGCCTGCGCGCGGCGGGGGTCATGCGCTGGAAGGCTGCCGAGATGTTCGAGGAGGGCAGCCGCGAGGGGTTCTACGCCAACACGTGCAAATATCTGGCCGCCAACGCCCTATGGGAGGCCGCCAACGCTGCGATGGATACTTTCGGCGGTTACGGACTGGCTTCGGAATACGGCATCGAGCAGAAGTTTCGCGCCGCCCGCGGAGCGGTGATCGCGCCGATTAGCCGCAATCTTATCCTGGCCGGAATTGCCCAGCGTGACCTCGGACTGCCGCGCTCGTACTGAGCGGGTCCTCGGAGAACAGGTATACCCAGGCAGCCCGTTCCTCGATCATTCAAAGGAAAATTCATGACAACCTCAACTACGACGACCTCGACGGATCCGGGCTCGCTACACGGTCTCACCGTCCTCGAACTCAGCACCAGTGTGGCTGGACCGATGTGCGGACAGATCCTCGGAGACCTCGGGGCCGAGATCATCAAAATTGAGCGCGTCGGACACGGCGATGACACCCGTTCCTGGGCCCCTCCGGTCTGGAACGGCGTGAGCACCGCCTTCCTGCAACTCAATCGCAATAAGCGCAGCATCGAATTGAACTACAAAGACCCGCGGGGAGCCGCGGTCCTCGAGCGCCTGGTGGAGCGAGCCGATATCCTCGTGCAGAACCTGAGGCCTGGCGCACTCGACAGGGCCGGATTTGGATGGGAGCGCCTGCATGAGCTCAACTCTCGTCTGATTTATGTCGAGATGACCGGCTTCGGGTCCGTGGGGCCAAAGGCTGACGAACCGGCATACGACCCACTGCTCCAGGCGTATTCGGGAATTGTTTCGATGATGCCAGAGACTGGCAGTGGCCCGTCGCGTGTGCCGTTGTCGATCTTGGACAAAGGGACCGGCATGTGGGCGGTTATCGGCACGCTTGAGGCGCTGCGCAAGCGGGACCGTGACGGGATCGGCTCCAAGGTCGACGTGTCTCTGCTCGCCACCGCATTGGAGTGGGTGGCGGGGACCGTGACGAATGCTATGGCTGGCAATAAACGGGAGAACCTGGGCTCCGGCTTTCCTGGCGTTGTACCCTACGGTGCCTTCCCTACAGCCGATGGCCATGTCTTTATCGCGGCCGGCAATCAGCGGTTGTGGGTGCACCTGCTGACGGTGCTCGAAGCCCCCGAGCTCAACATGCGTGATGGATTCGACAGCAATGCCGGTAGATCCGCACACCGTGCCGAGGTCATCTCTGCGATCTCCGAACTGACGCGTCAACACCGACGCGACGATCTGGTGACTCGACTCCGTGACGGCGGTGTGCCGACGGCACCGGTCCGCCACGCAGACGAGCTCATCGATGACCCCCAGGTGGCTGCAATCGGTGGACTCTCGCCGTTGCCGCACCCTGATGTCCCCGACCTGCATGTCGTCACTCTTCCTGTGCGGTTTGATCAAGAGACCCTGCCGCAACAGAGTCCGCCGCCGTTGCTCGGCGCCGACACAGGCGGCCTGCTGAAGTCTCTCGGATACGACACCGACACGATTGAGACCCTGGTCTCTGCCGGTGTCGCCGCCCAGACCGGAGAACGTACGCCTGTTCTACCCTGATCGATCTTCTGCCTGAACACTCACCTCGTCACTTTGAGGCACCCTGTGCTATTCCATTCCGTGGAGTGGCACAGCACAGGGTGCCTTGATCCCGGGAGATGGCATCGTGGCTGGACACGGTCTTCTGTATTAGGGAATAGCGATCCGACTTCTGGAGGAACTATGAGTGAGACTACTGAGGCGTTGGCGAGCAAGCGTTCCGTTCTGGGACGTACCTTCGACATCCTGGACTGCTTTGCCGACGGTCATACCGAGCAGTCGATCACTGCGCTATGCGACCACACCGGACTTCCGCCCGCAACCGTCCACCGGATGCTTGCGAGCCTCGTCGAATGGGACGCGATCGAGCGGGCCGGTCGGGGTCGTTACCGGCTCGGCCGCAGGCTCTGGCGGTTAGGTAGCGATGTCCCTAGCAGTCGGATCCTCAAGGACGTAGCCCGACCATGTCTTGTCGACCTCCACACCATGACCGGACATATCGCGGCCCTAGCATCCGCGGACGGCAAGCAGGTCGTCGTCGCAGACGTGATCGCGGGACGCCGTGCGCTTCGTGCCTGGTCGGCGCCGCGTCATCTGCCGATGACGACCTCGGCGCCTGGGCTCGTCCTGCTGGCACACCTTCCTTTGGAGGATGTGCGCTGGCACACGGGATCGGCGACCTCGACCTGGGGAGTCACATCCTCAGACTTTCAGCTGCGCCAGCGGTTCAGCGAGATCCGGCACCTTGGTGTCGCGGTAACAACGCATCGTGGCATGAGCTGGGTTAGCGCCCCGGTCTTTGGCGAGGATGGAGCCGTTCGATCCACCATCTGCACCGTGGCACCACGCGACCAGGTCAGTCTGCCTGCGATGAGCCACGTGGTGCGCGGCGCGGGACGTGCCGTTTCGGCGGGCCTGCACCAACGCGCGGCCTCAGCCAGCTGAATCCCCGTCCTCGAGAACGACGCAAGGCGAACTGGTCTGACTCGGCCTCACTCGATCCTCAGACGGCTGTGAGAACCGTCGAGTATCGGGGTGCCTTCCGCCCACGCCATCAACATTTGAACCTGGCCTGTGCTGTGCCGTACTCAGCACTTGCTTCAGAATTCTTCGGTGCCACGCGTCGAGGGACTCTAGGATCATTTCAGTGAACCGGTTGGCCTACTCCCAGCATCGGAGATCACCTCGAAGTGCACCTCGGGTATCCTCTCGGCCATGTCCATCCCTGCCTTTACCGGACCGACAGGTCATGACTCCTCCAGATCATAGGGATCGATCTTGACTGGGTCTGTGGGTCACGATCCGTAGCCATATTGCGACGGCGGACCTGCGGGTCCTGCGTGCACAGGGATTCCTCGAGCGGACGCGGCGTACCCCGGGCGATGATGGAGCGCACGTCGACGTGCCCATCGGTCGCAGTGACAGGGTCGGTTATCAACCCCGCGACCCGCGCGCGAACTCGATCCTTGGCCGGGTCATCGGCAGCATCCAGCGACAGGGTGCGGATCTCCTCCATGACGTTCGGATCGGCCGTCGTGCCACCCGGAGTGTTCAGCACGATTCTGCGTGCTCGAACAGGGTGCGCCGCTCTGAACCTGACGCGACCAAACCACCCACCAAGCGACAGGTGCTTCACCACTACTACGAGCCAGTCCGCCAACCCATCCCACATCGGTACTCAGCACCTCACAGTTTCTGCTGCTTGGCGTTCTCCCTCTCGCCACCCGTCCGGGCGGACATATCGGACTGGGTCTTCCCACGTTCCGTGCAGCTGCAGCAGACCAGGATCGCGTCGCCTTGATGCCGGACACCACCTAGCCAGGCAGCTGGACTCCGCCAGGCTCATCCAGGAGCCAACCTGATCCCCTGGTTTTGATGTCACATTGATGATCATCTCGACACATGCAGGTTTCGATTCTGCGTGGGTCTCGATGGAAGTGGATGATGTAGCTTCCTGCGCCGCATCCATATTCGAGGCCCGAAACCAACTGCAGGAAGTGGAGCAAGTCGTCCAGTCGAACGACTGTCGCATGCCGCAGTGTGGCACACGGAGCGTGACGGCCTGACTCTGTGACGCAATCTTTGACCTCACTGACGTTGCCCAAATCACACCGACCAAGGTGAGCCCCTAATGAGATCTCCGACGCAGCACCTGCGGCCACGATCTGTGATCTTCTCCACGTTCCTGCTCGCAGTCGTCCTGCTCTACGGTTACCCGCTCATCATGCTGGTGGTGGGGGCGATGCGCACAGGACAGCCCGGAACTCCTGGCTCTTGGTCACTCCGCGCCTTCCCTGAGGCCTACGGCAGCGGGGACACCTGGGAGACCTTCAAGAACTCGGTGATCTTCGCCGGGGCAGTACAGATAATCGGCATCACCCTCGCGTTCGTCCTGGCGTGGTTAGTGACGCGCACGAACACGCCACTGCGGAAGATCGTGACCTTTATGATGGTCGCGGCCTTCGCGATCCCGCCGCTGTTCTTCGCGATCAGCTGGGGCCTCATGACAAGCAGCGGCGGCATCATGACTCGCATATTGGGCGTGAACTCATCGGGTGATCCTGTATTCACGGCGTACTCATGGACCGGTCTCATTGGGGTCAGCGCACTGAAAACGACTTCGGTGATGTATCTGTTACTCCTCGGCCCTGTGCGAGCCATGAACCGTTCCTTCGAGGAGGCTTCGCGCATCGCCGGTGCCCGACGCCTGCAGACCATGATGAACATTAATCTTCCTATGCTTTTGCCCCTGATCAGCGGCCTTTTTATCCTTGGATTCGTCCACTCTCTAGGTCAACTGGATGCGCCGCTTATCCTCGGTATGCCAGCGGACATCTGGGTCTTTCCGACCGAGATCTACAACCATCTCGCACAGACGCCCATCAGGTACGACGTCGCCAGTGCACTGGCGCTCCTGCTGGTTGCGCTCATTCTAGTTTTGATCCTGATGCAGAAGCGCCTCGTGGGAATGAAGGACTATGCCGGCATCACCGGCAAAGGATATGTTGCAGCTCGCCAGGACATTGGAAAGTGGAAGTGGCTTGGCACTGGCCTGATCTGCGCCTATGCCGTCATCGGGTTTATCCTGCCTCTGGCACAGCTCGCCGTGGGATCTTTTCAGTCGGTCCTCGGCGTCTCCGGCTCCTTTACGTTCGACAACTACCGAGCGCTGTTCGAGAACGACGAGATCGTGCAGGCTATCATGAACACGCTCACAGTGGGACTGATCGGCGGCTTCGTCGCGAGTTGTCTTGGGTTAATCGTATCGTACCTGGCGATTCGCGGCCGGTCGTGGACAAGTTCTTTACCCGACCTACTGGTCTGGGTCGTCGTTGCTGTGCCGGGGTTGGTGCTCGCGCTGTGCGTCAGTTGGGCATACCTGAGCCTACCGGTCCTGAAGGAACTCTTTGGGAGCATCTGGCTGGTGCTCATCGCCTTGATCATAACTGTGAGTCCTGTGGCGGCCCGAGCGATCAGTGGCGCGGTCACGCAGATCGCAGTCGAACTCGAGGAAAGTGCCAGAGTTTCCGGGGCGAGGCCGATCCGGATGATCAGGTCGGTGGTGCTACCCCTCGTGATATCAAGTTTCCTCAGCGGGTGGTTCATCACGGGTGTTGTCGCTGCCGGCAACCTGGACATCCCGATCTTGCTCTCGTCACCGGACAGCGTGACCGTCTCTCTGCTGGTTTATGACTACTACACGCAGATTGGTAATGCGTCACTCGCGGCGGCACTCCTCTGCCTGATGCTTCTGTTTTTTGTCGCGGGCATCGCCCTGATAACGGTCATCCGGCTCACTCTGCGGGCCGCTCTCCGCCGGAACTCGGCCCGCAGGGCCACACGTCCCACGACCGATTCCGCAGAACTAACTTTGGTGAAGCCGTCCTGACCCAGAAGGAAGAAATTATGGCGAGTGTGCAGATCGAGAAGCTCCACAAGAAGTATGGGGACAGTGTCGCAGTGGACGCACTGGATCTATCGATCCGTGACGGTGAGTTCCTCACGCTGTTGGGGCCGAGCGGCTGCGGGAAGACCACGACCCTGAGGTGCATTGCGGGGTTGGAGAAAGCTGACGGTGGTGTCGTGCGCATCGGAGACGAAGTGGTCGACGACGCTGCTGGACGCACCCACATTCCCCCCGAGAAGCGCGACATTGGCATGGTCTTCCAGAGTTATGCGCTCTGGCCGCACATGAGCATCGCGGCCAATGTCGGATACCCACTAAAAATGCGCGGTGTACGACGTAACGACCTCAACAGTCGCGTCACCTCGGCGCTCGATATGGTTGGGCTCAACGGCCGAGAGCAGTTTTCGCCCTCCGAGCTGTCGGGGGGCCAGCAACAGCGAGTGGCGCTCGCTCGCGCACTCGTTGCCGAGCCCCGGTTAATCCTGTTCGACGAGCCGCTCTCCAATCTTGACGCCAGGCTTCGGGCAATGATGCGTGCGGAACTTCGGGAGATGCACCAGCGGATCGGACGGACATCCATCTATGTCACGCATGATCAGGAGGAGGCCCTGACCCTGGCGGACCGCATAGTAGTCATCAATCAGGGTGCCATCGAGCAGGTCGGATCACCGCGCGAGATATATCGCGAGCCGGCATCGCGTTTTGTTGCCGACTTCATCGGCTTTGACAACATCTTCGGGGGCCGAGCTATCGAACGCCGTGACTCGCTGGCATTGGTCGAGCTCGTCGGCAGCGGCCAGCATGTATGGGTCGAAGATCCAGGAAGCATAACCGCTGACTCGGCGGTGGATATAGCCATCAGGGGCAGTGCGTTCCAACTCGCGCGTGGCGATAGCCGTGAGCAGAACTGTCTCAAAGGCACTGTGGTCACCTATACCTACTTAGGTGACTCGTTCGAGTTGAAGCTGGATATCGGTGGCATGCGGGCGTCCGCAACGGTGGGCCTCGGCGAGGTCGCCGCCCGCTGGCCGTCTGGGGGATCTCCAGTGAGCGGCGAACCGGTCCAGCTGTCGATCGCTGCCGAGAACTGCGCGTGCCTACCCGTCAAGTGACCGATTACTTGGCAACGAGGCTCTTCAAAAAGAGCAAATGACCATCCCGATCCGGGATGGATAGCGGAAGGAGAACGTGATATGAGGATGGCGATCCAGTCGAGCAGGTGCGCTGCCGAGGTGAGATCAGGAACTAGCTCAGGCAGATTCATCGCAGGAGCCCTTAGCTGCATCGTCGTGGTAGGGCTGAGTGCCTGCGGCTCCGACGGCTCGCAGACCGGTAGCGGCGGGAGCCATTCCGCGAACGTACCGAGGGGCCTTCAGGGGATGTACCAGAAGGCCGTCGACGCGGGCGACGATGAGGTTGTCGTGTACACTCCCTTGTCGACAAGCTGGTCGAGCGTATTCGAGGCCTTTTCCGACGACTTCCCGAAAATCCAGGTCAAGACCGTCCAGACGGTTGGGGCAAAACTGGACTCACGGTTGCGGCAGGAGACAGCGTCGAAACAGTATCGCGCGGATCTCGTGATGACCGGAAACACGGGCATGCTCGCACTGAGCAAGGATGACTTCTTCGCGCCGTATCAGCCCAAGGGAGCGAAGGCAATTCTCACTGATCCGTATTACAGCCTGAAGGACCACAGCATCTACGGTGTGTCGGCGGCAGTGCGTGGCATTATCGTCAACAAGAACAAGTTGAAACAGCGCAACATCACGGTCAACTCGTGGAAGGACCTTACAAACCCGGCGTTGAAGGGCCACATGATGATGACGGATCCCACGACCGACGGCGGCGGCCTTGAATTGATGACGTTCTTCCTCAATGACACCAGGTACGGCAGGGATTACGTAGCGAAGTTGGCCAAGCAGGACATCGCCGTGACTTCGACAACCTCGGAGTGCAACAACGCAGTTGCACGAGGTCGATATGCGTTGTGCCTCAACGGAACGCTCGCTTATGCGGACCTCCTCGCGGAGAAGGGCGCCCCGGTCAATCTGGTATATCCCAACAAGGGTGGAAACTACGGCACCTACTTCTTTGCAGGTATCCTGAAGCATGCACCGCACTCGGCAGCCGCGAAACTGCTCGTGAGCTGGCTGTACACAGCTCGGGCGGAGAAACTCAAGGTGGCGTCTGGACACAGTCCGCTCCGGAAGACGACCATCAAGGCTGACTTTCCGTTTCTGTACGAGGTGCCCCGACTGAAGCGGATCAAATTGGATAGGATACCCGCGCAACAGGCATCCGCGCTCAAGTTCGTCAACGAGCAGTGGTAAAAGATGCCGACGGGCATTTGCTGCGGTCGCAGGTGTCGGGTTGTATGCCGACTTGACCGTCTGGCCGGGGCCCATACAGGCGGCCGGTGCGTCCGTACCGGCCGCGTTGGAGTGAAGCCCAACCGGAGGATGGAGAATGAACGATAAGCGAATGATGCGCGGCATGCACGTCGTCACGCTCGGCACAGGCGGTGGACCGATTTGGCACCCATCTGATGGGGGAGGCCGTGCGGGAATCGCGACGGCCATCCTGGTGGACGGCGGCTTCTACCTTGTCGACTGCGGGCACGGCGTCGGGCGGCAGATTGTGGAAGCGGGTCTTAAATTCAGAGATCTGTCAGCAATATTCATCACTCACATGCACTCGGACCACACCATCGATTTGAACTCGATCATGGTCATGGGTGGACTGAGCTTTCGAGGAGCGCCAGATGCTCATGTCCCGGTCGTTGGACCCGGGCCACGGGGGTGCCTCTCACCAGTCAGTTCTTTTGCAGCCGGGCCACCGGTTCCGATCTTTGCGGACAACCCCACCCCGGGCACGACAGACATGGTCGAACTACTGCTTCGTGCGCATGCGACTGACCTCAACGATCGTGCTCGGGACTCTTTGGCTCCCGACCCATCGAGGATCTTTGAGGGCATCGACATCGAAGTTCCGGAAGAGGCCGGGTTTCATGCGAACGACAACAGCCACCCTGCGATGGCCGGTTTTCGGGTCTATCAGGACAACAATGTCGAGGTGACCGGGATTCTTGTCCAACACGAGCCGGTCGCGCCAGCCTTCGCCTTCCGATTCGACTCAGAGTATGGTTCGGTCGTCATCTCCGGCGACACCGCTCGCAGCGCGAACGTCGCCCGACTGGCACACGGAGCTGGCCTACTTCTTCACGAGGTCATTGACCTTGAACGGGTCGCGCAGGGTCACCGTGCCGCGCGTCGGCATGACTTCGAGGCGTCTATGAGTCACCACCGGAGGGCCCATACCACGCCGCGAGAGGCCGCGGAGGTGGCGACCAAAGCTGGAGTCGGGACGCTGGCGCTTCACCACTTGGTCCCCGCGGATGCGCCGATGGCCTCCTGGCACGAGGCGTGCGCAACATTCGACGGCCCCGTGATGGTGCCCCAGGATCTGGACGTCATCACCATTGGGTAGGCATACGCGCATTGGAGCGTTCCTGAATGGCGCCCGCCGCCAGTGTTATCGGGTGTGGTATCGCTTGCCTTGTCTGTGATCAACTACTTGTAGGCCGAGTGAGCACGAGTCTCCGACCGTCTTAGCCGGCGTCTTTCATGCGGATGGCAGGGCCTGCGGCCCGCGGCGATGAAAGTGCCTGTGTGGTAAGGGATACTGGAGCTTGCGACAGTCCAGATCACTCACAGAGCAGGCACTTACAAGATGAAGGGTAGCAAGCGGGTTCCTCGCGTGCAGGTCTGCCCTGACGGGGCCGGCGTGGTCTCCCATGCCGGGGTCGGGATGCTGCGCGAGGTGGCGCAGGAGACCGGCCTGGTCCAAGGGGTCACGAGCGCGCTGCTGGACACCCACAAGGGCATCCCGGTCCATGCTCCCTGACGGGTGTTGACAGATCTGGCGGTCGCCGTTGCGGACGGGGCGGATCCGATCTCCGGAATCGAGGTCCTTGCTGACCGGGAGGAGCTCTTCGGGCAGGTCGCATCGATGTCCACGACGTGGCGGGTGCTGGACCGTCTCGATGAGGACCACCTGGAGCCGGTGCGGGCAGCACGAGCGGTGGCGGGTGAGGCGGCGTGGGCTGCCGGAGCACGACCTGACCGGAGCCAGGAGCTGCGCTTGGACTTTGATGCGACGATCACCATCGCGCACTCAGAGAAGCAGAATTCGGCCGCGACCTGGAAGAAGACCTTCGGCTACCACCCGCTGTCGTGCTTCTTGGACCGGCCCGAGATCGCTGCCGACGAAGACCTCGCCGGTCTTCTGCGCCCGGGCAACGCGGGATCCAACACCGCAGCCGGCCACGGGACTGTGCTGGACCAGGCGCTGGCTGCGCTGCCTCAGCAGGCGCAGCCTCGCCCGGGTGACCCGAACTGTCCCAGGCTGCTGGCCCGGTCGGACTCGGCTGACGCGACGCACACCTTCGCGGCCGTGTGCGTGGACCGCGGGTGGGAGTTCTCTTTCGGGTTCCCCATCGACATGAGGATCCAGCGGGCGGTGGACGCAATCCCCGAACAGTGCTGGCACCCCGCCCTCAATGGTGACGACGACCTGCGGGACGGGGCGTGGGTCGCCGAAATTCCCCCGCAAGCGGGAGGTGCCCCCACCGGCACCGCCAACCTGGACTCGTGGCCGCCTGGGTCGAGGTTGGTCCTGCGCAAGGAACGGCCACACCCCGGCGCGCAGCTGTGGTTTATCGATGTCGACGGGCACCGGATCACCGCATTCTTGACGAACACTCCACCCGGGGTAATCCCTGGTCAGGTGGCCGGGCTGGAGTTGCGGCACCGGCGGCACGCCCGTGTCGAGGCCCGGATCCGGCAGTCGAAGGCTACCGGCCTGCGTAACTTGCCCGAGGTTGTCTTGAGTCCTCCCGGTCTGCAGGGCGTTGACCTGCATGTTTGTGTGATGGACGGTGTTGTCGACGTAGTCCTGGGTGGTGGTGGCTTAGCACGGGCCGATGATTTTCGTGGCTCGCTTCCCGGGCGTGTCGCGGCGTGAGGTCCGCCGGTGATGCGGAGTTCGCGCGCGGTGCCGAGAGCCCGGGCAAGGGCGTGCCGCAGGTTGCGGTTGTCGTCTTCGAGTCGGCGTACTCGCTCGGTAGTCGCCTCCAGTCGCCGTAGCAGCGAGTCGTCGGTGGCTCGTTGTCGCTGTGGTGTCGAGGTTGCGGTGGACGATGCGTGATGGCGGGCTCGCAGTTCGTCGATCGTGGCTCGGATGTCGGGTTCACCCGTCAAGTACGCTCGCTCGACACCCTGAGCAGGTCAAGCAGGCTAGTGAGATGGTCGATCTCCAGGTCCACCTCGGCGTGCGCGGTGAGGCCCTGCCCGGGGATGTCGTACGCGGCAACATGGAGCCGTTCCACGAGCCGTCCAACATTGTGCGCCGACGCCTCCAGATGGCCACAGGTCCCGTGCATCATCACCGGCACATCCGCTGCAGGGCAAGCTGCTTCGAGCACCTTCGGTTCCACGCGCGGGCCCCAGCGGGGCGTGTGAGGCACCGTCATGAAGGAGGTTCAGATGGTCGTCGTAGGGCTCATGTCTGCTCCTGGGGAGGTCACGACAACACGGACCACAGATACAGTTCGCCCAGAAGGCAAGACACCAGATGGTCCTACGCCGGCTCATAGTCTCGTCAGATGAAACACCTAGTGGTCTGTCTGTGAATTGATCTGGTCGGTTAGCGCGGCACGGGCGCGCTGGACCTTCACCAGGAT
>CAZMLG010000003.1:0-50982 GCA_964566985.1 uncultured Intrasporangiaceae bacterium
CCGGTCGGGTCGGCCTGGTCTCCAAGTCGGGCACGCTGACCTACCAGATGATGTACGAGCTGCGGGAGTTCGGCTTCTCCAGCGCCATCGGGATCGGCGGTGACCCGGTCATCGGCACCACCCACATCGACGCCCTCGAGGCGTTCGAGGCCGACCCGGAGACCGACGCCATCGTCATGATCGGTGAGATCGGTGGTGACGCGGAGGAGCGGGCCGCCGAGTACATCAAGGAGCACGTGACCAAGCCGGTCGTCGGCTACGTCGCCGGCTTCACCGCGCCCGAGGGCAAGACGATGGGCCACGCCGGTGCCATCGTCTCCGGCTCGTCCGGCACCGCCGCGGCCAAGAAGGAGGCCCTCGAGGCCGCCGGCGTCAAGGTCGGCAAGACGCCGTCCGCGACCGCCGACGAGATGCGCGCGATCATGCAGCACCTGGGCAAGTAGGCTCGCGCCCGCGCGCCGCTCGACCCACCGCCTCGCCGAGGGGCCCACTTCCGCGCCCGGAGGCATACATTTTTCGTATGCCTCCGGGCGCGAACGTATGCCCCTCACCGTTCGGATGATGCGGCCGCCCGTCGGCGCGCCGCCACGAGATGGCCTCGCGTGCAAGGGATGATGACAGCCCATGAGTCTTCTGGAGCGCACCCGCCGTTCGGGCCCGAACACCGACGACCCCCGGGACTGGGGCTCGTCGGGAGTGGCGGCCGGATACGGCGTGGTCGGCGCGCTCAGCCTGGCGCTGGTGATGGTGCTGCCGGCGATCGTCGCCTGGGTCGCCGATCCGCGCAGCAGCGTCGAGTGGACCGACACCCTCACCTTCGTCGGGTCCGCGTGGACGATGGTCCACGGCGGGTCCGTGTCCGTGCCCGCCGACGGCGTCCAGCACATCGTGCTGGCACCGCTGCTGCTGACGCTGCTGGCGGTCTACCTCGTGCGATCGTCCGCCAGGGCGATGCATTCGTCGCTCGCCGACCGAGCAGAGTCGGTGCGCGCCGGGTGGGACGTGCGGTGCGCGTTCGTCGCCGGCTACGTCGGCACCGGAGTCGCGCTCGTGATCGTCTCGCACCTGGGAGCGGCCCCCGCGTCGTGGTGGCGCTGGGTGCCCGGGGCGCTGATCGTCCCGGTGCTCGGCCTGCTGTGGGCCGACCTGGCCCACGACGAGGAAGGGCCGATCGCCCGGGTCTGGGACACGCTCGCCGATCGCGTGCCGCCGGTGGTGCCCCGGGCCGTGCGACCTGCGGTCGAGGGCGTCCTCGGCTTCGTCGGCATCGGTCTGGTCGTGGTCGTCCTGCTGGCCGCCGCCCACCTGGGCCGGATGAGCACGCTGAACACGCAACTCGACGCCGGCATCACCGGCACGACGGTGCTGTCGTTGCTGCAGCTGACGATCCTGCCCAACCTGGCCCTGTATGCCGGTGCGTGGACCACCGGCGCGAGCGTGCACCTGGGTGCCGTCACGGTCTCCGGCGGCGGCGTGCAGGCCGGGGTGCTGCCGATGCTGCCGGTCCTCGGCGCCGTCCCGGACCCCGGGCCGCTGCCGGGGTTCGTGGGCATCGCGCCGCTGGTACCGGTGCTGCTCGGTGCCGGGATCGGCTGGCGGGCGAGCGGTCGGCATACCCGATTGGCGCCGGTGACGGCCAAGCTGGGCACCGCCGCGACGGGGGCGGGCCTCGCGACGGTCGCGCTGCTGGTGCTGGTGTGGCTGGCCCGCGCGCAGGTGAGTCCCGGAGCGCTCAGACAGGTCGGGCCGGCGCTCACGGTGGCCCCGCTGCTGCTGTGCGAGCTGTTGATCGGGGCGTGCGCCACGGCCGGGGCGCTGCACTGGGTGCGCACGCGCCGCTGAGGGTCCTAGCGGGTGCTCCATCCGCCGGCCGGCGGCGCCAGACTCTGCGTGCACTCGGACTGGGCGACCGCGGTATTGGCCCGATCCAGGCACTGGTGATAGCTGCGGCTGGTCGACCAGGAGAGGTACGGCACCGCCACCGTGGCGAGCAACAGCACGGTGATCGCCAGGCTGAAGCCGGTCCAGCGGCGCATCGACGCGGGCGCCTTCTCGGCGTTCATCGCCCGCAGGGTCAGGGAGGACTCGACGACCGCCGCGACCAGTGGCACGATCGCGACGGCGTTGTAGGGCATCGGCATGAAGCTCGCGAGGAATCCGAGCATGACGTATCCCGTGGAGCGGCGCGAGTGCCGCACCGCGGGGGATGTGCTGCGCGGGGTGTCCACCGTGCTCCTCGAGTCGTCGGGCGGGGTTTCATCGTAGGCGACGCGGGCCCGGCCGGTGGGGGTCACCGGCGCACTGCGGCCGGCGCGCCCGGCCGGAGCACGTCGGTTACCGTGGTGCGCGTGCCGACCCGCGCTGAACGCCCCGTGCCCGTCGTCGTCCTGGTGTCCGGTTCCGGCACGCTGCTGCAGGCACTGATCGACGCCTGCGCCGACGGGGCGTATGGCGTGCGGATCGCGGCCGTCGGGTCCGACCGTCCCGGCGTGGCCGGCCTGGAGCGGGCCGAGCGGGCCGGCATCCCGACGTTCGTCACGCGGGTGCGCGACTTCCCCGACCGCGACGCGTGGGATCGGGATCTCGCAGAGCGCGTCTCGGCATACGAGCCCGAGATGGTGGTCTCCGCGGGGTTCCTCAAGCTCGTCGGGACGCACTTCCTCGCCCGCTTCGGTGGGCGCTACCTCAACAGCCACAACGCGCTGTTGCCCAGTTTCCCCGGCATCCACGGCCCGCGCGACGCGCTCGCCTACGGCGTGAAGGTCTCGGGTGCGACGCTTTTCGTCGTCGACGAGGGAGTCGACACCGGTGCCATCGTCGCCCAGTGCGTGGTGCCCGTCGAGGAGGACGACACCGAGGAGACGCTCACCGAGCGGATCAAGGCGGCCGAGCGCCCGCAGCTGGTCGACTACGTCGGCAAGATGGCGCGCGAAGGCTTCCGCGTCGAGGGCCGCCGCGTCCTCCTCGGCTCCGGCCCTAGATCCCGCCCAAACGACCACTTTCGCCCGAGATGACCACCTATAGATGGTCATCTCGGGCGAAAGTGGTCATTTGGCGAAGGGCGGCGGCTGCCAGTAATCTGAGGTCACACACGACTGGCGCAGGTGGACCACCACCGGGGAGTGCATGTCGAGTGCATCGAACGCCTGGGTGCACTCATCGACATCCACGAGGAGCGCGCTATGACCACGTCCACCCCCACCGACGGCCGCCGCCCGATCCGCCGCGCCCTGGTCTCGGTCTACGACAAGACCGGCCTGGCCGACCTGGCTCAGGGCCTGCACGACGCCGACGTCGAGATCGTCTCGACCGGGGGCTCGGCGAGGCTCATCGCCGACCTCGGCCTGCCGGTCACGAAGGTGGAGGATCTCACCGGGTTCCCCGAGTGTCTCGACGGGCGCGTCAAGACCCTGCATCCGAAGGTGCACGCCGGCATCCTCGCCGACACCCGCAACCCCGACCACCTGCAGCAGCTCGACGATCTGGGCGTGGCGCCCTTCGACCTGGTCGTCTCCAACCTCTACCCGTTCCGCGAGACCGTCGCCTCCGGCGCCACCCCCGACGAGTGCATCGAGCAGATCGACATCGGCGGGCCGTCGATGGTGCGGGCCTCGGCCAAGAACCACGCGAGCGTCGCGATCGTCACCAGCCCGAGCACGTATGCCGAGGTGCTGGCGGCCGTGCGCGACGGCGGCTTCACCCTGGAGCAGCGCAAGCGGTTCGCGGCGCAGGCCTTCGTGCACACCGCCGACTACGACAACGCGATCGCGAACTGGATCGGCAACACCTACGTCGACACCGGTGAGGGGACGGGCTTCCCGGCGTGGACCGGCGCGACGTTTACGAAGGCGGCCACGCTGCGCTATGGCGAGAACCCGCACCAGAAGGCCGCGCTCTACCGCCACTGGCGCGCCGGCGTCGCCTCCGCCGAGCAGCTGCACGGCAAGGCGATGTCCTACAACAACTACGTCGACACCGACGCGGCCGTGCGCGCGGCCTACGACCACGGCGACCGGCCGACCGTCGCGGTGGTCAAGCACGCGAACCCCTGTGGCATCGCGGTGGGCCGTGAGGAGGACGGCATCGCGGCCGTCCACGCGAAGGCCCACGCCTGCGACCCGACGTCGGCGTTCGGCGGCATCATCGCGACCAACCGCACGGTGACCGTCGACATGGCGAACACCGTCAAGGACATCTTCACCGAGGTGGTCATCGCCCCGGACTACGAGCCCGAGGCCCTCTCGATCCTGCAGGGCAAGAAGAACATTCGGCTGCTGCGTCTGCCGGCCGACGCTGCGCGAGGCACCGATCCGGTGCAGATCCGCCCGATCAGCGGCGGCATGCTGATGCAGCAGGTCGACAAGGTCGACGCCGTGGTGGCGGACGCCGACGGCACCGTCACCGGCGGCGACGACGCGGCGCACTGGCGGCTGGTGTCCGGCGAGGCAGCCGACGACGACACGGTGGCCGACCTGCAGTTCGCCTGGCGGGCCATCCGAGCGGTGAAGTCCAACGCGATCCTCCTCGCCTCCGGCGGAGCCTCCGTCGGTGTCGGCATGGGGCAGGTCAACCGGGTCGACGCATGCCATCTGGCCGTGGAGCGGGCCGGAGCGGAGCGCGCGACGGGGTCGGTGGCGGCCTCCGACGCGTTCTTCCCGTTCCCCGACGGCCTCCAGGTGCTCATCGACGCCGGGGTGAAGGCGGTCGTGGCGCCCGGCGGGTCGATGCGTGACCAGCTGGTCATCGACGCGGCGCAGGAGGCGGGCCTGACGATGTATTTCACCGGCACCCGCCACTTCGCCCACTGACCCTGTGGTGGCGCCGCGGCGTCATCATGGAGACATGCAGACACAGACACGCGACTATCGCACCGGCGACCAGGAGGTCGTGCGTGACCTCACGGCCGACTGCGAGGCGTTCCTCCCGCCGGGCACCGACGGACTGCTCAACCTCTTCGTGCCGCACGCGACGGCAGGGATCGCCATCATCGAGACCGGCGCCGGCAGCGACGACGACCTGCTGGCCGCCCTCGGTGATCTGCTGCCCGCGGACGACCGCTGGAAGCACCACCACGGGTCGCCCGGTCACGGACGCACCCACGTGATGCCGGCGATCGTGCCGCCGCACGCCACGATCCCGGCCGCGGACGGGCAGCTCGCCCTCGCCACCTGGCACAGCGTGGGCCTGGTCGACCTCAACGACGACAACCCGGTGCGTTCGGTGCGCTTCTCCTTCCTTGCCGGGTAGGCCGGGGAAGCGCGCGCGCCGCGCCGAGCTGCCTAGGACATGCAGAACGTGTCGGATCCGGCACATACTGCATGACCTACGCATCGACCGCCTCGATCGCTCCCACACCCGATCCGGTGTCGGCCCACGTCTCGACATCCGTCGTGGGCTCGAGTATCCTAGAGTTATCAGATCAGATAATTTGGAGGGGAATGGAACCGCGCCGCCCGGACTCCGATGGCTTCGACGCGCCAGAAGATCTGCTTCCGGTGCTGCGCAGCGCGGCGCGGTTGCAGCAGGTCGTTCCGGATGCGGTGCTGGTCGGTGGGTCGGCGGCCGCCGGCTACGCCGGACATCGCGTCTCGTTCGATCATGACCACGTGCTGACCGACCTGGCCGAGCGGTACGAAACGGTGCTGGAGGCGGTGGAGGCGACGGACGGCTGGGCGACGAGTGTTCGCGCCTCGAAACCGCCGATGACGATCATGGGTCAACTCGGTGGTATCGAAGCAGGGCTGCGTCAGTTGCGTCGCCGCCGCCCCTTGCATACCCAGCGAGTTGCGCTACCGACCGGGGAGGCGGTCGTGGTGCCGACACGGGACGAGACCCTTCGTGTGAAGGCCTACCTGATGGTGCAGCGCAATCAGGTCCGCGACTACCTGGACGTTGCGGCAATGGCCGACCGGATGGGCGTCGAGCGGGCTGCCCGCGTCCTGACGGAGATGGACGAGTTCTATTCGGATCGGTCCGGCGGCGAGGAGTCCGTCGTCACCGAGGTGACGATGCGGTTGGCACATCCGGACCCTCGCGATGTGCGAACCCTCGATCAGCTCGGCCATTACAAGGGGCTGCGGCCGCGATGGCAGGACTGGTCGGAAACGCAGGCCATCTGCGCCGATCTCGCTCAGCTCATCGTGCGAGGGGAGCGACCGTGACGGGGCTGCGATTCCGCAACGTCGACGCCGACCCGGCGGACCCGGTCGAGGACTGGCCGTACGAGGCGTTGGTGACGGCCATGGAGCGCGGCACGGTGTCCGATTGGCGTCGCATCGTCGAGGCGATGGATGCTCGCCCGTGGGGCCCCGTCGCTCGCGATGTGGAGGCCTATGCGCAATACGGCGAGGCGCGCGAGGTGATCGCTCTGCTGACGGAGGCGTTGCGCCGGGCGCGACGGCGTGTCAAGGATGAGGAGCGAGCCGAGGTGGCCGCCCACGTGCGCCGAGCGATTGCCGAGAGTGGTCTGACGGCTGCGCGATTCGCCGAGGAATGCGGCACGTCAGCGGCACGATTGTCGACCTACGCCGGCGGGAAGGTTGTGCCGTCGGCCGCTCTGATGCTGCGCTTCGAACGGGTGGCACGAGCCCACACCCGGCCGCCGACAATCCCGGAGGGCGAGTCGTCGAACCACGTGCGCTAGCGTCACCGCCATGACCTCGCTGCCCTACGGCTCCTGGCCGTCGCCGATCACCGCCGCGTCGTTGACCGAGGCCGGCCGGTCACTGACGTTCCTGCGGGCGGACGCCGACCGGCTCTACTGGGTCGAGGGCCGCCCGTCCGAGGGCGGCCGTGGCGCGCTGATGATGCAGCGGGCCGGCGCCGACCCGGTGGAGGTCACCGGACCCGGGGTCAACGTGCGGTCGCGCGTCTACGAATACGGCGGACATCCGTATGACGTGCGCAACGGTCTCGTCGTCTACAGCGACTTCGCGACCCAGCGGCTGCACCGGCTGGACACCGCCACCGGGGACGACGTGCCCCTCACACCGGACCTCGGTGGGCCGCTGCTGCGCTGGGCCGGGCACCGCATCGACCCGACCGGCCGCTACCTGCTCGCCGTGCAGGAGGACCACCGCGGCGAGGGCGAGTGCACCGACACGATCGTGCGGGTGGACCTGACGCAGGACGGCCCGGGGGAGGGCGTCGTGCTGGTCGAGGGCAGCGACTTCGTCTCCGCGCCGCGCCCGAATCCCGACTGGACCCGGCTGGCGTGGATCACGTGGGAGCACCCCAACATGCCCTGGGACGTCACCACCCTCTGGGTCGGCGACCTCGACGCCGAGGGCGAGCTGACCCACCCGCGTGCGCTCGCGACCGGCTGCGCGTGGAGCGATCCCCACTGGCTGCCGGGCGGGCGCCTGAGCGTCCTCGGCGAACCCACCGGCTGGGCCAACCTGTATGCGGTCGACCCGGCCGCCGACGACCCGCGGCCGGAGCCGCTGTGGCCGGCCGAGACCGAGTTCGGCGGCCCGTCCTGGCAGGTCGACATGAGCTTCCACGCGGTCCTGCCGGACGGGCGAGTGGCCGCCACCCGGATCGAACACGGCCAGTCGCGCGTCGCCGTGCTCGACCCCGGCCGCGGCACGCAGACGCCGCTCGACGAGCGCATCGTGGCCGCCGGCGACCTCACCCTCGTGGGCGACGAGGTCGCCCTGATCGCCGGCTTCCGTGACCAGCCGGTCGCCGTGGTGCGGGTCGACGCCACCACCGGGGAGCACCGGGCCGTGCGGCGGGCCGGCGACACCGTGCTGCCGCCCGAGGTGGTCAGCGAGTCGGAGCCGGTCGAGTGGACCTCGCACGACGGGGCGACGGCCTACGGCCACCTCTACTCACCACGCAACGGCGAGCTCGCCGGCCCGGACGGGGAGCGGCCGCCGCTGCTGATGTTCTGCCACGGCGGGCCGACGTCGATGTCGTTCGGCGCCTACACGCCGGCGATCTTCTACTGGACGTCACGCGGGTATGCCGTGCTCGACCTGAACTACGCCGGCAGCAGCGGGTTCGGCAAGGCCTACCGCGACCGCCTCGCCGGACGGTGGGGTGTCGCCGACGTCGCGGACGCGGCCACCGGAGCTCGCGCGATGGCCGGCCAGGGGCGCGTCGACGGCGCTCGACTGGCGATCCGCGGTGGCAGCGCCGGCGGCTATCTCACCCTGGCCGCGCTCGCGTTCAGCGACGCGTTCACCGCCGGTGCCTCCTACTTCGGGATCGGCGACCTGGAGACTCTCGCTCGAGACACCCACAAGTTCGAGTCCCGCTACACGGACGGCCTGATCGGTCCGTATCCGCAGGAGGCGCAGACGTATCGGGACCGCTCACCGGTGCACCACGTCGATCGGTTGAGTGCTCCGATGATCCTGTTGCAGGGGCTCGACGACGAGGTCGTGCCGCCGAATCAGGCCTACGACATGGAGGCGGCCGTCCGCGCCAAGGGTCTGCCGGTCGGTCTGCTCACGTTCGAGGGGGAGGGGCACGGCTTCCGTCGGGCCGAGCACAACATCGCCGCGGTGCAGGCCGAGGAGTATTTCTACGGGAGGGTGTTCGGATTCGATCCTGCCGAGGATCTCCCGCCGATCGACATCGCCAACCTCCCGGAGAAGGCATGATCACGCCCACGTTCGGCGTCGTCGTGCTCACCCAGGGCACTCGCCCGGAGGAGTTGCGCCGCGGCCTCGAGTCGCTGCAGGCCCAGCGTGACGTGACTCTCGACACGATCGTCGTCGGCAACGGGTGGCGCCCGACCGGCATACCCGAGGGCATGCAGACGCTCGAGCTCGACGAAAACCTCGGCATCCCGGCCGGTCGCAACGCGGGCGTGCCGCACGTGAGCGGCGACTACCTGTTCTTCCTCGACGACGACGCGTGGCTGCCGGACGGCGACTTCCTCGCGCGGTGTGCGGCCGCCTTCCGCGAGGATCCGAGCCTGGGGATGATCCAGCCGCGCATCGAGGACCCGGACTCGCCCGACGGTCTGGATCGGTGGATCCCTCGATTGCGCAAGGGCGATCCGACCCATTCGTCCAATGCGTTCTCCGTGGTGGAGATGGCGGTCGTCGTGCGCCGCGACGTGTATGACGCGACCGGCGGCTGGCCGGGGACGTTCTTCTACGCCCATGAGGGCATCGAGCTCGCCTGGCGCGTCTGGGACACGGGGCACCGCACGGCCTACTGTGGAGACCTACGCGCGGGGCACCCGATCTTCGACCAGCGCCGGCACGACGACTACTTCACCAAGAACGCCCGCAACCGCGTCTGGTTGGCCCGCCGCAACCTGCACTGGCCGGTCAGCTGGGCGTATGTCGCGACCTGGACTCTGGTGCAGGTCATCCGTTCCCGCCGCGCCCCGCAGACCCTGCGCCCGTGGTTCGCCGGGTGGCTGCAGGGGTGGACGGCCGATCCGTGGGCGGCGGGGGAGACGCGCGGCAAGCTGAGCTGGTCGACCATCGCCCGCATGACCAAGGCCGGCCGCCCGCCCGTCGTCTGATCCGGCCCCGGCTCGAGCCGCATTGGGTGTCGGAGCGTGCCTCATACGTCACGGCCTGTCACCCAAACGCCTTGCGGCCGGAGGGGCTTCCTTCGCGCTCAAAGATCGAACATGGCCGCCAGGATGTTCCGGATCTGCTGGAGCACCACGGGACCGACGTTGCCGGTGTGCGCTGTGATCCTGCCGACGGCTACTGCCCGCACGTGCTGGCATTGAGTAGCGGAAGGTGCCCGGAGTCCGTTCCGATCGTCCGGGTCGATCTCCACTTCGGCGCCGCTGTCTCGAAGCGTCCGGGTCAGGGGGACGACCTGCACCACGTTCGGGCCGTCACGCAGGATCCTGGCTGCAGTCACGACGACAGCCGGCCGCACCAGTCCGGCCTCCGAACCGGATGGTGTGCCGAGATCGAGTTCGACGACGTCACCCGGCGTCAGCATCGAGCCAGGAGGTTTCCTCGTCGGTCAACGGCGCAGCAAGGTCGTGGCCGATGTCGTCCTGGAGCAACAGCCGAACGGCCCGGGCGACCGTGTCGGCGACTGTTTGGTGCCGTTCGTCGGCAAGCCTTCGCAGTTCATGATGGGTGGTCCGGCTGATGCGGATCGTGGTCGTGTCGGACATGTCTACACCCTAGCCCGCTGTAGACTGACTAGTCTACATCCGCCCGTCCAGCCGCACGAACCATCACTGGCGATGACCCGAGGGTCGTGTGGGCCGGCTGATCGGCGTGACGGTCGAGCGACCTCAGGGTGCCGGATGCCGACGCGCGCGTGTCCAGGTCGGCCCGCACGTCCCCACTCGTTATAGTGGCGTGGCCCTGATCGCACGGACACGGCCGACATCGAGAGGGCGGACGCAGCAGGAGGACGCGCGGCAGCCGCCGAAGGATCTGGAGGCGCCCGACGTGAACGACCAGCACCGCCGGCCCACCCTCGGTGAGTTGCGTGCGGTCTGCCAGCCTCCGACCGTGCGCGGTCGCAAGAACGCCGAGCACTGGTCCGGCGAATACCTGCGGCACATCTCGCTCTACACGACGCGGGTGTTCGTGCCGACTCCGATGACGCCCAACGGAGTCACCGGGCTGATGATCCTGTCCGGCTGGTGCATCGGGTTGTCGCTGCTGATCCCCGGCATCTGGGGACCGTTGCTGGCCGTGTTCTTCGGGCAGCTGCAGATGTATCTCGACTGCGTCGACGGTGAACTGGCCAGGTGGCGAGGGCGATCCAGCCCCGCCGGGATCTTCCTCGATCGAGTCGCGCACTACACGACGGAGGGGTTCATCGGCCTGGCGTTCGGAGTGCGCGCCGCCGGCGTGGTCGGAGGCGACCCGAGCGCCGCCGACGGATGGAAGTATGCGTGCCTCGGGGCGATCCTCATGTCCGGGATCCTTCTCAACAAGGCACTCAACGACATGGTGCATGTCGCGCGGTCGCTCAGCGGGGTCGGTCGGCTGCCGGACACCGCGGAGGCGAAGGCCGTGCCGCGCGGATCGGTGGTCGGCATGCTGCGAAGCGTCTTCCGGCTGCTGCCGTTCCACCGGATCTTCCACTCGGTCGAGCTGGGGATCCTCGCCCTCGTCCTGGCGATCGTCGGGCTCGCGGCCGGTGACATGACCCAGGTGTTCCGGATCGCGGTCTGGGTGCTGGCGGTCGCCGTGTGGGTCGTGGTGGCCGGGCATTTCATGGCGATCCTCGCCTCCCCACGCGTCAGGGCCGAGAGTTCGTGAGCGGGGTGCACCGGATCGCCGGATCGGCGATGAGCGTCGTGGTGTTGGTCGTCGTGGCGGCCGTCACCGTCATGTTCGCGGCCTGGCCCGGACCCGGGCCGGTCGTCGGGGTCCTGCTGCTGGTCCTCCTTGCCGGGCTTGCGCTCGTGAGCCGGGCCCGCCCGGGCCCGGTCATGGACACCTTGGGCGTGGTGGCGATCCTTGTGCCGACGTGTGCGTTGGCGGACCACGATCGCGCCGACGCATGGCTCGTCACGGCCGCGATGTGTGCCGTGGTCGCCGGGCTCGTCGACGAGCCCTTGCAGTCACGTCTGGTGACGCCGGTGCGTGCCGTCCAGCTGCCCGGCGTCACCGACGACGTGCGGCCTCGCCTGCCCGGCCCGTTCACGTATGCCGTGTGGGGCGCCGGCGCGCTGCTCGCCGTCCTGCTCGTGGTGGGCGGCTTCGGACGCCCACCCGTCGCGGCCCGCATCGCCGTGCTCGTGCTCGTCGTGGCCGCCCTGGCGTGGAGCGCCGTCCGGCTGCGGACCGCGGTCTGGGACCGGCGACACGGCACGGTGAACCGAGAGGTCACCGAGGCGCTCACCGCCTACGCACCGCGCTTCTTCGTCTACTTCAGCGGACCGGTCGAGCAGGACTACCAGGTGCGGATGTGGCTGCCCTATCTGGAGCGGGTCGGCGTCCCGTTCGCGATCCTCGCGAGGGACACCAAGATGCTCGCACGGGCGGCCGGCCTCACCTCGGCGCCGCTCGTGGTGAGTGAACGTCTGGCGGGGTTGGACGATTGCATGGCCCCCAGCGTGCGCGCGGTCTTCTACGTCAATACGGAGAGCAAGACCGTCGACGGGATCCGCTATCTCGACCGCACTCACGTGCATCTCAACCACGGGGACTCGGACAAGCCGTCCAGCTTCCACCCGATGATCGCGGCCTTTGATCGGATCTTCGTGGCGGGGCAGGCTGCGGTCGACCGCTTCGCGCAGCACGGCGTCGTGGTTCCGGCCGAGAAGTTCGTCCACGTGGGCCGCCCGCAGGTGGCCGATATCGCGCAGCGTCATGGCGACTCGACGGCGGGCCGCAGCACCGTGCTCTATGCGCCGACCTGGCGCGGTGGCGTGCGCAACATGAACTTCAGCTCGCTCGACGAGGGCGAGCGGATCGTCCGGTGCCTGCTGGACCGGGGGGTGCGGGTGATCTTCCGCCCCCACCCGATCTCGCGTCGGCATCGCGACTCGGCTCGCCGGATCGCCGCGGTCGACGCGATGCTCACCGCCGCCTCGACCTCGGAGTGCGCGCACGTGACCAGCGACGAGGCGACCGGGCCGATCACGGAATGGTTCAACCGGTCCGACGCTCTGGTCACCGACGTGTCCAGCGTGGCGTCCGACTACCTCCAATCGGGCAAGCCCTTCGCCGTCGTCGACCTGCGGAACACCGGCACCGGGCAGGCGGCCGACCCGGACGTGTATCCGGTGTTGCGGGCGGCGTACCTGCTCGACCTGGCGGACGGCCTCGCCGGCGGGCTGGATACGATGTTGCGCGCCGATCCGCTCGCGCACCAGCGGCGTGAGTTGCGCAACTATTATCTCGGGGACCACGCGGACAGCGCGGAATCGTTCGTCGCTGCCGTGAGGCGCGTGCTGGGCGACACACGCTCATGACGTTGGGTGACGACGAAGCGAAAGATAGGGTGCCAGACATGTACACACTTGCCCTGCTCAATGGCGGGGTGGGCACACGGGTTGCCGCGGGGCAGCCCAAGCAGCTCATCCGCGTCAATCACATCCCGGCGATGATCTACCCCTTGGTGGCCGTCGACGACATCGCCGAGATCGACCAGATCGTCCTCAACTACCCCGAGGGCTGGCGCGAGGCGATCGAGAAGGTCGTCGCGGACTACGCCATCAAGACCCCGATCACGTATGTCCCCGGCGGTGAGACCCGGCACAGCTCCGTGCGCAAGATGCTGGAGCACTGCAGCAACGACCACGTCATCGTTCACGAGACGGCCCGTCCGCTGGTCACCCGTGACGACTTCGAGGCCCTGATCAAGGCCGAGGACGAAAACGTCAGCTACATGCTGGAGATCCCGTTCACCGTCGCGCCCGTCGACCCGGAGAGCCGCAAGGTCACCGGTTCGCTCGACCGTGCGAAGCTGCGCAACGTCCAGTTGCCACAGAAGTTCCGCAAGTCGGTGCTGATCAGAGGGCACGCCTACGCCGACTCGGAGGGTGTCACCTTCACCGAGGACGCGACGCTGTGTGCGGTGGCAGGGGAGGACGTCCGGTTCATCCCGGGCACGGACCGCAACTTCAAGATCACGACCAAGACCGACGTGCGGCTGGCCGGGTACCTGCTGGCGGGAGATGACGAAGATGACTAAGAGCTTCATGATCACCGGGGCATCCAAGGGCATCGGCCGCGCCACGCTGGAGCGCTTCTGGGCCGCGGACAACGACGTCACCGACTTCATCCTGCTGGCCCGTGAGTCGCCCGATTTCACCGAGACCAAGGATTATCTTGAGAAGAACAACCCCCACGGCAAGACGGCCGCCTTCTACGAGATCGACCTCTACGACCGCGACGCCATCGGACCGCTCATGACCAAGATCATGGAGGTCCACGGCAAGGTCGACCTGCTGCTCAACAACGCCGGATACACCGCGCCCGAGCCGATCCACGAGATCGACTTCTCCGACTTCGAGCGGACGATCGGGGTCAACCTGTATGCGCCGTTCCTCATCGTGCAGTCACTCCTGCACGCGGGCAACCAGTTCGGCTACATCGTCAACGTCGCCTCGACGGCCGGCATCAACGGACGTTCCGGCTGGCTGACCTACTCCAGCTCCAAGGCCGGTCTCATCGCGATGAGTCAGGTGATGAAGGAGGAGCTGGCGATCTACGGCACTCGGGTCGTCACGATCTCGCCGGGGCGTTGTGCGACGGCGTTGCGGCGCAAGCTGGCTCCCGACGAGGATCCCACGACGATCATGCAACCCGAGGACGTCGCCGGCGCGATCGACATGCTGACCAGCCCGGTCGGTCGATTCGTCGACAGCGAGAACCTCGTCGTTCGACTCTGATTGATGGTGACGATCCAGCGGGTGCGCCGTGAAGTGCCCGTCGGTCACCGGGAGGAGACCTGAGATGGCACGACGCAGCAAAAGCGTCTGGATGTTCAACAGCGGCGATACGTTCGCCGGCAACCCGAAGTGGCTGTTCGTCTACGTGACGAAGTTCCGGCCGGACATCACCGCGTACTGGCTGTGTGAGACGGAGGAGACGGCCCGCTACGTGCGCGGTCTCGGCTACAAGGCCTACACGTTCAAAGACCCACGCGTCAGCCGCATCCAGGCCAAGACCGGGGTGTATGTCGTCAATCAGGTCAAGGAGCAGATCCCCGACAACCTGCGTGGCGCGGTCTTCCTCAACCTGTGGCACGGCGTCGGCGTCAAGGGCGTCGAGCGGGCGATGAACGCTGGGTATCTCGAGGAGCGCATCGCCAAGAAGTACATCCGCCACAACCGTCTCTATCGCAACAATCAGCTCTTCTTGGCCACGTCGGACATGATGGAGAAGAACTTCCGGCGCCAGCTCGGTCTGGACGAGGAGAGCGTCGTCCGCGGTGGGTATCCCCAGAACGTCTACCCCAAGGAGATCGGCGGGTATTCGACCTTCGATCACGACGTGCTGGGGCGCCGCGGACTTCCGGCCGACACCACGGTCGCCCTCTATGCACCGACCCCGCGGCGGGTGTCCACGCCGGACTTCCTGCGGCGCGCCTTCCCGGACATGGAGCGCTTGGTCCAGCGGCTCGAAGAGACGAACACGCTGCTGATCCTCAAGATGCACCCTCACATGACCCAGGATCGCTACTTCCGGCAGTTGCGTGAGACGTTCGGTGACCGCCGCCACCTGATGTTCTGGGACAACACCGAGGACGTCTACGAGATCTTCCCGCGCATCGACGTGGGTGTGATGGACTACTCGTCGATCATGTACGACCTGCTGGCCGCCGGAGTCAAGGACTTCGTCCGCTACATCTTCGACTACGGCGAGGACGGCAACGATGTCGTGGCCGAAGGCTTCGACTACCTCGAGCTGTCCTGCGGCACGGTGGCTCGCTCATTCGATGATCTGATGGTGGCCCTGGGTGGCGACAACCGCGTCGAAGATGCTCGCCTGGCCGAGCTCGACGAGATGTTCTGGGGATACTCGGCCAAGGGGAGCCTCGCAACGATCGTCGATCGGGCGCTGGAATACGAGATCCGCGACCTTCCGCTGTCGACACTGCATACGTTCGACGTTTTCGACACCGTGATTCATCGCCGCGGCGTCTCCCCGGCATCGGTATTCCAATACGTACGTCAACAGATGAAGGACAGCGACCTCGACTTCCCGTCGTATCTGCTGGAGCGGTACCCGGAGGCAAGACAACAAGCCGAGGCGTCCGAGCGGGACAGGAGGAAGCGGCAGCCGGCATTGGTGCGTTCCAGAACCCTCGAGATCACCTTTGACGAGATTCATCGGCATATTGCCGATATCTACGGCTTGACGGACGAATTGTCGGATGCGCTGAAGGCCTGGGAAATCGAGGGGGAGCTGCTCAGCGTCACACCCGACCACGAAGCGATCGAGCAGATCCGTGAGATCCAAGGTGGCGGGGATACGGTCTGCCTGATCAGCGATATGTACCTACCGCGCGACGTCGTCACGTCGTTGCTGGAGAAGGCCGACCCGTTTTTGACCACGTTGCCTCTCTATCTCTCTTCGGACACGAGAGAACAGAAGGCGACGAAGTCGCTGTACTTGAAGGCGTATCGGGAGATCGGCTATGACTTCGCCGAGTGGGTCCATCACGGGGATGCGCCGTGGGGAGACGTCAAACAGGCCGAGGCCATGGGGATCACCGTTGATCAGATTCCACGGACCACGCTGAACAAACTGGAACGACAGATCACGGCGAGCCTCAACTCCTTCGACGGGCACCTGTATGCGGGAATGTTGCATGACTTCCGCAGTGAGGAAGAGCGCACGAAACGCGACGAGTTCGCCTTCGTCCATGTTGGTAGCTACATGGTGCCCTATGTCGATTGGGCGGTGCACGACGCCGTGCGGCGCGGCTACCGGACGCTGTATTTCGTGTCGCGTGACGGCTATCACCTGAAACGAATCGCCGACGTCCTGATCGCCGAGTACGGCCTGAGTCTTCGAACGCATTACCTTTATGGCTCCAGGCTCGCCTGGCGCAGCGCTTCACAGGTCGACGACCTCGATGAGGATCTGTTCGAGCCGCACGGAGACTTCTTCAACGTGCACAGTGTCGACGCGCTGTTGCGGCAGGCACGGATGACGCAGAGCACGTTCGCCGAGATGTTCCCGGAGTTCTCCGATCTGACGGACGACGACCTGTTCGATTCTGGTGTGCGGGACACGTTGATCTCGGCCTTGTCCGGGTCACTCGAATTCCGTGCTCACCTTCTGCGCGAGGCAGCGAAGGAGCGTGAACTCGTCGTTCGATACCTTCGCCAGGAAGTCGAATTGGATGAGGATTTCGGGATCGTCGAGTACTGGGGCAGCGGTTACACCCAGACGTGCCTGACGAGGTTGATGGCCGATGCGGCCGGCCACCCGATCGACACACCGGTGTACTACGCGCGAGCCGTTCGTCCGACGGAAGGGCATGCGGTGCGGCACCGGTTCACCTCGAACATGCAGTCCATGCTCTTCATCGAAGCCATCTTCGCGAATCACCCGCACGGCACGGTGCAGGGCTATCGTGAGGCCCACGGCGTGATCCAGCCGATCACCGAGCCGCGAGCCTACGACACGGAGCTCCAGTCGGCCCTCGAACGGTGGCTACCTGAATTTGCGCATCGCTACGCAGCACTGGAGATGCACGATCGAGAGCTCGCCGACCGGCAGATCTTCCGATTCGGATTGCAGTACTACGCCCGCCATCCGAAGGCATCGGTGTTCGTGCGCAACCTCGCCCCACTGCAGGATGCCGTCGGGGTGGGTTCTCGAGAGCAGGAGTTCGCCCCGGGCATCACGCGGGCCGACCTCAAGCGCCTCAAGGCGGGGGAGAGCTTCCGTCCGCACACGCGGTCCATGGCGATCAGCCTGGCGCGGTCATCGGAGTGGGTGCGGGTCAACTACATCCTGAAGACGCAGCCGAAGGGGAAGCGGCCGACCTGGTATCGCTACGCGTTGTTGGGGCGCGCGTTCGTGCGGACCGGGGCGCGGCGGGTCGGCAAGGCGGTCGGCAAGGTGCCGAAGGACACGTCCGGGCACTGACGTCCCGCTGCCGCCGAGGCTCTGACCGAGATACGGCTGGTCAGTAGCGAGCGCCCCTTACCCCACCCGGATGGTTGAGTCAGCCGAGCCGCCTCACCCCACCCGGATGGTTGAGTAGCGAGCGGCCTGGCGCGAGCGTATCGAAACCAACCCGGATGGCCTCGTAGCGAGTCCCCTTGCCCCACCCGGATGGTTGAGTAGCCCGCTGACGCAGTCGAGGGCGTATCGAAACCTCGTAAGGGCCACCGTCGACTGGATCGGCAGGGTGTGTTCGGTGATTTCGACACGTCTCGACTGCGTCTCGACGGCTCAATCGGCCGTGGTGGGTCTTCGGTATGGCGGCTGGCTTTCCTGCCAGTAGGCCGAGCGCCCAGCGCGAGCAATGGGAGCTCCTCCCGCATGGAGCGAAGCGCGCGGGGGAGCGAGGCCCGGCGAGCATGCGCTGCCAAGTCGGCCTGGAAAGCCGTGCTCACGAGGCGCAACGGGACACGGACGGTGCCCAGAGTGCTCAGCCGGCGTCGACGGCGTGGTCCTGGTCGGTCGGGCCGTGTTGCCGTTTGGGGGAGTCGATGAGGTCGCGTGCCGTGTGCAGGAAGGCGTCGGCATAGGTCGCGGCCGGGAACGGACCCAGGTAGCGCTCCCGGATGCGGGTCCTGGCCTCGGCCAGCGGGTCGGTCTCGAGGAGCCCCTCGAGCGCCGCGTCGAGGTTTCCCAGATCGAACTCGATGACGTATCCGGCCCCGGCGATCGGGAACTCCGCTTCGAACGCCGGAGCAGGTGCTCCGGCGGCCGAGACGATGGCGAAGGGCTTGGACGAGAAGAGGAAGTCCGGGATCACGCTCGAGACGTCGGAGATCAGGGCGTCGGCGTCGTTGAAGCAGTCGAAGAGCGTCATCTCGCTCTCGGCGGTCTCACCCCACAGGTGTTCCCGGCCGGTCCGCCGCCGGTCCTCCGCCAGCATCGCGTGGATCTCGGCGATCAGTGCGGCATAGTCCGGGTCCCGGTAGCTGAACGGGTGCGGCCGGAAGACCACACGCCGCCCGCGATCGAGTACGGCGCGAATCATCTGTGGCCCGAGGTCCAGGGACGTGTAGTTGGTCTCGGCCTGGTATCCCTGCCAGGTCGGTGCATACAGCACGCTGTCGACGTGTGCGCCGGGCCGGGCGGGTGCGACGCCCTCGACCTGGGGGCGGCCGACGATCGCGAACTTCTCCCGCAGGATGTGGACTCCGTGTGCGGCGTAGCGGTCGATCCCCGCCTGGCCCGCGACGAAGATCTTGTCGAACATCGCCGTGACCGGGCTGGCGCTGGCGGCCTTGTCGCTCTCCCCGTGCAGCAACTGCACGTGGGTCAGGTGGGTGTAGCGCACGAAGTGGGAGTTGTCCTTGCCGTTGTTGACGTAGAACGCCGTGGTCAGGCTCGGGGGCACGGCGTCGTCGAGGGAGCGGATCGTGGATCGCACGACGACCGGCGCCTCGGTCATGTCGGCGATCTTGTCCAGTCCCCTCGAGCCGCGCATGACCACGATGAAACGCCGTCCGGTCCGCTCCAGATAGGGCAGCCACATCCCGACCTGGTATTCCGACCCGCGCGGAGCGCTGTAATAGAGGACGAACTGCGGCTGATACTCGGCGATCGCCTCGGCCACACGGGCCTTCTCTGCAGCGACGGTCACGGAGGAGCGGGTGGCGTCCCCGAAGGCGATCAGCGTCAAGGCGATCGACACCAGCGCGAAGATCAGACAGACGATCGAGGTGGTGCCGGTCGCGACGGCGACCAGCCCCGCGGTGACCGCCAGGTGGGTGGCCGTCAGGACGTAGGTCACCCGCAACGGGGGCCGTCGCTGCCCGCCGATGCCGGGCAGGTTCCGGCATCCGGCCGAGCGGGTCCGCACGACACGGGAGAGTGCCGGCTCGACGAGGGGGAGCAGCGCGGTGAGGACCAGAGGAGCCATCCCGGTGTGCTCGTGATAGGTGCCCAGCAGCGCCGCGGCCGGGGTGAGGGCCAGCAGCAGCCGTGCCGGCTGGGCGCGCATCACCGGGGGCTTGTGCCCCTTGAGGGTGAGTGCGCCGAGGATAGGGGCCCCCTCGAGCAGCCAGGTCGGTGCCGCGCAGAGCACGGCGAACCAGGGCCGCACTTCGAACAAGGCGATGAGGACGGCAACGAGCGCCAAGGTGCTGTGGATGACCCACCGCACCTCCTCCTGGAACATGCGCTGATGTGATCTGCTCTCTGCGAGCCGATCGACCAACGACGTGAATGGCACTGCTGACCTTTCGGACGGATCTCGGCAACCTGTGTTGTGCCCACCGGAAGTGCACGGCCGGGAGGCGTCTAGGACCATTGTGCAGGGATATGTGGGCCACCTGGTACTTGCGCGGCCGCGGGGTGACCGGAATCACCGCGCGGAAGCCGGCGCCATGTAGGCAAGCATGCCGCACCGGCCCGAGGATCGTGGCCGCTGCGCATCTGTAACCATTGTGCGGTGACTCGACGATGGCTGGCGCTCGTGGCTCTCGCCGTCGCCGGATTCATCGGCCTGTCGTATGCCGTGTCCTGGGCGACGCGCCGCCCGCCGGTGGAGCCCATCAGCCAGCCGGGCCCGCTCGTGCTCGTCGGCGTGCCGCGCCTGGCGTGGACCGACGTGTCGCCCTCGAAGGATCCCGCATTGTGGGATCTGGGCAAGCGCGGTGCGTCGGGGGCCATGTCGACGCGGGGGTTGTCGGCACACAGTTGTTCGAGCCAGTCCTGGCTCACGCTGTCCGCGAGCGCCCGCACGTCGATGGGAGTGCGGGTGCACGAGACGCACGGCAAGCGGACTTCTGAGTGTCCGGGCGCCACGAGACCCGTCACGATCGACAGCGGCACCTACTTCCTGCGGTGGTGGCTGTGGCGCGACCTGTCGTTGCACCGGTCCGTGCGGGCCGACGCGGGGCGGCTCGGAAGCTCGATGCAGGAGATCGGGCAGTGCATCAGTGCCAACCGTGTCTATGCCGCGGTGGGCGCCGCGACACGCAAGGGTGTGGTCAAGCATTTCTCGCCGACCGCCGAGAACCCCGACCTGACGACGTGCCCGGTGACGTTCATCTCGCTGCATGAGTATGACGACGACTACATCGCCGATCTGGAGCAGAAGCTCCCCCAGAATGCGACGCTCGTCGTGGCGGGCATGGCCGACGACAGCATGCCGGAGCGCCTGCACACGGTGGTCATCGCCGGGCCGGGTGTGCCCCACGGGCGACTCACCTCGACGGCGACCCGCCAGCCCGGTGTCCTGCAACTGACGGATCTGTCGGCCCTGGTGCTGGCCAGAATGGGGGACAAGGCGCCCCACCTGCCCGAAGGACGGGTGCCGGTCGTGCAGCCTACGGGCAATCCGACCTCCCCGATGACCAAGGCCGCCTCGATCACCAAGCTCCTCACCGAGGAGCACGCCTTCGTCACCACGTTCTTCGCGTCCTACTACACCGGCATCGGCCTGGCGCTGCTCGGCTGCCTGCTGGGGTGGTGGCGGCGCCATCGGCGCGGGCTGGCAGCCGGCCGGCTACGGCAGGCCGCGTTCGCCGTCACCGGCGGCATGGCGGCCGCGTTGCCGGTGTCGACCTTCATCCCCAACGTGCTGCCGTGGTGGCTGTCCGACCACCCTCGGTGGGCGCTGGGGGGCCTGATCACCGCGTGCGCGGCCATCCTGACGGCCGCGGCGCTGCTGGGCCCGTGGCGGCGCTGGAAGCGCGGCCCGATGCTGTTCCTGGCCGGCATCACCGTGCTGGTCCTGTGCCTCGACATCGTGCACGGGTCGCGGCTGCAGTTCGTGTCGATGATCGGCCTGCAACCGGTCTACGGAGGACGCTTCTACGGCAACGGCAACATGGGATACACGGTGTTGTCGACCGCCTCGATCATCATCGCGGCGACCTTGGCGGGCAAACTCATCGAACAGCACCATCGACGCCTGGCGGCACTGACCGTGATCATCCTGGGCGGATTCGTCGTGCTGATCGACGGATACCCGCAGTGGGGAGCGGACGGCGGCGGACCGCTCGCGATGATCCCGGCCTTCGCCTATCTGGCACTCAACGCGGCCGGGATCAGCCTCACCTGGCGCCGCATCGCGGCCATCGGGTCCGCAGCGGTCGTCTTCGTCGGCGGGGTGGCGGTCCTCGACTATCTACGCGGCCCCGGGCATCGCACACACCTGGGCGACTTCGTCTCTCAGGTGCGCAACCACGGCAACTTCGGCGGCCTGGTGAAGATCTGGGAGATCAACTGGCACATGCTGACCTCCAGCGTGGGCACGATGCTGGTGCCCTTCCTGCTGGCCTACGCGATCGCCGTGCTGGTGCGCCCCGACCTGCGCATTGCGGCACCGGTGCGACCGCTGCTGGAGCGGGTCACCTTCCTCGGGCACGGCCTCGCGGCCGCGACGGTGTGCTGGCTGCTCGGCTTCTTCAGCAATGACTCCGGCACGGCGATCCCTCCAGGAGGGTTGATGATCGCCGGACCGCTGCTCATCGTGCTGGGGGCTTGCCTGACGTGGCCGTGGCTCGAGCGACCGCGGTCCGAATGCGCGGCGACGAGCGACCTTTGAAGCCCGGATGCTATTCGACTATCTGACGTATTTCGGTCCGGGCCGGGGTTGCGTTCTACAACCCACTCGTTGAGCGTATGCCATTCCTCGAGCAAGTGATGGTCGAAAGGCTCCAAGTGAGCGAGGCCGGCTAACTACTGGATCTTCGCATTGGTTCGTTGGGAACGCATTCTGGCAAGATACAGATTTGTCCCTGACATGGGCAGAACTTGGCCCATGGGCATAGCCCGGGTCGGTGCGGTTACCCGTCTGCTTTCGTCTCGGCCCGGCGGAGTTGTGCGCATAGATTCTTGAGAAGTGTGCGAGTGATCTGTGGGTCGCGATCGAGCAGTGACTCGAATGCCGTCGCTGACAACGCGAACGTGGTCGCGCCATCCGGTCCTGCAGCGAGACTGGCTGAGGGTGGCTGATTGTCGATCAGAGAGACCTCTCCGACACAGTCCCCCGGTCCGATGATGCCGCGGTCGTTGCCATCGATACGGACCGATGCGCTGCCGGACAAGATGGCGCGAAGACCCGTGTCGAGGTCGCCTTGTCGGATGATCGAGGCTCCGGGTCGAGTACGGATCGTCACGCCTGACTCCGCGAGCCAGGAAATCGTCTCATGATCAAGTGACGCAAACAGGTCGATGTTGCTGAGCATGTGATGCACGCTCGAAGTCATGCGGAGGCCTGCCTTTCTCGGATCCTCGGGGCCGGAGGGCGCGCTAGAAGGAGCTGTATCGGTCGAAGATGCGCGATGGGTGCTCGGATGTCGTCACCTCGTCCGGCTGGGGCTCATCGCTCGGCGCCGCAGTGATCATCGATTGCGTGCGCATCCAGTCGAGCAGCACGTCGGTGTCGTCGGCCCTGACGGATTGCACAGACTCCGGCGCGATGCTGGGCACGCCGACGCGGTTGACCATGGGGTGGGAGGAGCGCTGGATGTCGTCGCCGGGGTAGAAGAGTACTTCGGAGAGTTTCTCTCCGGGGCGTAGCCCCGTGTAGACGATGTCGATGTCGTCGCGACCGGAGAAGTCGATGAGGTCGTGGGCGAGGTCGGCGATTTTGACGGGGCTACCCATGTCGAGCACCATGACGTCGCCGTCTTGGCCGATGGCGGAGGCCTGCAGGACAAGTTGGCTGGCTTCGGGGATGAGCATGAAGTAGCGCTCGACCTCGGGATGGGTGACGGTCAGGGGTCCGCCGCGCTGGATCTGTGCAGTGAAGGCCTCGATGACCGATCCGCGAGAGCCGAGGACGTTGCCGAAGCGGACGCTGACGTATCGGCCGGTGCTGCGGGTGGCGAAGGCGGCGGTGAGGCGTTCGGCCAGACGCTTGGTGTAGCCGAGGACGCAGGTGGGATTGGCCGCCTTGTCGGTAGAGACGTTGACGATGGTGTCGACGCCGGTCGCGTCGGCGGCGCGCAGCACATTCAGGGTGCCGAGAACGTTGGTCTTCCAGCCCTCTGCGGGGAATTGCTCGAGCAGGGTCAGGTGCTTGAGCGCGGCGGCGTGGAAGACGATGTCCGGCTGTTCACGACGGAATACCGCGAGCAGGGCGTCCAGGTCGCGGATGTTGACCAGGGCCAGGGTGCCGTCGTCGAGCAGGGCGCGGCCGGTCAGGCTCATTTGGACGGCGTGGAGGGCGGATTCGTCGCGGTCGAGCAGGACGAGCTTCTTGGGGTCGTAGCGGGAGATCTGGCGAGCGAGCTCGGAGCCGATGGATCCCCCGGCCCCCGTGACCAGGACGGTCTTGCCATGCAGGGAGCGGGAGATTGCCGTGTCGTCGAGCTCGACTTTGTGGCGGCCGAGGAGGTCTTCGAGGTTGATTTCGCGCAGGTCGTTGGCCTGAGGGCGGCCTCCATGGATGAGGTCGTCGACCTTGGGCAGGATGAGGACCGAGAGGCCCGCCGCCGTCGCGATCTCGCGTAGCTCGCGAAGGAGGGTCGAGTCGGCGGACGGGATGGCGATCACGAGGGTGCCCGCGTCGCGGCGCCGGGCGATCTCGGCGATCTGCTGTCTCGTGCCCGATACGTGGAGTCCGTCGATGGTCAGCCGGCGTTTGCGCGGGTCGTCGTCTAGGAGTGCGACGGGCACATACGAGGTGGCAGGGTCCTGGTGGAGCGCGCGGATCAGGCGGCGTCCTGCGGTCCCGGCGCCGAGGATGACGACCTTGCGCTTGCCCGTGCCTGCTGTCGCCCGACGGCCCCAGCGGTAGGACCGGACGACGAATCGCAGGGTATACATGCCAGTCAGGCCGAGCACCGGAGCCAGCAGGGGGAGACTGCGCGGGACGGACGGGAACCACGGAGTCAGAAGGACGAGTACCAACAGAACGCCGGCCGTCGTCAACGCGGCTCGTCCAACGGCGGTGGTCTCCTCGAAGGAACCGCGCAGATGAGGTACTCGGTAGGGTCCGACGAAGACTGCCAAGAGAACGAAGACGACTGCGGCACACAGTGCAAATCGCGAGACGACAGCAAAGCGGATATCGTTCAGGACGAGGTCGTAGCGGACCCACGCCGAGATGAATGTTGCGGCCACCAGGATGGCCGCGTCCGCGCCTATCCAGGCGAGTTGGACGAGCATCTCGCGCCGTTCGGGTGGCAGACGTGACCCGACGTGCTCCCGTGGCTCCTCCACCAACGCGCTCCCTCGTCTATGCCGCCAGGTTCATGCGCCTCGCGGGCTGCCTCCGCAAAAATAGAACAAGCTACTCAAGCAAACAGGGTTATTGTTGCAGATTCATGGGCTGACAAAAACCTCAGTCAGTCATAGGCGGGCTCACCGGGTGTGGCTGCTCCGGATACGTGAACCGGATGGGCACGATGTTCGAATCTCTCGCGTGAGACCGATGAGGGCGCATCGGGCCGAGGATACGCCCGCTCGGCACATGGAATGATGTGCCCCGTGACGGCAACCATTCTGGACGGCAAGGCCACGTTGGCGACGATCAAGGACGAGCTGCGCGAGCGCGTCGCGGCGCTGAAGGCCGCGGGGGTGACACCGGGACTGGGCACGGTGCTCGTCGGCGACGACCCCGGCTCGAAGTGGTATGTCGGGGCCAAGCACAAGGACTGCGCGTCGATCGGCGTCGCGTCGATCCGCAAGGACCTGCCCGCCACGTCGACCCAGGCCGAGGTCGAGGCGGTCATCGACGAGTTGAACGCCGACCCGGCGTGTGACGGCTTCCTGGTGCAGCAACCGACCGGCCTGGACGAATTCGCGCTGCTGTCACGAGTGGCTCCCGACAAGGACATCGACGGTCTGCACCCGGTCAGCCTCGGCAAGCTGGTGCTGGGGGAGCCTGGGCCCCTGCCGTGCACCCCGATCGGGGTCATCGAACTGCTGCGCCGCTACGATGTGCCGCTGCGCGGGGCCGAGGTGGTCGTCATCGGCCGCGGGCTGACGGTCGGGCGCCCGCTCGGGTTGCTGCTGACTCGCAGGAGCGAGAACGCCACGGCCACGCTGTGCCACACCGGGACACGCGACCTGGCCAGTCATGTGCGCCGCGCCGACGTGGTGGTCGCGGCGGCCGGCGTGCCGGGCCTGGTCACCGCAGACATGGTCAAACCCGGGGCGGCCGTGCTCGACGTCGGAGTGTCCCGCGTCGAGGGCAAGATCGCCGGGGACGTGGCCGCGGACGTGGCGCAGGTGGCCGGCTTCGTCTCGCCGAATCCCGGCGGCGTCGGCCCGATGACGCGAGCGATGCTGTTGACCAACGTGGTCGAAGCGGCCGAGCGTCGTCTTCCTTGATGGCACTCCACAGCCCCGTCGGTCGAGTAGGCGAGCCCACCCCAGCTGGTCGAGTAGGCGAGCCCACTTCGGCTGGTCGAGTAGGCGAGCCCACCCCGGCTGGTCGAGTAGGCGAGCCCACCCCGGCTGGTCGAGTAGGCGAGCCCCCAGGGCGAGCCGTATCGAGGCCTGGTGAGCATGCGCTGCCAACCGGAGTGCACGCTCGGAGGTTTGGATACGCTCGCCCGAGGGGCTCGCTACGGGGCCAGCCGGGTAGTGGGCCGAGGGGCTCGCTACGGGGCCGGCCGGATGCGGCTCGATCGTCATGAGACCGGTGAGGCTGGGAGCCGCCTGGTGGGCCGTCGTGACCGGCGTGGTCGTCGGCCTACTGGTCGTGCTGTTCGGGTCGTTCCGCGTGGGCGGATACATCGTCGCCGGCGCGCTGGTCGCCGCCGCGGCCGCACGATCGATGCTGCCGTCCCACGTGGTGCAGGGCATCGCGATCCGAGCCCGGATGCTGGATGTGTTCTTCTACCTGGCGGCCGCCGCGGCGATCGTGGTGATCTTCAGCGAGGTTCGTCTGGGCTCAGCCTTTTGAGCGGAGCCGGCCGTCACCAGTCGTGGACCGTGCCGTCGGCGAGCCGGTTGTAGGGCAGGTAGGCCGTCTCGTAGGGATACGCCCCCGCCTCGTCGACATCGAGCTCGACTCCGAGCCCCGGGGCATCGCCAGGGTGGAGGTATCCGTCGGTGAAGGTCATCGACTGCTTGAACACCGCGTTGGTCTTGTCGCCGTGCTGCATGTATTCCTGGATGCCGAAGTTGTGGATCGCCATCCCGACGTGCAGCTGTGCCGCGAAACCGACCGGGGAGATGTCGGTGGGGCCGTGGAAGCCGGACTTGATCTGATACATCGCGGCGAAGTCCATGACCTTCCTCAGCGGAGTGATCCCGCCGAAATGGGTCGCCGCCGCCCGCACGTAGTCGATCAGTTGCTCCTGGATCAGATCCTTGACGTCCCAGGCGGTGTTGAAGACCTCGCCGATGGCCAGGGGTGTGATGGTGTGCCGGCGCACCAGTCGCAAGGCCTCCTGGTTCTCGGCCGGTGTGCAGTCCTCGAGCCAGAACAGGTCGTAGGGCTCGAGGGACCTGCCGAGCCTCGCCGCCTGCAGCGGGGTCATCCGGTGGTGCCCGTCGTGCAGCAGTGGTAGGTCGGGACCGAATTCACCCCGCACCGCCTCGAAGACGGTGGGCACGTGACGCAGGTAGGCACGGGTGTCCCAGTCCTCCTGTGCCGGCAAGGCCCCGCGCTGTGCCGGCTCGTGGTCGTAGCGGACGCCTTCGTTGCCGGGCAGACCCTTGTTGGAGGCGATCCCATAGATCGACTCCAAGCCGGGCACGCCGGTCTGCACACGGATGGACCGATAGCCGAGGTCTTGGTGCGCGCGGATGGAGTCGAACAATTCGGGCAGTTCCTTGCCCGAGGCGTGTCCGTAGGCCATCAGGCCACGACGGCACGCGCCGCCGAGAAGTTGATAGACCGGCATCCCGGCGGCCTTGCCCTTCAGGTCCCAGAGTGCCATGTCGACGGCGGCGATCGCGGCCATGGTGACGGGCCCACGGCGCCAATAGCCACTGCGGTAGAGGAACTGCCAGGTGTCCTCGATCCGGGTCGCGTCTCTCCCGATCAGCAGCGGCACCAGGTGTTCTCGCAGATACGCGGCAGCGGCCAGTTCGCGCCCGTTGAGGGTGGCGTCACCCAGCCCGGTCACGCCGTCATCGGTAGTGAGTTTGAGGGTGACGAAATTGCGGTCCGGGCTGGTGACGATCACTTCGGCCTGGTCGATCTTCACGGTTGTCTCCTTCGGTCGGTCATCGGTGCGGGCTCCCCGCGAACTGTCTGGTGCTCTCCAGCACGGCGTCCCGCACGCGAGCGTCGGCGGTGAGCGACGGGTCCAGCCACGCCAGCACGCCGTCGACCGAGGCTCGGAGATTGCCGGCGACCAGAGGCAGCACGGTGTCCGCCGATGCGTCACGCACCGGGGCGCCCGCACCGCGCAGGTGACCGATCCAGGCGGCCACCACTCGCAGTGCGCCCTCCGGCACCCGCCCGGCGCGCAACTCGGCGCGCAGCACCGGCAGGATCCGCACGGGGATCTTCTGGCCGCCGTCCGCGGCGATCTGCGCCAGTTCGTGGCGGATCGCCGGGTTGCCGAAGCGTTGCAGCAACTGCGACCGGTAGGCCGTCACCTCCTGAGGGTCGAGGGTCAGGTGGCGGGTGGCCTCGTCCCACCACTGCTCGACCCAGGACCGGCAGACCGGGTCCGCGATCGCCTCGGCGACGGTGGCATGTCCGCGTGCGCTGCCGGCATACGCCAGAAGGGTGTGGGATCCGTTGAGAAGCCACAGCTTGCGCTGCTCGAACGGCGCGACGTCATCCACGATGCGCGCTCCGACCGCCTGCCAGTGCGGGTGATCGGTGCGGAAGTCATCGGACAGCACCCACTCGCAGAACGGTTCGGTCACGACCGGCGCCGCATCGTCGATCCCTGTGTGCTCGCGCACGAGTGCCCGGTCGGCGTCGGTGGTGGCGGGAGTGATCCGGTCGACCATCGTGGTCACCCATCCGACGTGGTCGCGCACCCAGTCGGTGGCCTCGGGCGCCACCGCAGCGAGGCCCTCATCGACGACGCGGCATAACGCGGCGGCATTGTCGGGCAGGTTGTCGCAGGGGATGACGGTGATCGGGCCGGCGTCGGCCTCCCGTCGGGCCAGCAGGCCCGCGACCAGACGCATCGGGCCGCTACGGACCGGACCTCGGGTATCCCGCCGCAGTGTGCGCAGGTCTTCGTCGACGATGGGGCCGGCGATGTCGAGCCCTCCGTCGGCGGCTCGGGCATAGCCGGCCTCGGTGATCGTGACGGTCACGATCGAGACGTCGGGGGAGGCGAACAGGCGCAGCCAGGCGTCGTGTTCGGAGGCGGCGTGTGCCTCGCCGATGCTGGACACCACCTCGAACGAATCGCCGCTCGCGGCCCGAGTGACCAGGGTGTAGAGGCAATCCTGGCGGGTCAAGGCATCGGCCAGGGCAGGTCTGGTGCCGGTGAACGCCGCGATGCCCCAGTCCTTCGCGTCGGTGGCATGCTCGGTGTACCACGCCTGGTGGGAGCGGGAGAACCCGCCGATGCCGAGGTGCAGGATCCGCACCGGAGCGGCGGGTCGTCCGTCGCCGCAACTGTGCTCGCCGCCGAGCGGCCGGTGCAGCCGACGGGTCACGACACACCGAAACGAGGGCGTATCGGGGCGGGGTGAGGTGACGCCGTCACCTCACCGGGCCTCGATACGCCCTCGACTTCGTCTCGTGCTACTCGGCCGGCCAGGCGGGGAGGTCGTGCTACTCGGCCGGCCGGGCAAGGGGGTCGTGCTACTCGGCGAGCCGGGTGGGGAGTTCCCCGCACGATCGTCTGCTCAGATCAGGCCGAGCTGCTTGACCTGCTCTCGCTCGTTCTGCAGGCGCTTTGCCGAGGCGGCGATGCGCTCCTTGGAGAAGTCGTTGAGTTCGAGGCCCTGCACGATCTCGTAGGTGCCGTCCTTCACGCGGCACGGGAAGGAGCTGATGATGCCCTCCGGCACGTCGTACGAGCCGTCCGACGGGACCGACATCGACACGATCTCCTCCGTGCCGTGCCACCAGTCGTGCATGTGGTCGATCGTGGCGCTGGCGGCCGAGGCCGCGGATGATGCGCCACGCGCCTTGATGATCGCGCCGCCGCGCTTGGCAACGGTCGGGATGTATTCGTCCTTGATCCACGCCTCGTCGACCTGCTCGGCGGCGGAGCGGCCGTTCACCGTGGTGTTGTAGAGGTCGGGATACATCGAGTCGTCGTGGTTGCCCCAGATGGCGAGACCCTTCACGTCGGAGACCGAGACACCCAGCTTCTTGGCGAGCTGCCCCTTCGCGCGGTTGTGGTCGAGGCGGGTGAGGGCGTTGAACCGCTCGCCCGGGATGTCGGGCGCGTTGGTCATCGCGATGAGCGCGTTGGTGTTGGCGGGGTTGCCGGTGACGAGCACCTTCACGTCGTCGGCGGCCACCTTGTTCAGCGCCGCACCCTGGCCGGTGAAGATCTTGCCGTTGGCCTCCAGCAGGTCGGCACGGTCCATACCGTCCTTGCGGGGCATCGCGCCGACGAGGAGCGCCGCGTTGACACCGTCGAAGATCTTCTCGGCGTCGTCTCCGGTCTGAACCGCGGCCAGCAGCGGGAATGCGGAGTCGTCCAGCTCCATGACGACGCCCTCGAGCGCCGGCAGGGCCGGGGTGATCTCGAGCAGACGCAGCTCGACGGGCGTCTCCGGCCCGAAGATCGCGCCGCTCGCGATACGGAAAAGCAGGCTGTAGCCGATGTTGCCGGCGGCGCCGGTGACGGCCACCTTGACGGGCGAGGTGCTCACATTCATCCCCTTTGGGCGGAAGAACTTGGTTACCCAAGGACGGTAGCAGCGCCGACGCACCGCCGGGCTGTCCGGGCGGGCTCTGCGACGGTCACCTGCGCAAGAACCTTGCCAAGGGTCCGCTCGTGCGGTGGACTGAAAGATGGAGCTGCGCGGACCGGCGCGTGGCGTAGGGCGTGAACGGGTGACCGATGTGTTGTCGGCTCAGGAGCAACGCCAGTGGGACCAAGTGGTCGGTCCGTCCAGGCCACCGGGTTGGTGCCCCTGGCGGGTGCGCCCGTCCTGGTCGAGACGGTGGTGGTTCATCGCTCCGGCCCTCATGAGCGCCGGATGGGCGATGGCGCTGATCGGTGCGTCCTGGGACGAGCTGGCCCTCGGCGCCGCGGGGATCCTGCTCGTGGTGCTGGTGACCGTCCTCGTCGTCCCGCTGATGTATCAGGACCGGCCGGCACCGGAGCCGACCGGACCTGTGGCATAGCGCCTCCGCACCGTGCGTGGAGCCGCCGAGGGCTGTGGAGGAGCGACCAGACCGTCTCACATCGTGAACGTTCACCAGGTGAGACGACGTCTCAGGTATAACGTCGAATTATCCCATCCAGAGCGGCCGAGAGATCTGGCTCCGTGACGCCGCAGCAACCACCCCCGTTGGGCTGGTGCTCATGCCAGAACCGATGGAGGTGACGATGTCGAGCATTCTTCCCCCCGAGGACGTCGATCTGCGCAGCGTCTTCAACCATGCCGTCTCCAGCACATGGGTGATCACCAGTGCTCATCGCGGCCGGCCGATCGGGTTCACGACCGTGTCGGTGATGTCGGCTTCGACCCGACCGCCCGTGGTGACCTTCAACCTGGGCCGCACGGCGCGCAGTCGCGGGATCATCACCGCCTCGGGGCGCGTCGCGCTGCACCTGCTGCGTGACGACCAGGCCCACGTGGCGAGGCGGTTCGAGGGTGACCGGGCGCAGCGCTTGGTGCCGGACGGTCAGTGGTTCTGGCACGCCGACGGCCTGCCGACGCTGCATCGCTATGTGGATCGGTTGCGCGCGACGGTGACCGAGGTACGCGAGACCGGTGACAGCGTGCTGTTGACCGCCACCGTGACAGCGCAGGAGTCGGGAGACGGCGACGTGCTCGCCTATCATCACGGCCGATACCGCTCGCTCGACGAACACATCGACAGCGCCCTGCAGGAGGCCTTCGCCAAGACGGCGTGACATCGAATCCTCGGATCTCCGCGACGTGCATCGTGGCGTCCGCCGGCCGTGGCGCCTAGCGTGGAGGGCAGAAGGACGCCCATTTCTCGACTTCTGCCACGCGGCGCCCGTATGTCGTCGCACGGCGCGATGAGGAGGACCGATGCCCGGAGGTAGGCGTTTTGCGAAGGCCATGATGCGCGCCGCGCGGCGTGAGCGGCGCGCGAAGGAGAAGAAGGAGCGCCAGAAGGCCCGGCGTGAGCAGCACGAGGAGCGCAACGACACCGAGTAGGCCGAGCGCCCAGCGCGACCCAACCCCGGACGGTTGAGTAGTCCGCTGACGCAGTCGAGGACGTATCGAAACCTCTGCAAGATGGGCTGCCAAGCCGGTCCGGAGCGCGTCTTGCGAGGCTTCGATACGCTCGCGCCAGGGCGCTCGCTACTCAACCATCCGGGTGGGGCAAGGTGGGGCTCGCTACACCGTGCCCCTCATTCGCCCGAGGGGCTGCTCGCGGTCACGAAGGCTGCCAGGTCCTTTCCCTGCTGTGCGCGGCTGGGGCCGTGGACATAGGTCATGTGCCCGGATTCGTAGTAGGCGTGCTCGATCCGGTCGCGCAGGGGTTGTGCCAGGTTGAGATGGGCGAGGGCGTCCTCGGCAGCAAAATACGGTGTCGCGCCGTCGTAGTAGCCGTAGGCGACGTGCACGCGCAGGTGCGGGTTCTGTCGCATGGCGCGCTCAAGCTTGTCGAGCACATAGACCGGCTTGCCCTCGAATTCCTCGAACTTCCAGTCCTTGAACACGTCCACGCCGGTCAGGTCATACGGCAGCGGATTGTCATAGCCCAGTTCGGTGCGCACATAGTGGTTGTATGCCGTGGCATACGGGCCGCCGAGCGCATCGATCGACGGATCGTGGTCCATGCCCTCCGCGATCCTCGAGGCCGCGAATCCGGTGAACCGCGAGTCGATCCGCCCGACGGTCAGGCCCTGGTCGCGCAGCAGTTCGGTGTAGTAGCGCCAGTGCTCGATGCGCAGGTCTGCGCGCTCGACGTAGACCTCGCTCAGACCGGTCAGCCGCGCGACGGTGGCGACGACGTCCGCCCGCTCCTGCGCGGTGAGACGGTTGCCGCGGGAGAGGGCCCACGGGTAGTCGCGTGCGGCATACGTCTCGGCCTCGTCGAGCACCTCGCGCAGCGAGCGCCCCGGGTGCTTGCCGTGGTAGTGGGCGACGGCCGCGTAGTGCGGCAGGTAGAGCGCGTGGGCGCGGTCGTTGCGGTGGATCTCGAAGTCCAGGGTGCCGAAGTCGAGCACAGAACTGATCAGCATCAGGCCGTTGAGATACATGCCGTATCGAGCCTGCAGGTGCTCGGCGAGGCCGACCGCCCGGGTGGTGCCGTAGGACTCCCCGGCGATGAACTTGGGGGAGCACCAGCGGCCGTTGGAGGTGGTCCACTGGCGCACCATCTCGCCGACCGACTCGATGTCGCCCTTGAAGCGCAGGAACGGTGCCGGCTTCTCTCCGTCGACCGCCCGGGAGAACCCGGTCGAGACCGGATCGATCACGACCAGGTCACTGGTGGCCAGCAGCGTGTCCTCGTTGTCGACCAGGCCGTAGGGCGGCGGCTTGAGATCGCCGGCGTCGCCCATGTCGACCCGGCGCGGGCCGAGCAGCCCGAGATGCAGGTAGGCGCTCGCCGAGCCCGGCCCGCCGTTGAAGGCGAACGTGACCGGACGCGTGCTCGGGTCCGCGTCGTCGAGCGTGTAGGCCGTGACCCCGACCTGCGCTCGCGCCTTGCGCCCGACATACACGCCGTCCTTGCGTTCCTCCTCGAAGAGCACGATGCGCCCGGTGGTGGCGGTGTAGTGCACCTCCTGACCGCCGACCGTCAGCGTGTGTGACGTGGTGACCAGGTCGTCGGTCGGTGGCGCGGGCCGTGCGCTCTGGTCGGCGCTGGTATCGGTCGAGGTTGTGGAGTCGGTCGGGTCCTTCGATGTGTCGTCACTCACAGCCTCGACCCTAACCTGGTAGCCGAGTGAGCGGGCAGTCGCTGTTGGCTCTATGTCGGATTTGGCACATCTGTGGCTCAAGGTGCTGTTGTTGCGGCATAGTAGGGGAGCCGTGCGCTGTGCGGCGGCTTTGAAGTCTGCCCAGATAGGTGTGAGTCATGCGACGACCCAGCGCCGCGATTGTCGCGCTGATCGTACTCGCGTTGGTCGATGTCGGTCTCGTGTGGATGGCGGTGCGGTCCACACGCGCCGACGCCACTCATCAGACACCGTCGACGGTTGCGGCCGCGAGCCCGGAGGGACCCAGCCAGGACGGGTCGTCCAGCAGCACTTCCGATGCGGCGCCAGGCAGTAGCAAGTCGGCGGACGCCCAGCTCGTCAAGGTGATCGTCGCGGCTCTGTCACACGACCGAGCTTGGCGCGCCGTCACGACGTCGATGACCTGCACCAAGGACGCGAAGAAGGCCACGATTGGACACACCGAGGACGCCGGCGACACCTGGACTCGGGTCAAGGTGCCGATGCTGACGGTCTCCGGGCTGACGTTCGACTCGGGCAAGATGATCGCCACCGGTCTCGACTCGTCCTGCAAACCGGTCGCCTATGCCCTGTCCTCCAGCGCTGACCCGGAGCAGGTCTCTGACCCGGACGTCTGGTCGGTCGGCGCCACGGACTCCTCGACCCTGGTGGTCGCGGGACACAAGGTCCTCAAGCAGCCGTGCTCCGGTCGAGTCCTGGATGTCGCGGCCAACTCGGATTCTCAGGCCACTGTCCTGTGCCAGGACGGTGCGATCGAGCGCAGCACCGACAAAGGTGCGTCGTGGGATGACCGGGGCACCGTCAAGCACGCGGTGGCGATCGGCACGGCGTCCTCCGGTGAAACCGTGTATGTCGTGGCGCGCACGGATTGCGGCCTTTCCGTCGACCGGTTGACCCCTGGGTCCAAGGTCACCGCGCCCTGTGTGGAGGGCACCAAGGACCTCACCGGGCCGGTCGACGCAACGATCGTCGGGGACACGCTGTGGCTGCTCAGCGACGACGATGTCGTCACGACCTCGGTCTCTGGCCTCAGCGAGCACGGATCAGAATGAGCCCGGCCCGAAACGTGTCCGCGGCGCGGTTGGACCGATGCCACATCGGTCACTTCTGGCACACTGTGGAGCCATGAGAGCGGGATCGGTCTTGGTGGTGTGCACCGGCAACGTGTGCCGGTCGCCTTACATCGAATATCGGCTTCGACGAGAGTTGACCGGATCGGACATGGACATCGCCAGCGCAGGCACTGCGGCGCTCGTCGGGCGCCCCGTTGATCCCGGGTCTGCGGCGCTGCTGGAGGAGCAGGGGATCGGCTGCAACGACTTCGTCGCACGACAGTTGACCGCGGAGATGGTGAGGGCCGCCGACCTGGTGCTGACCGCCACCCGAGAGCATCGTGCCGAGGTGTCTCGCACCGACCCATCAGGCTTGAAGAAGGCGATGGCCCTGGTCGACTTCAGCGACCTTGTGAGTGGTATGGACACCAGCGACCTGAAGCCGTCCTTCATGGATCCACCCGATATCAGCCCCATCGCTCTGATCGTCAGTGGTGCCTCGCGTCGACGCGATCAGGTTGCGCCGAGCTCGGACGATGAAGCCGATATCGTCGACCCCTTCAAACGGGATGACAAGGTATTCCAGCAGATGGCGCGGGAGATCGAGGCGGTACTCCCGTCGGTTGTCAGCGCGCTGGGTGCCGTTTGATGGCGATGGTGGGCGTCAGCGCGCGCCAGGCGCTACGTCGGATAGTTCTGCGGCGGCTAGGATACGACGCGATGAAGTCACCGTCTCAGACCCGCAGGGTATCAACACGACGCCGGGTCGTAGTGATCCATCGGTACTTCTGGCCGGACGCTCCGCCCTACGCCTCGATGCTACGAGGGATCGCAGCGCACTGGATCGACCAGGGCGACGACGTGGAGGTCATCACCGCACAACCGTCGTATCGTGCCGGCATGAGCGGCCGCCCTCGACGGGAGTTCCTGGATAAGTTGCCTGTTCAACGCGTGCCCGTCGTCTCGGAGGCAGGGCGCATCCCTGTGGCGAAGCTGCTCAATCTGGTCGCCTTCCCGCTAGCCGTCGGTGCAGCGCTGTGGCGGGCCGACCGGCCGGATGTCATCATGTGCTCCACAGCCCCTCAGGTGACCTTGGGGTCCGTGGTGTCGAGGGTGGCTCGTCGACGGGGCGCTCGCTTCGTCTACCACTGCATGGATCTGCACCCGGAGATCGGCCGCCTATCCGGTGAGTTCGCCAACCCGTTGATCTATCGCATCCTGATGGCGAGCGACACGGCAACGATGCGTCGAGCCGATGCTGTCGTCGTGCTCTCCAAGGATATGAAGGACGCCGTCGTCAAACGTGACCCGTCCCTGGAGCCCAAGGTGAGGGTTCTCAATAACTTCGAGCTTCCCACGTTTGATGATCACCGAGCTGCGTCGCCGCTGCCGGCGCCGGCCGAGAATACCCTGCGGGTGGTGTTCACGGGCAATATCGGCCGCTTCCAAGGCCTGCAGAAGGTGGTGAAGGGCCTTGCGGCCGCCGCCGGCCCGGTGGACATCGAGTTCATTCTGATGGGCGATGGCACTGCGAAGGCAGAGTTGCAGAGGCTGGCCGAGCAGGTGAGTGCTCCCAGCTTCCGCGTGCGGTTCATCCCCCAGGGATCCCCAGAGGCGGCCAAGGCGCTGATGGCAAGTGCACACCTGGGCGTGGTGAGCCTGCAACCGGACGTCATCAACTACGCGTACCCGAGCAAGACAGCGACGTATGCGGGAGTCGGCCTACCACTCTTGGTGGTGTGCGAGCACGATAGCGAGTTGACCAACACAGTTGTGGCACACCGCTTGGGCTGGGCTGCTTGGTCGCAGGAGGAGATCACCGATTCCATGAAGGAGGCCGCACGGACCCTGCTCGACCCACCCATGCGCGCCGACCTGATCGGACGAGTACGGGCCTACGCGGGCGAGCAGTTCGATCAGTCCACCGTGCTCCGACGGTGGGATGCGCTGCTGTCTGACATCACAGGAGCTGCACGAGTATGACTGAGAAGGTGGTCATCGTCGGGGCACCGCGCAGCGGGACGAATATGTTGCGCGACGTGCTGTGCTCGCTGCAGGGCTTCGAGACATGGGCCTGCGACGAGATCAACCTGACGTGGAAGCACGGCAACGTGTCGGTGCTGCACGACGAGCTCCGTCGCGAGCATGCCCGACCACCGGTGCAGGCGTTTCTCAATCGCACGTTCGATAGATTCGCGCAGCGACACGACGCGGATGTCGTCGTCGAGAAGACCTGTGCCACCTCGTTGCGCGTAGGGTTCGTCGACGAGGTGTTACCCGACGCAAAGTTCGTCTTCATCCGGCGCGACGGGGTGGATGCCACGGCATCGACGATGAAGAGGTGGAATGCTCCCTTCGACCTGCGCTATACCCTGAAGAAGGCACGCTACGTGCCACTTCGTGATTTCCCCACCCACTTGGGATCTTTCATCGGCAAGCGGGTCAGGCAGCGTGTGAGCGGCGATGCCGGGCAGGAGTCTGGGGATGTCGCGGTTCATACCTGGTGGGGGCCCAAGCCGCACGACTACACCCAGCTGTTAGGGACACGTCCGCTTGAAGAGGCCGCCTTCATCCAATGGCAGCGGTGCATTGAGGCGTCGTCCAACGACCTCGAGCAGATCGGTAACCATCGGTGGATCGATGTGCAGTATGAGACCTTCGTCGGTGACCCCGAGGGGGAGTTGCGCCGTATCCTCGCGTGGCTTGGTCGGGAGCGAGTCATGACTGGGTCCGCCGTGCAGCAGGTGCGATCTGCCAGTGTCGGCAAGGGGCGCGAGTCCCTAGGGCCGGAGAGGGTCGCGCGTCTTGAGGCACTGGGCGGACCGACACTGATGAAGTTCGGCTATGCCTGACGCGGTGCCGGTGCTGCCGTGGAAGCAGCGAGCGGCCAAGCGCGCCTTCGACCTGTCGGTGGCCGGTGCGGGGTTCATCCTCACCTTGCCGGTCAGCGCAGCTGCCGTCGTGGCTGCGACGATCGACACGCGTGAGTTCGGCGTATTCAGCCAGCGCCGCATAGGGAGGTATGGTAAAGCGATTCAGGTGCACAAGGTGCGCAGCATGCGAACGTCAGTGACCCACGCGACCACGGTGACGACCGGCGACGATCCGCGCATCACTCGAGTCGGTGCAAAGTTGCGGCGATTCAAGTTGGACGAGTTGCCGCAACTCTATGACGTCATCCTGGGCAACATGTCATTGGTCGGACCCAGGCCCGACGTCGAGGGGTACGCGGACAGACTCACGGGAGCTGACCGGGTTGTTCTGAGCGTGCGGCCGGGTATCACCGGGCCGGCGTCGATCGCCTACCGTCACGAAGAACAGATGCTGGCATCGCAGGACGATCCCGACACCTACAACCGGCAGGTGATCTGGCCGGACAAGGTGCGTATCAACCGGGACTACGTCCAGTCCTGGACCCTGCGCGGCGACCTCCGTTTCATCATGCAGACGATCAGGTCGATCTTCGAGCACGAGGCAAGCGCCCCTGAGCGGACCGGTAATGTCTGAACCCGGGTGCGTCGGCCTGGGCGGGCGCACCCACTTGCGATGGACGACGAAAGGATGGCGGTAGCGTGAGCACGGCTCCCATTAAGAGTGGCACGGTCCTGGTGACGGGTGGTACCGGCTCGTTTGGTGGCACCATGGTGCGCCGCCTGCTGCAGAACGGGGTAGATCAGATTCGCGTGCTCAGCCGAGACGAACTCAAGCAGCATGAGATGCGCACCACGCTGAACGATGATCGCGTCCGGTTCTACCTGGGTGATGTGCGCGATCGAGACAGTGTCGATCGAGCGATGCGGGGGACCGATATGGTCTTCCATGCTGCCGCGCTCAAGCAGGTGCCCTCCTGCGAGTTCTTCCCGATCGAGGCGGTCAGGACCAATATCCTGGGTAGTCACAATGTGGTGGAGTCGGCCCGCGCGAACCAGGTGCGTTCGGTGGTATGCCTCGGCACGGACAAGGCGGCCTATCCGATCAATGCGATGGGCATGACCAAGGCACTGATGGAGAAGACGGCTCAGGCGTTCGCGCGCAACTACCCGGATTCCCAGACGGTGGTTTCGACTGTCCGCTATGGCAACGTGATGTGCTCCAGGGGTTCGGTGATACCCCTGTTTGTGCGACAGGCACGTGATGGAGGTCATCTGACCGTGACCGATCCTGACATGACGCGATTCTTGATGTCATTGGACGAGGCGATTGAGCTGGTCGAGCACGCCTTCGTTCATGCCCGCCCCGGTGATCTATTCATCAAGAAGGCGCCCGCCTGCACTGTCAAGGTGCTTGCGACGGCAGTCGCAAGGCTCGTCGGAGTTGAGCCCGATATCGACGTGATCGGCACGCGTCACGGAGAGAAGCTATATGAGACCCTCGCCACACGCGAGGAGCTGAGCCGCGCTGACGACCAAGGCGAGTTTTACAGGGTCGCGGTCGACTCCCGCGGCTTGAACTATGAGCAATATTTCGAGGAAGGCGATGTCGACGAGAGTAAGAAGGAAGACTATCATTCGCACAACACGGAGCGCTTGGACCTGCCGGATGTGGTCGCGAGGCTCGCGGACCTGCCGGACTTCCAGAGGCTGCTGAACGCAGGGGCGGCCTGACATGACGGAGCGTCTACTGATGTCACCACCGGATGTCGGGCAGGCCGAGGAGGAAGCCGTCCTGCGTGCGGTGCGGTCGGGGTGGGTCGCCCCGACCGGGCCCGAGGTAACTGCCTTCGAGGAGGAGATGGCCGACTGGGTCGGAGTGGCTCACGCGGTCGCTCTGAGTTCGGGCACTGCAGCGCTTCATCTCGCGATGCTCGAGGTGGGAGTGCGCCCGGGTGACGTCGTCGTCGTGCCGACGCTGACGTTCGTCGCATCGGCGAATGCTGTGACATATACAGGTGCTGATCCGTTCTTCGTCGACGTGTACGAGGAGGACGGCAACCTCGACCCGGTGCTCTTGAGTGATGCGATTGCTCGGGCTCGGCGCGCGGGCCGCCGGGTAGCCGCTGTCATGGCGGTCGATTTGCTCGGCAAGGTGGCCGACTACACCGCGATCGAAAAAGTCTGCGCGGACGCAAACGTCCCCCTGATCGAAGATGCGGCCGAGGCACTCGGAGGACACCACGATGGTCGATCGGCCGGTACCTTTGGGCGCGCGGCCGTCCTGTCCTTCAACGGAAACAAGATCATGACCACGAGCGGTGGTGGGATGCTGTTGACGAACGATGGAGCCATTGCCGCCCACGCCCGATTTTTGAGCACCCAGGCGCGAGAGCCTGTGGCCCACTACGAACACCGCGAAGTGGGCTTCAACTATCGGATGAGCAACGTCCTGGCGGCGCTCGGGCGCGCTCAGCTCTCACGACTCGAATCGATGATGCAACGACGGCGTGAGATCCGGACCACGTACGGCGAAGCCATTGGCGAATTTGACGGTGTGCGACTCTTCGCGAGCTCGAATGACCGAGAGTCCAACTGCTGGCTCAGCGCCATCGTCATCGATCCGGCCCGGTCCGCAGTAACCGCAAATCAGGTGTCTTCCGCGATGGAAGCCGCCGACATCGAGTGTCGTCCGCTCTGGAAACCCATGCATCTGCAACCGGTTTTCGCGTCATCGGACAAGTTGGTGACTGGTGCGGCACAGAGCCTGTTCGAGAATGGCCTCACATTGCCCAGCGGGTCCAAGCATTCACCAGATCAGATCGACCGAGTATGCGCGGTGCTGCGCCAAACTCTTGGAGCTTCCGGATGAGCGGGGTCAAGCGGGTGGCAGTCACTGGTGGCTATGGGTTCCTCGGGTGGCACACGGCCTGTCGATTGAAGGCCGTACATGGCATCGTGCCCGTCCGTCTCGGCCGTGAGGAGTTCAAGGAGCCAGAGCGTCTCGATCGGGCGCTGAAGAACGTAGACGCCGTTATTCACATCGCAGGGATCAATCGCGCTGAGACCGATGCCGCCGTCGAGCAGGGCAACGTCGAGGTCGCCCGGACTCTCTCGGCTGCGTTGGCGCGTGGAGGCGTGCCCATACCCGTGGCCTATGCGAATTCGGTCCAGGCTGATCACGACAACGCTTATGGTCGTGGCAAGGCCGCCGCGGCAAGGATCCTGTCAGAGGTGTGTCTTGGACCGGTCTCCGATGTCCTCTTACCCAATCTCTTCGGCGAACATGGCCAACCAGGCTACAACTCATTCGTGGCGACCTTCGCTCACGAGATCGCGGCGGGCCGTGAACCCAATGTGACTGGAGACCGGCTGATACCTCTCATGCACGCCCAGCAGGCGGCCGAGCACCTCATCACGACTGCGCTGGCGGGGGAGCAGAGCCAGTCCCGGCCTTCAGGAGAAGCTCACGGAGTCGCGGAGGTGCGAGATCGACTACGCGCGATGCACGAGCTCTACCTCACCGGCGATGTGCCGCCATTGACGACTCAGTTCGAGGTTGACCTGTTCAACACCTATCGCTCCTACCGTTTCCCGCAGATGTTTCCGATGTCCCCGAAGGTCCATGACGACCAGCGGGGCGACCTCTTCGAGACAGTGAGGTCTCACGGAGGCAACGGTCAAGCGTTCGTCTCGACCACAAAGCCGGGGAGGCTGCGTGGAGATCATTACCACGTCCACAAGGTGGAGCGCTTCTTCGTCGTGAGCGGAGAGGCCGAGATCAGCCTGCGCCGCCTCCTGCATGATGACGTCGTGACCTTCCGGCTAGACGGAGGCGTGCCCTCCTATGTCGACATGCCGACGCTCTGGGCGCACAACATCCGTAATGTGGGACGCACTAACCTGATCACGATGTTCTGGTCCAACCAACTGCTCGACTCGGAGCGCCCCGACCAGTATCCCGAGCGTGTGGAGGAGACCGAGGTGGCGTCGAAATGAAGGTCATGACAATCGTGGGCACGCGGCCGGAAATTATCCGGTTGTCGAGAGTCATCGCTCGGCTGAATTCGACCCCGGGAATCGATCATGTGCTTGTGCACACAGGGCAGAACTATGACCGACAACTCAACCAAGTATTTTTTGAGGATCTCGAGCTGCCGGCTCCGGATCACTATCTAGGCGTGGACACGTCATCGTTGGGCGCAGTGCTCGGCGGCGTGCTTATCGAAACAGAGCGAGTCCTGCTTGAGGAGCGTCCCGATGCAGTGCTGGTCTTGGGCGACACCAACTCGTGTCTGGCCACGGTGATGGCCAAGCGCATGCGTATCCCGACCTACCACATGGAGGCTGGCAATCGATGTTTCGATGAGAATGTGCCAGAGGAGACGAACCGCCGGCTGGTCGATCACGTCGCGGACTTCAACCTCGTTTACACCGAGCACGCCCGCCGAAACTTGTTGGCCGAGGGCATCCACCCCCGACGCATTCTGCTGACCGGCTCGCCCATGCGCGAGGTACTCGAGCATTACCGGCCCCGCATTGATGCCTCGAACATCGTGCAAAAACTGGGCCTCAGGCCCCAGCAGTACTTCCTCGTGAGTGCCCATCGTGAAGAGAACGTCGACTCCCCTGAGCGGCTCAGGATGTTGCTTGAGTGCCTCGTCGCGGTCTATGAGCAGCGGCAGTTGCCGGTCATCGTGTCGACCCACCCGCGCACCCGCAAGCGGCTGGAGGCTCTTGGAGCCGGTGTTCTAGAGGTCCATGAACAGAAGGCTGATATCCGGTGGCTGGAACCGTTCGGTTTCCATGACTACAACAGGCTGCAGCTGGACTCCACATGTGTACTCAGCGACTCGGGAACGATCTCCGAAGAATCCTCCATCCTCGAATTCCCGGCAATTACGCTCCGCGAGTCGATCGAGCGTCCCGAGGCATTGGATGCCGGAGCCATCATCATGACGGGCCTTGATCAGGATTGCGTGGTAAACGCAGTCAGGATGACGCACGACGCAACGGAATCGATGCCGCGGGATTACGACATCGACAACACGAGCTTGCGATGTGTCCGATTCATCAGGTCCACGGCAACAAAACTTCATGTTTGGGTTGGGATACGGGATTCATGATGCGACGCTGTAATCGATTCCTAGTCGGCGCTCAACGATCGGGCACGACCGCACTTAAGTACTATCTCGATCAGCATCCAGACATATTGACCGGTAAGGGAAAAGAGATCCATTTCTATGATCGATGGTATGCGGCATCTCCAACGATGTTTCTTCGTGACTCGCTTTACAGGAAAAAGTTCCCTCGTACTGCTAGCGGACATCTCATGGACGTCTCCCCATCCTATATCTTTCTTCCCAACGCCATAGAGCGTCTCGCGCGGGATCGCCCCGACGCTCGCATAATCGTCCTTCTTCGCAGCCCAGTGGCTAGGGCGGTGTCGCAGTGGAAGTTGGAATATCAACGTGGCAATGAGGACTTGAACTTCTCCAGGGCAATTCGAAGGCCAAAATCTGAACAGGATTTGCGCCATCATAGCTACCTCCAGCGGGGAATATATGACAATCAAATTCGTCGTCTTTGGAAAGCATGCGGACGTGAGGGTGTGCTCGTGCTAAGAGCCGAAGACTTTCGTTACAACACAGAATCTACGTTGGAGAAGGTGTGGACACACCTTGGGGTCCAGCCAATAGACGTGAGGCCTCCAATATCGCCCGTGCATGCGAGCGAATACGAGTTCACGCCCAATTTAGATGACGTTACGTACATGCTGAACTATTACGCGCGGTCCATTTCGGAGGTGCAGGAATTGCTCGGGTGGGATTTGACTAGCTGGGCAGATCCCGGCCTGGCTGCGAAACTCTGAAAATCCAGGTTACAAGAGTGAGGTAAAATGACCGATGCCTAATCAACCAATCTTGATCCTTGGCGTTCACCGTTCGGGAACCAGCGTGCTGTCAAGAATCGTTCAAGACCTTGGCGTGTATATGGGCTACCGACAGGATTCTCACGCGGAATCGACGTTCTTTCAACGTCTCAATCGTCGACTGGATCAAGAGTGTGGTGGTCATTGGAGCACACCGGGAGTGGCATACGTCGGGGCATTACAGGCATCGAAGGATCCTCAGACAGCAGCGAGGCTTCGAGCATATGTAGAAGGTCTGGCGTCCCTTGAGTATTGGGGGCCAGGAAGGATGTGTGATCGCGCAGGGGCGCCTTGGGGCTGGAAGGACCCACGGACGGCTCACCTCCTCCCGATCTGGATGGAACTGTATCCGGACGCAAGAGTGATCTGGATCGAGCGACACCCCGGCGCATCAGCCCTGAGCCTTTATGTCCGGACAACTGAGCTTCGCCGGGGGCTGTCCCAAAGCTTCACTGGGAAAAATTTGAGTAACGGGATCGCGCTCGCTCGACGACTTTACCGAGGTCAGCCGATTCTGAGTGACGCACTGAGAATCCAATCCATTGACGATGCATTATCTACGGTCCTCGATGATATTGAAGTGCACAGATCTGCTGTCGCAGCACACGTGGATTCTCTCTTACGTCTACGGTATGAAGATCTCGTGACCGATCGCAAGGAATGCGTGGCACAGATTGCGGCATTTCTAGGAACCCCATCGCCAGACTCCATAATTTCGAATGCGGCCGAAAGGCTGTCAGGTATGTCGAGGGACAGGTATCTGCAATCGTCTGAGGTCAGGTCTGCATTGGACCGGCAGCGCAGTCGACTGAGCGCAGCAGGCTTTTCTGCGTGAGCAGGCTAGCTGCGGTTTGGCCGGTTGCTGGTCAAGTGTCGAGTGCTGCGCTGTCAGCCGTAGCGACGGCGCTGATCTACTATCTTTTTGAGGCCGAAGTCGCGAGCCAGTACTTTGGCGTTGCAGCGATGGTTACAATCATGGCAACAGTAGGAGCATTCGGCCAACAGCGGATCCTTCCTCGTGATGTGGCGATCTCGAAGCGAGCACACAATCCGGTAAGAGGCCAAATCGCGGCGCGTCTCCGATTAGTTGCACTGGTAGCGATCTGTGCGGCCGCTCTCGGTGTCGTCATCGAGTACGGACTATCAAGAGCGTCCCTAGGTGCCTTGGTCGGCGTGGCTCTGTGGATCAGTGTTGATTCTCTCCGGCGAATACTGGCGGATACGCACTTCGGCCTGCACCACGAACTTAGAGCTGTGGCCACGGGCGACGCCCTGCGGTGGGTACTCAACCTCGTAGGAATCATCACCTACGTGACAATCTTTGCAGGAAGCGGCCTAGGTGGCCTCATCCTCGTCGCAGTGCTTGCCGTGATCGTAACCGGGGTGGTGTCTGGGTTCTCCCTCGCGCGGACCATCGATGCCGGTCCAGAATCATCAGACAACTGGCGGGCGCACAGAGTGACGGGGGCGGAAGTTCGTTCGGGGGTGACGAACATGGCTGCGACGGTCGCGGCGAGTCTCACGCCCCAGGCGTCGATTGTGACCGCAACGCTAGTATTAAGCGCCAGTGAAAGCGCAACGTTCACGTTCGCAATGCGGATAGCGGTTGGACTGACACTCGTCCAAAGCGGACTCGCGAAGTATGTTCTTCCGCGCGCAGTGGTATTGGCGGATACCAATCTCGAGCCAATTGAGAGAGCGGACACCATTCGACTGGTTCAACGCGCATCCCGTCTCGCGACCTTCGCGGCATTGGCGCTACTTATCGCGGCAGTGGGCATATTCTTGGTTTTGAACAGCGAGTCTAAGCTGGTCGGAACTATTACAATACTGGGAGTCGCCAGTCTTTTGAATGTCGCTGCCGGGCCAGCGGGCGCTGTTTTGGTCGCGAATCATCACGAGGGAATTGTTCTAGTGTCGAATGTCGCCTTTGGATCCTTGGCGCTCCTGGCTCCGTTCGCCTACTTCGCAAATGCAAGCTATTGGCTCGTAGTCGCGATTGTTGGATTCTCGATTGCTCTACATCATGGCGTCCTCGCGGGCGCGGCGAGAGAACTTTTTGCGGCTAAATTCGGACTATGGGGATTCCCTGTCGGGTTGGTACGCTTTTCCCTGAGGAGGAGTTAGGCTGTGAGTGGATCAGTGTTGGTGCTACCGGTGCTCTATAATTCGACGTCCTCAGGGATCAGTCTCGGTGAGCGGTTGGCAGGTAGAGCGGCATCAGAGGACATGGACGTCGTGCTGTCTGACAATTCACCTACGGCCGATCAAAGGCTGTATGAGTTTGCTAAAGATCACCCTGGCATTAGGGTGCACCATTACCCAGACAACCCAGGATACCTTGGTGCTCCGAAGAGGGTCCTGTCCGAGCTGGTCGCTGCGTCGGGTCCGCTCTCGTACCGCGCTGTGGTCGTATGCAATACGGACCTGGAACTAGACGCTGACGATCTCATAGATACAGTTCGGGAAATGGAGCAGTTCGATCCGTCGTGCAGTTGGGTCCTAGGCCCCGACATCGTGGAACCGGATGGGCGGCTTCTAAATCCACATATCATGCGACGTCCATCTGGATTGCGCTCTCTAGCGCAGCGTAGTCTCGGGTTCTCGTATGTGACCGCGACTGCGTACCGGGCCTTCTCCAGGCTGAGTGTCAGCTTCACAAAGCCCAAGGCGGAGCGGTATGCTGCAGGATCCACCATGTTTGCACCACATGGTGCAATGATGATCTTTGGGAGCGGTTACTTCCGCAGCGGGGGTACTTTTCCAGATGGTCCGTTGTTTAATGAAGAAATTGCCGTTGGCAGATTGGCGGAGTACACGTCTACGCCCGTGATCTACGCGCCCCGATTGAAGGTCAGGCACGAAGGAAAGCTGACGACGGGAGCTGCTCTGTCTCGCCAGCGTTACGAACTATCACGGGATGCATGGCGTTTCTACGATCGGTGGCGGCCAAGGTACTCAGCGGGCCTAATGACGGACTGGTTCACTGATAGACAAGCTGACTGATATCCCTAGGTTCGGTCCCCAGAGCGTTTGGGGCCTACTAGTCGCGGCGAGGCGACTGGGTCAGTGGCCTCTCCCTACTTCCGTGTCGAGGCTGTGAACCGCTGGTACCGTCGGCTTTGATAAGCCTGAAATATATAACCCGACTTGCACATGTTTAGTGTGTCAGCGCGTCGAGGAGCTGTTGGGCCTCGGCGGGGATTTCGGGTTCGGCGATGGCGGGTTGTCCAGCGAGGGTGATGGTCACGTGCTGCAGCGGGCGCAGGGTCCGCACGATGTGCCGGATCGAGGACCCGGTCTGCTGCTGCAGGTAGCGGGATATGGCCAACGCGGCGAAGACGATGGTCAAGTGCGCCTCGATGGCCTCACGTGAGTGGCTGAACATCGGCCGGGCGCGCAGATCGGTCTTGCTCATCCGGAAGGAGGCCTCGACCTGCCACAGGTCGTGGTAGCTGGCGATGACCTCACCGGGGCGCATCATCTCGAGGGGGATGTTGGTGACGTACCCCTTCAGGCCCACGAGCCGATACGCGCGCTCGAGCGAGGCTGCGTCCAGGACGCGGTTGCCGCCAGTGGTCTTGACGAACCGTGGCGTGCGGGAGGCCTTCTCACCGGCGATGACGGCCTTCGCCTTGTTCTCCTGCAGCGTCAGCGTCTTCCGGTCCCGCACAGCACGCTTGTTCGAGTAGGCCCACACCGCCCGCCAGGACCCCGAATGCGTGGTTGGGTCCCAGACCGGTTCGGCACGCTTGGCCGTGTCGTTCTCCGCCCGAGCAGCGGCCGTGGATCTCTTGGGGGTGATGGTATCGATGACGTCCCCGTCGCTGAAGGCGTCCCCGTGCCAACGGAAATGGGACGCCAGATCGCCGGGGGCCTTCACGGCGCGGGAGCCGACGATGAACCGCAGCCCGGCCTCGTCCAGCGCGGTCAGGTTCGCCGTGGACAACATGCCCGCGTCGGCGACGACGACCATGTCACTCAGCCCGTGGCGTTCCTGGAACTGCTGGACGATCGGGATGATCGTCGCTGTCTCTGCCTTGTTTCCTTCGTAGCAGTCGAGCTCCAGAGGGAAGCCGTTCCGGTCGACGAGCAGCCCGACCACGATCTGCGGGTCGACCCTCCTCTCCTTGCTGAATCCGACCTTACGCAGCTCGTCCTCGTGCTCCGCCTCGAAGCGAAGTACAGCGTTTATGCCGATGTTTTGGTTATGCCAACTTTTCGGGTGTTTGTGCAGGTCATCACCGGTGAGGAAGCGCAAAAAGTCGGCATATTCGCGGGGTGGATCCTTCAAGTGTTCCCTACTTGGAGGTGGTCCCCATGCGACCGATTCATCCTGGCCCGGCGAGCGGCTCTCTGACTGACGCGACAATCCATGATCTTCGTGATTGGCTTGTCGATCAGGGGTATTCGCCGGGAACGAGTTCTCAGGTCGTCACAGTCGCGATGTGGTTGAGCTATTGGATGGAGGATCATGCAATCAAGCTCGATGCTGTTGATGACGTGGTCCTGGCCCGGTTCCTCGACGGATTCGTCCCGGATGTTCCAGGGCGCGCGATGGCGGCCGGTCGGCTCCCGGCTCTGCGACGGTTCCTACTTGATCCAAGTAGTGCGGCACCCCACGGGCCGCGTGTTCACGAGGTAGCCCCGGTTGCCCGGGAACTGGACATGTGGGGCGACTGGCAGCGAGTCCAAGGCGGGATCTGCGTCGGCGTGGTGCGCAACCGGCGACATTGGGTCCGCGGGTTCGTGGCCACGCTCGCCGACGACGACGTCATCGTGTGGGACAGGGTTGGCCTGGAGTCAATCAATTCCTACGTCGCTGAACGTGGGAAGGGTTATGCACCAGCGTCGTGCTCGCTGCTGGTCAGTGCGATGCGGTCGCTGTTGCGTTGGGCGGTCGCGACCGGTCGGATCGACCGGGACCTGGCCCCGGGCATCCTGCGGGCAAAGGCCACCCGCGCGACGCTGCCCCGCGGGTTGAGCAGGGAGCAACTCGATGCACTGCTGGCCTCGACCGATCCGGCGACCCCGGTCGGGGCGCGGGACCGGGCCGTGCTGCTGACCCTGGCACGATTGGGCCTGCGTGCCGGTGAAGTCGCCGGTCTGATGCTCGATGACATGGACTGGGCCGCCGGCCGGCTCACCGTTATCGGGAAACGCCAACGCCGTCTGACTCTTCCCCTACCGGCCGATGTCGGCGAAACGATCATCGCGTGGTTACGGGCACGACCCACCGATGCCCTCGACCGGGCGGTGTTTGTCCGCCTGCGGGCACCGATCAGGAAACTGACCACCGCGGGGATCTCGGACATCGTGACGCACGCGGCCGGGAGGGCCGGGCTTGGCGTGATCCACGCGCACCGGCTGCGTCACACCGCGGCAACGAACGTGCTCGCCGGTGGCGGTTCGCTGACCGAGGCGCAGGAACTCCTCGGCCATGTGCACGGCGACAGCACTCGTGTCTACGCGCGAACCGACCTGTCCGCGTTGCGGGCGCTGGTCGTACCGTTTGGGCGGCTGCCATGACCACACTGGCCGAGGATCTCGACGCCTACCTGAATGCCCGCCGCAGTCTGGGGTACACGCTGAGCACCAGCGAATACCTGCTGCGGCAGTTCTGTGACTGGCTCGCCGCTCGCGATCAGACCGAGTCGTTCACGATCGATGACGCGGTGGCGTGGGCCCGTGAACCGACCGCCGCGCAACCGGTGTGGTGGAGTCAACGACTCACGGTGCTGCGGCCGTTCGCTGCCTACCTCCATGTCAGCGGCCGGCCAGTGCCGCTCATCCCACGGGCACTGCTGCCGAAGATCACCACGCGGGCGACGCCGTTCATCTACTCCCAAGCCGACCTCGACGCACTCCTTCAGGCATGCCCGACCGTGTTCACGACCGCTCGAGTCGCCGCGACGATGCACGCGATCGTTGGGCTACTGGCCGCGACCGGGATCCGGATCGGGGAAGCCGTCGCGTTGCGTGTTGGCGATCTCGACGTGGACACGAACGTCATCCTCGTTCGCGGGAGGAAGACACCGTTGGACCGGCTCGTGCCGCTACACCCCACCACCACAGCGGTACTGGTCACCTACCTCGCGATGCCGGAACGCGCGGTCACACGCCCCGACCCAGCCGGCCCGATCTTCGTCACCTACCGGGGCACCGGTTTCAGCATCGAAACGATCGAGCAGCACTTCCGACGGTTGACCCGCGCCGTCGGACTCACCCCTTGTGGCCTGGCACGACCCCGGCTGCACGACCTGCGGCACACCTTCGCCACCACGCACCTCACCGCCGCCTACCGCGACCGCGGTGATCCGCGAAACACGGTGTCGCTACTGGCGACCTGGCTCGGACACACCCGCATCGCCGATACCTACTGGTACCTCAGCGCCACACCCCAACTCCTCGAGCACGCCGCCGAACGACTCGAACCTGCACCGGCGCCATCGGCAACAGCGGTTACTGGAGGTCAGCGATGAACACGCTCGCGATCGCTCTGCAGCAGTACTTCACCAGCTACGCCCACGCGCAACGCGATCTGTCACCCCACACCATCGCGTCCTACCGGGACACCTGGCGGTTGCTCATCACGCACCTGGCCGAGCAGCTCGGCGTGACGGCCGACGAGATCGGTTTCGATGCCCTCACCACCGACCGCGTCAGCGGCTTCCTCGACCATCTCGAACAGGTACGGGGCAATAGCGTTGCGACACGAAACGCCCGGCTGACCGCGATCCGGGCGGTCCTGACCCGCGCCCAACCCTCCTATCCCGAACATGCCGGAACGATCACCCGGATCTTGGCGATCCCGCCCAAACGCGCCGCCACACCGATCGTGGAGTTCCTGACCGCCAGCGAGGCCGCGGCGCTGCTCGCCGCGCCGGATCGGACCAGCTGGACCGGGCTGCGCGACCACGCCGTCTTCGCCCTCGATATTCAAACCGGGCTGCGGATTAGTGAACTGTGCGCACTGACCATCCATGACATCCACCTCGGCACCGGCGCGCACGTCACCTGCATCGGCAAAGGCCGCCGACGCCGAGCCACCCCGCTGACCGCCGCGACCCGCGCGATCCTCACCGTCTACCTCGAGCGCCGCTCCCGAAGGCCAGGCGATGCGCTGTTCTGCGGACCGCACGGCCAGCACCTGTCCCGCGACGCGATCGAGCACCGTCTGAAAGCCCACTTGACCACTGCGAGAACACGCTGTCCCAGCCTGGAGAGCAAGAAGGTGACCATGCACACGCTGCGGCACACCGCGGCAATGAACCTGCTCACCGCCGGAGTCGACCTCGCGGTGATCTCACTGTGGCTCGGCCACCAGGACACCCGCGCAACCGACGTCTACCTCCACGCCGACATGGCAATCAAGCAAGCCGCGCTCGACCGGACCCGGCCCATTGACACCGACCCCGGGACCTACCGCGCTGAACCCGAGCTCCTCACCTGGCTCGCCAACCTCTGAATATGCCGACTGTTTGCGCTACCTCACCGGTGATGACCTGCACAAACACCCGAAAGTCGGCATAACCAAAACATCGGCATAAACGCTCTTATGCCGACGTCGGCATAAGAGCGTCGTGACGTCGTAGAGCACCAACGACACGTCGCCGCGGGTGGCGGCGTACT
>CAZMLG010000004.1:0-50866 GCA_964566985.1 uncultured Intrasporangiaceae bacterium
CCGTCAGTCGTCCTCCGTATAGAAGTGGTCCGTCCCGAGGACCAGCCCCGCATCACCGCTGTGATCCGCGGGGTCGGCCCGGCCGCTGTCGTCGGTCAGCTCCGCCAGGGTCATGGTCTCGGTCTTGCCGGACTCGTAGGACAACGTGACGCGGGCCCCGTCGAGCACCTCATACGTGCCCTTCTCATCGGGCGGGATGGATGCCGCCCAACCGAATCCCGACCTGCTGGTGATGGCCTGCCCACTCTTGACGAAGTGACCGTCCCGCGTCAGGACGAGGCTGGTCGACCAGGTCGTGCACCCGACATACCCGCCGCACTGACCCGAATACCCCCGGTTGATGAGGTCGACCTCCAGACGGCTGCCTGACGCCGGGATCTTGGTCGAGGAGAAGGTCCAGTCGTTGACGGTCAGCGCGCCGCCGCGGTAGCTGCCGTCGAGGCCGCCGATGTTCACCTTGCCGCTGTCCGCGTCGTAGGAGTAATGCACGCACCCCCAGCCGGTCGTCGGCTTCTTGGCCGACGGTTGGCCCGTCACGTCGGTGCACGACGGCAGCCCCGCCTTGGGCCGACCCCAATAGGCCCAACCGTCGGACAGGAACGCCACGCCATAGAAGTTGCCGTCCGAGCCCATCGTGTTGAAGAGGTGCTGGCCGACGAAATAGTGGCCCGTGAGATCGGTCGCGTCCCCCGCCCCCGTCGGGTCCGGGGTGGAGGGCCCGTGGGCGGTCCGAACCGAGGTGGGGTCGCCGGTCGTGGGTGGGGCCGCCGCCACTTCCCCCGGGCCACACGCGGTCAGACCGCCGACCACTGCCGCCGCCGCCATCAGTACTGCCCACCTGTTCATCGCGCACCCCCGCGTTTCTTATCACCAGATCAGTGCTCTGACGTCGGTGCGATCTGAACGGTTCCCGCGTCGGGCCGGCGTCAGCCGTTCCAGCGGATCGGCAGATGTTTGACGCCATTTTGGAAGTTGGACCGCAGGCGCTGCACCGGCCCGGCGAGCTCGACCTCCCCCCATCGGTCCATCACGGCGGCGAACATCGCCTGCATCTGGAATCCCGCGAGGTGGGACCCGAGGCAGAAGTGCGGCCCGTGTCCGAAGACCAGGTCGTCGCCGGGCGGCCGTCCGACGTCGAAGGCGTCCGGATCCTCGAAGGCACGTGGGTCACGATTGGCGGACGAGAAGTACACGACGACCTTGTCGCCCGCAGCGATGTCGACGCCGCCGATCTGCACGTCCTGAGTCGCCGTGCGCCGGAAGTCCATCACCGGAGTCCACCAGCGCAGCATCTCGGTGCACGCGCCCGCCAGCAGCGATCGATCGGCCCGCAGCCGCGCGAATTGGTCCGGATGGGAGAGCAACGCCATCATCCCGCCGGGTAGGCCGTTGCGCAGCGTCTCGTTGCCGGCGACGGCCAGCAGCCAAAACATGTTCTCGAACTCGGCGACCGAGACCTTCCCGCCCTCCTCGTCGACCTGCGCCAGCAGGATCGACGTGATGTCGTCGCCCGGTTTGCGCCGCTTCTCGCGGGCGAGTTCGTGTGCGTAGGCATACAGATCCGCGATCCCGTCACGACTGCGCGGATCGGGCATCCGCCCGTCCGGCAACGGTTTCGGTCGCTGCTCCAGGGCCGCCGCGGCCATCGGTGTCGCGGCGTCGAGGTCGAAACGGCTGCTCACGGCATACTCCGGATCCTGGTAGCCGATGACCCGGTTGCTCCAGTCGTAGAGCAGGAACCGGTCACTCTCGGGCACTCCGAGCACGTCGGCGAGGGTGAGCAGCGGCAGGTCCGCGGCGATGTCGGTCGCGAAGTCGCACTCACCCCGGTCGGCGACGGCGTCCACCAGGCGGCGGGCACGCTGCTCGATCCGGTCTCGCAGCCCGGCCACGGCGCGCGGCGTGAACGACCGACCGATCAGGCTGCGCAGCCGTGTGTGCTCGGGCGGATCCATGTTGAGCATCGACTGGCGCACGTAGGCCAGGTCTTCCGGCGTCGAGGGGTCGCGGATCTGGGTGGCGCCCAGCCACGACGAAAACAGTTTGGGCTGCCGCATCACGTCCTTGATGTCGTGATGGCGCAACACGGCCCAATAACCCGTGCCCGCCGGCCACGCCCCGACGGCCGGCTCGTCGACCCAGACGACGGGTGCGCGCTCCCGCAGCCTGGCGAGCGCGTCATACGGCACGCCGGAGACATAGGTGTCGGGATCGAAGACGACTTCGGTGTCGGGCCGCGCCTGATCCGTCATCCGTGCAGGAACTCCTCCATCAGCGTCACCAGACGCACCGGCGCCTCGTTCATCGCGTAGTGCCCGGCGTCGGGAAGCACCTGCAGCGAGGCGTTCGGGTAGGACGGCAGGACCGCCCCGCGCATCGTGTCCTCACCGATCGCCGGGTCGTGCGCGCCGACGATCAGGCTGAACGGCACCGGATTCTGGTCGATTTCGCTCTGGAAGTCGGTCTTGGCCCAGGCCGGGAGGTATGCCGCGAAGGCGTCGCGCGCTGAATGCTCCAGCGAGTAGCTGGTCATCGCGTCGAGCCATCGACCGGACAGGCGATTGCCCGTGGTGAGGTCGAGAATCGCCCGACGGTTGCCTGCCTCGTCGGCCGCGCCGGAGAAGAGCGCCCACCCGTCGTCGTCGAACGGCACCGGTCCGGGCGGCACCGGTGAGATACCGACCATCCGCTCGACCCGGTCCGGGACGTCGGCGAGGACCCGCTGAATCGCCTTGCCACCCATCGAATGGCCGACGAGAGAGAACCTCTGCCAGCCCAGCTCGTCGGCGATTTCCAGCGCGTCGGAGGCGATCTCCTCGATGGTGAACTCACCCGACTGGTCCAATGCCTCGCCGTATCCGCGATAGTCGACGAAGGCATAGCTGAACGTGTCGGTGTCGAGCAGGTCGAGGATCGGCGCCCAGGACGCGGCGTCACCGAACCAGCCGTGCAACACGATGACCTTGCGCTCGCCGGACCCCACGGTGCGGTATGAATTGGTGCTCATCTGCGCAGGCTACCGTGCAAAATCCGGCGATTCCAGAGGAATCGAGCCAAGAGCCTCTGTCAGACTGTGGGCGACGGCACGCCCCGAAAAGGAGAACATCAGATCATGCCAGAGCTTCCCGCACGCAGCCGGGCAATCCAAGAGCGGCTCATCGCAGCCGGACTCGACGGCCGCGTGCGCGAACTGCCCGCATCCACGCGCACCGCGGCGGAGGCGGCTGCGGCGCTGGACTGCCCCGTCGGCGCGATCGCCTCGAGCCTGGTCTTCCTCGTCGCCGACGAACCCCTGCTGGTGATGACCAGCGGCGCGCACCGCGTCGACACGGCCTACCTCGCCGACCGTCTGGGCGTCGCCTCGATCGACCGGGCGAACGCCGACCAGGTGCGCACCGCGACCGGTCAGGCGATCGGCGGCGTCGCCCCCATCGGGCATCCACACCCGATCCGGACCGTCATCGACGACGCGCTGCGGGAGTTCGACCCGTTGTGGGCCGCCGGGGGCACCCCGCACACCATCTTCCCGCTGTCGTTCGACGAACTGGTCGAACTCACCGGCGGTCAGGTCGAGCCCGTCACCGAATAGCACCCGCAGCACGATCGACCCGAGTTCGCAGCACGCGCACAGCCCGCCCGCGCGACAATGGCCGAATGACATTGATCGGCATCGAGGAGCACTGGACCACTCCGGAGCTCACGGCAGCCCTGACAGCCCAGCCCGACGGCATACGCGATGATTCCCTCGCCTTCAACGAGATGGGTGATCACCTGTCGCGGCTGCAGGACCTCGGGGACGGGCGGATCGCCGCCATGGACGAGCAGGGCATCGACCTGCAGATCCTCGGTCTCGCTCCCCCGGCGACCGGTCCGCTCCCGGCGGCCGACGCCGTTGCGCTCAGCCGCGAGTGCAACGACGCCGCCACCGACGCCGTGCGCCGGCACCCCACCCGGCTGCGCGCGCTCGCGACACTGCCGATGGCGGCCCCGGACGCCGTCGTCCCCGAGCTCGAACGAGCCGCCGGGCTCGGGTGCGTCGGCATCATGGTCTATGGCCGCACCGGTGAGACACCGCTCGACGATGCTCGGTATGACGAGCTGTTCGCTGCTGCGGCGCGCCGGCACCTCCCGGTGTTCATCCACCCACAGATCCCGCCGAACGCGGTGCGTCGGGCCTCCTACTCGGGGCTCGGGTCGGCGACGGACCTGGCCCTGGCGACCTATGCCTGGGGCTGGCACCTCGAGGCCGCGCTCGCCGCGCTGCGGCTCGTGGCCGCCGGCACCCTCGACCGGTATCCCGACCTACAGATCGTGTTGGGCCACTGGGGTGAACTGCTGCCGTTCTGGAGCGATCGCACCGACAGCCTGAGCCGCGCGGCCGGGCTCGAACGCACGGTGTCGGACTACCTGCGCACCAACGTGCACCTCACCTGCTCGGGCATGCTGAATCCGACCCTGCTGCGGCATGCGCTGGAGGTCACCACCGTCGACCGGCTGCTGTTCTCCACGGACTACCCGTTCCAGCACCCCGACCGCGAGGACATCACCGGCTTCCTGGAGCACTTCCCGGCGGGCGATCGCGCGAAGTTCACCGGCGACAACGCCCGCCGGCTCTTCGGTATCGACGCATCGAGCCTCGGCGCGACTCAGACACGGTCGTAGTCGTCCTCGTCGTCGTCCGGCACGTCGAGCGTCTGATCGAGACGGTCCGCCGGGTCGGCCTCGACGTCCCCGACGGACAGGTCGTCCTCGGCCTGGTCCGCGTCGTCACCGTGCTGGTCGAGCCAATCGGCGTCCGGCATGTCGTCCGAAGGATCGGTGGGAGATGTCGTCATCTCTGGCCTCCTCGTCTCGACGCACATCGGTCAGGTGCCTTCATTGTGGTCTCCGACCGCACCACTTGGCCAGCCCCGGGGCGGGCGGTCACGACGGGGACCCGCGAGGCCGGCCAGTAGGCTGGGCGCCATGAGCGAGACCGGCACCGTCACCGTGCGATTCCGGGTGGAAGGGGACTCGAGCGGCTCATCCCTCGTCGGTGCCGATCGCATGGCCGCCCGCCCCGTCGGCGGCGATCACTACCGGCTGACCGACCATCCCCTGCATGCCCTCGGGGTCGCCCGTGCCGACATCGTCGAAGCACTCCCCGACGCCGAGGGACGACTGTGGGCGACCAGCGTCGTCGAGCACGGCGGTCATCTGGCCCTGCGCGTGCTCCCGGCAGCCGGGCATCTGGACGCCCTCACCGACCGCCTGGCGGGCCTGCCGGTCGCACAGCGCCGCAGCGCCGACGGGCAGGTCGTCGCGCTCGACGTGCCGCCCGATGCCGACCTCGCGGCCGTCAAGGCCGTGCTCGACGCCGGCGCCCACGACGGCCACTGGACCTACCACGAGTCGCTCGTCTCCGACGCGTGGCACGCCCTGCCGTGAGCTCGCCCGCTCCCGAGCCACGGCATACCGACCTGCGTGGGTATGCCGATCCACGGCGTCATCTGCTGCTGACGATCGGTGCCGCTCTGCTGGGCGGCGGCCTGTCCGCGGGCGACGTCGAGGACGAGCTGTGCGGGCTCGGCCCGAGCCTGGGTGCGCCGCAGGTGCGGGTGGCCGCGTGGCCGACGGGGCTGTTCGTGTCCCTGAGCCGTGACGACCCCGCGGTCTTCGAACCCGTCGGGCCCGCATTGCGATTCGAGCAGACCTTCGACGTGATGGACGTCGCGCACGAGGTGCGGACCCGGCGGCTCGACGCGCGGGGCGCCCTGGAGTGCCTCGAGGCCATCCGTCAGGACCCGCCGAAGTGGCCGGCGTGGGTCGCCGATCTCGGCGCGATCCCGGTCGGGCTGGGCCTGTGCCTGCTGTTGCAGCCGGGCCTGGGCAACGTGGTCTTCGCGCTGCTCGGCTCGCTGATCGTCGCCGGCCTGACGATGCTGGTGCGCCGCTATCCCTCGCTGCGCAGCCTGCTGCCGGTCGGCACCGCCTTCCTCGTGTCGCTGGTGGTCCTCGCCGGCTATCACGCCGGCGTGCTCGACGGGCCGCTGCGCACGATCGTCGCGGTGCTCGCGATCCTGCTGCCCGGCTCGGCCCTGGTGACCGGACTGTCCGAGATCGCCTCCGGGTCGGCGGCCGCGGGCACGGCCCGGCTGGTCTCCGGGACGGTGCAGCTCGCGCTGTTCATCGTCGGGATGGTCGCCGCCGCCGTCGTGACCGGCACGCCCTACGACGTGCTCGAGAACGCCCCGGTGTCGTATCCCGGATGGTGGGTGCCGTGCCTCGGGGTCGCGCTCGCCACGACCGGCCTGATCATCAACGTCTATACGCCACTGGAGCACACGGTCGCGCTCGTCGCCGTCATCGTCGTCGCCTCGGCGGTCCAGCTCTCGCTCAATGTCACGGTCGGCGCCGCGATCGGCGGACTGGCCGGAGCCCTCGCGGCGGCACTGGCCTCGATGGTGGTCTCCTGGCTGCCGGGGGGCCCTGCCTGGCGCATCACGTTCGTGCCGACGTTCCTCATCGTCGCGCCGGGGTCGTTCGGGATGCTCAACGCGGCACAGGTCGAGGTCGGCGCCGGCGCGACGCAGGCGGTGCTCACGGCGGCGTCGGCGGTGTTCGGGATCGCGATCGGCACCCTGATCGGCACGGTCATCTGCCGCGCGGTCGACCGGGCGCGCCGCGACCTGCCACTGCCGGACCACCCGGACCCGACCACCGACTGGCGCGGCTGACGCTATAGCGCAACAAACCGTCAACGCCGCCGACGGAGCGCGGCGAGTGTGTTGGGGCCGTTGCGCTATAGCGCAACAAACCGTCAACACTCAGCTCGGCCAGACCGTCACCAGCGCCGGGTCGATGTCCACTCGGCACGCAGCGCCCGCGGCGAGGTCCAGCCGCTCGGTGGTGCGCACCCGCAGCTCCGGCCCGCCGTCGAGGTGCACGATGAGGGCGGTCGCGGTGCCCACGTCGGCGATGTCGGTGACCGTCGCCGGATAGTCCCCCTCCGGCGTGACCCGCACGTGCTCGGGCCGCACGCTCCACAACACCGACGCCCCGCCGGGCAGATCCGCGGTGGGCGCCTGCACGCGCGCCTCGCCGTGACCGACCAGCCCTGCGGTGAGCACCCGACCGGGATGCAGGTTCTGTATGCCGAGCAACCTCGCCACCTGCGGTGACGCCGGCCGTCGGTAGACGTCCTCGCGCGGGCCCGCCTGCAGCAGCCGTCCCTCGTCGATGACGAGGATCTCGTCGGCCAGCAGTGCCGCCTCCTCCGGGTCGTGGGTGACCAGCAGCGTCGACAGTCCGGTCTCCTGCTGCAGCCGGCGCACCTCGCGGCGCAGCTCCTCGCGCACCGGCGCGTCGAGCGCGGAGAAGGGCTCGTCGAGCAGCACCATCCGTGGACCGTGGGTCAGCGCCTGGGCCAGGCTGACCCGCTGGCGCTGACCGCCGGAAAGCTGCTCGGGCAGCCGGTCCTCGAGGCCGTCCAGCCGCAGGGTGCGGATCCACCAGGCGGCTGCATTGGGGTCGGCGTCGGTCGCGAAGAGCAGCTGCTGCCAAACGGTCTTGCCCGGGAAGAGTCCATGACTCTGCGGCAGATAGCCGATCCGCCGCTGCTCCGGGGGTATGCCGTCCACCCGCTGCCCGGCATACGTCACCTCGCCGGCGCCGGCGCCGAGCAGACCGGCGACCGCGCGGAGCGTGAGTGACTTGCCGGCGCCGGACGGCCCGAGGATGGCGATGCGATGGCTGCGGGCGGCGTGCGCGACCTGCAGCCGGAAGCCTCCGACCACGGTGTCGAGGTCGAACGCGACGGGGGTGGGCTCGGTGGGGGTGGGGGCCAGCGGCTCGGGCAGCTCGGCCGTCGGGCGCGTGCGTCGGAACCGCCGAATCCGGCTGAGCAGCACCACGACCACGGCGGCACCGAGCGCCAACGCCGTCGGCGCCTGAGTCGGTGGCACCCCGAACCCGGAGAACTGCTCGTAGGTGAAGACCGGCAGCGAGAACGGGTGGTAGGCCAACAGGACCGTGGCGCCGTATTCCCCGACGGCACGCAGCCAGGTGAGCAGCATCCCCGCCCGTATGCCGGGCCACGCGATGGGGATGTCGACCTTGAGGAACCGGTCGAGCGGCTTGTGCCCGAGGGTGGCGGCGAGGTCGTCGAGCGCCGGGTCGACGGCCTCGAACGCCGACCGGGCGGAGATGACGAGAAACGGTGCGGCCACGAAGGTCTGGGCGAGGACGATCCCGACGGTGGAGTCGGTCAGGTGGCCACCCGCCGCCTCACCGAGCCAGGTGTAGGGACCGACGACATAGATGAGGATGATGCCGCTCATCAGCGGCGGGAGCGCGAGCGGCAGCTGCACGATCACGCCGACGACGGCCGCCAGGCGGCTGCGGGAACGGGCGAGCCAGCTGGCCAGCGGCACTCCGAGCGCGAGGATGATGAGGGTGGAGACGGTCGCGCTGATCGCGGAGGTGCGCGCGGCCGCCCAGAGTCCGGGGGTGTCGAAGCCGCGGTCGTCCGATCCGGCCAGGCGGATCGCGAAGGCCCCGATCGGGACCAGGAGATAGAGGACGAGGATCGCGCCGAGCAGCCCGAGCGTGCCGCGCGACGCGCGGAGGGTCACGAGGCGGGGATGACGTCCCGGACCGCGGACGGCACCCCGTGGCCGGTGACCTCGGCGGGATGGACGATGGTGTAGCCGTCCCTCTTCAGATGTGCCGCACCCTTCGGCCCGAGGAGATAATTGACGAAGGCGTTCGCGGCCTTCGGGTGGGGCGCGCGGTTCAGCACGGTGATCGTATAGACCGCCTTGAGCTTCTGACCGGTCAGCGGCACGGTCGGAATGCCCGCGGCGATCGCCTCGCTCTTGTAGAAGAACCCGGCGTCGAGTTGCCCGGACTGCATGCGGCCGACCAGTGTTTCCTCCGGGTAGACGCCGGACGTCGAGTCGGCGATGTTCCGCAGCGCGGGCGTCTTCGTGCCCTGGTCCTCGAGGGCCTGCTTGGTCAACGCCCCCTTCGGGTCGGTGACCGGGTCGGTGCGGCCGACGCGGAAGCCCGGCTTGCCGATCACGTTGTACCAGGGCGTGGACTTCAGTTCCTTGGCGAACGCGCTCTTCGGGTTGTAGCCGAGCACCAGCGGTGACGACGCGTAGGTGGCATACCAACTGACCCAGTCGCCGTTGGACGAGCCTTCGAGCGTCTTGTTGACGTCGGGGTCGGCACTGATGAAGACGTCCGCCTTGCGCACCTTGCCCTTGATCTGGGTCGCGAGCGCTGTCGATCCCGAGGCGTAGCCCTTGAACGTGTAGCCGGTCGCCTTCTTCAGGCCGGGTCCGACCTGAGTCTTCATCAGGTCGACGAGCGACCCGGCATACAACACGTCCACGGGGCCGGAGCCTCGCGCGGACGTGCTGCCCCCCGCCGCCGGCGTCGCCGAATCACGGGAGGAGGACGAGCCCGAGGACCCGCACGCCGCCACCGACAACCCCACGGCCACGAGGGCGGCGCAGGTCGCCACACGCGAGCGGGAGGTCATCTTCAGATGCGTCACCTTGTCGACGATACCGAAAAATTGCCGGAACTGTCCCGCATCTGCGGTCTCGTCTCAATTATCGAACCGTATCTGCGTCAAACGTGGTGGGCCGACCGCATCCACGCGATGACGTCAGTGCGACGGACGCTCGACGACGACGTTGGTGGACTTGATCGACGCGGTCGCCAGCACGCCCGGCTCGAGTGCGAGGTCGTCGGCCGCCTCGCGGCTCATCAACGACACCACCCGGAAGGGGCCGGCCTGGATCTCCACCTGGGCCATCACGGTGTCCTTGACGACCTTGGTGACGATCCCCTGCAGGTGGTTGCGCGCCGACGACTCCCCCAGGACCTGATCGTCGCGCGGCTCGGCCGCCAACTCTTGCGCGAATTCGGCGAGTGTCCGGCCTTCGACGATCTTGCGGCCGGCGTCGTCATGGCTCGTCGGCAGCCGCCCGGCGTCCGCCCACCGACGCACCGTGTCGTCGCTGACGCCGAGCAGCCGGGCCGCCTCGCTGATCCGGAAGTCCACATCGTCAGCCTATCCGGGTGTCCTCCTGCCGGCTCACACCTGCGACGGCTCGACTTCTTCGGCCCGCATCCGGGCGAGATTGCGGCGCACCAGCGGCCAGAAGACCACCAGCACACCGGTGGACACCAGGCTGGTCCACACCTGCGTGCGGCCGCTGGAGGTCGTCAGCATGATCACGACGATGGCGGCGACGGCCACGATCAGGAACACGTTGAGCCACGGATAGCACCAGACCCTCACCTTCAGCGCGGCCGCCTCGTCCGGGGTCATCTTGCGCCGCATGTTCAGCTGCGTCAGGGCGATGAAGACGTAGACGAACAGGGCGACCAGTCCGGCCGAGTTCATGATGAAGTCGAAGATGCCCGAGTTCGGGGCGACGAAGTTGGCGATGGCGGCGATCACCCCGCCGATGGTCGATGCCAACACCGCGATCACCGGCACACCATTGCGGGCCTTGCGGCTCACGACTTTCGGCGCGAAGCCCTTGTCGGCGAGCGACGCGAACATCCGCGACGCGGAATACAACCCCGAGTTCAGGACGGACACGACCGCGGAGAAGATGACCAACTCCATGATCACCGAGGCCGCCGGGATCCCGAACTTCTCGAAGATCACCGTGAACGGCGCCGTCTCGACACCTGTCGCGTCCGGAAGCTGATCCCACGGCACGGCCATCGAGATGATGAGCACCGATCCGACGAAGAACAGCAGCACCCGCCAGATCACCGTGATGGTGGCCAGGTGCACGCCCTTGGCGGGATCCTCGGACTCCGCAGAGGCCATCACGGCGATCTCGGTGCCGAAGTAGGAGAAGATCACCAGCGCGACCCCGGTGAGGATGGCGCCCGGTCCCTTGGGGACGAACCCGCCGTGTTGCCACAGGTTGGCGACGGCGAAGTGCCCGTCCGGCCACAGGCCGAGCACATAGAGCGTGCCGGCCCCGAGGAAGACGATGATGGCCGCGATCTTGATGCTCGCCAGCCAGAATTCGGTCTCCCCGAACGAGCGGACCGAGATCAGGTTGGTCCCGACGAAGATGCCGAGCAGCAGCAACGACCAGAGCCACGGCGGAAGCAGCCCGAACCATCCGTTCAGCGTGTGCCCGCCGATCACCGCCTCGTAGGCGAGCACGCCGACCCAGAAGTACCAGTAGAGCCACCCGACCAGGTATGCCGCCCAGTCGCCGATCCCGACCCGTGCGTACTCCATGAAGGAGCCCACGGCCGGGCGCAATGCCGCCATCTCCCCGAGCATCAGCATCGCCAGGTAGACCAGGACCCCGCCGATCAGGTAGGAGATCACCGCGCTCGGACCGACCGCGTGGATGATATTGGTCGACCCGACGAAGAGGCTCGACCCGATGATGCCCCCGAGGGTGATCATCGTGATGTGCCGATTGCGCAGCTTCTTGGGGCCGGGCGCGCTCGAGGTGCCGGCCTGCGTTGCGTCACGACCTGGTGAAACGTCCATCTATCGGCTCTTTTCCGTGGGGGATCACGCTTTTCGCGCTGGATCTTCCCACGGATCCGACGTGCGTGGACGGTTACGGGATCACCGAGTTGCCCGTCTCACGGCTACTCCATCGGCTGCAGGATCGTGAGCAGTTCGTAGGTCGTGCGCTCCTTGCCGTCGGCGCGGCGGGAGCGCTCCTCCCACTTCTCCTGCAGCGCGTTCATCGCCTCGGAGAACTCCTGCGCCTCGTCCTTGGTCAGCCGCAACGCGCTCTCGCCGATGCCGATGAAGATGCCCTTGTCGTCCTGCGGTGAGTAGGCCCGCTCTACCGCCTGCTTGGCCCGCTCGGTCGCTTGACGGCGAAACACCGAAACGGCGGCCTTGCTGCCGGCGTCGGCGCTCTCGACGTCATCGAGGGAGACCGTCATCCCGTGCTCGTGCACCGGCTTCCAGACCCGGTCACGCCCGTCTCGGGCGTGCTCGGGCGCCGGCTCGATCAGCCCGTATTTCGCCAGCTGGCGCAGATGGAAGCTGGCCTGATTGGCCGGGATGTCCAACTGCGCCGCGACATCGGCCGCCCGGGTGTGCCCGGAGAGATGGACTTCCTGCAGCACCCGGTTGCGCACCGGGTGCGCGATCGCGCGCAGCACCCGCAGATCGGTGATGGGAGTGCTCGCGCTGTGCCCGGGCTCATCGCTCATGGCACCACTCTAACAAATTCCGCACACACTATTGCGCACCTATAGTTGCGCACTGTATGTTGCGAATATGAACCGCTTCCGCACCCTCGCTCACAACCACGACTTCACCGTGCTGTGGGCCGGGCAGACCGTCAGCGAACTGGGCAGCCGCATGAGCATGTTCGTGCTGCCGCTGCTCGCCTACGACCTGAGCCACTCGGCGCTCACCGCGTCGCTGGTCGAGATGGCCTACCTCGCGGGCATGCTCGCGATGATGTTGCCGGGCGGCGTCCTCGCCGACCGTGTCCACCGAGGCCGGATGATGCGCCTCGCGAGCGGTGTCGGAGCGCTGCTCTACGCCTCCCTCGCCGTCGCAGGGGTCCTGGACCACCTGACCATCGCGCACCTGGCGGTCGTCGGGCTGCTCGCCGGCGGGTGCACCGGTCTGTTCGAACCCGCCGAAGCCTCCGCCATACGCACCGTCGTGCCCACCGACCAACTGCCGACCGCGATGAGTCAGCAGCAGGCCCGACAGCACGTCGCCGGGTTGCTCGGCGGCCCGGTCGGCGGTGCGCTCTTCGGACTCGTGCGCTGGCTGCCGTTCGCCGCCGACGCCCTCTCGTATGCCGTGTCCTTCGTCGCACTCGGCCGCATCCGCACCGATTTGAGCGCCCCGGACCGCGACGAGCAGGAGTCACGCGTCCGGCAGGACCTGAAGGACGGCTTCGGCTTCGTGTGGTCCAGCCGGTTCCTGCGCACGCTGACGATCTGGGGAGCCTTGACCAACTTGGTCGTGAACGCACTCTTCTTCGTGGCGGTCCTGCGGTTGATGCAGGCCGGCTTCCGACCGTCGACCATCGGGTTGGTCGATGCCGCAGCGGGACTCGCGGGCATCGCGGGTGCGGCGATGGCACCCGTGCTGATCGAGCGCCTCGCCACCGGCCGGCTGACCGTGATGGTCGCGTGGAGCATGGTCCCGCTCACGGTGCCGATGATCTTCTGGAACCACCCACTCGTCGTGGCCCTGGCCGTCGGCTCGACGATGCTGCTCAACCCGGCGGGCAACGCGGGCATCGGCTCCTATCGCCTCGCAATCACTCCGGACCACATGCAAGGGCGCGTCGCCTCCGCGTCGCAGTTCGCGGCCATGGCGATCATGCCGCTGGCGCCGCTGTCCGGAGGAGCACTGCTGTCCGGGCTCGGCGGGCCGATCAGCATGGCCGGGCTCGCGGCAGCTGCGGCGGCCTGCGCCCTGATCGTCACCCTCAGCAGGACCGTGCGCTCGGTCCCCAGGCCTGCCGTGTGGCACGGCCACCAGACGGCCGGCGACGATGCGGCACACGCTCCCCACCTGGCGACATGAACACCGACCGACCAACTCGACGGCGTTGGACACCGACCGATCAGCCCGACACATCGAAGGAAGGGAACCGACATGGATCCGTTCACCACATCACTACTCTGCCTTATGCACTGGGAGTCGCCGTTCGAAGCAGCGCACCGGCGACAGCACTATCGCCCAACCCGACCCTCGGCTGGTTGAGCGTCTCGCTAACCGCACCCACGGCTGGCCTCGTAGTCCGCTGACGCAGTCGTCACCCCTCGGCTGGTTGAGTAGCGAGCGCCCTGGCGCGAGCGTATCGAAACCCGGTGAGCCACAACGGACCCCGACCACACAAGCCAACCTCCGACCCGTCGCGCCAGGACCAGCACGCGCGGGAAAAACATCGAACACATCTCCCATAACCTCTTGACCTCATCGAACTGGTGTGCGTAGAATGGGGCATGGGACACAGGGGAAACGCTTTCGAGGCACCGGAGCCGGACCAGGCCGCCTTGGACATGCTGGACCAGGAGTTCCAGCCCCTGGACCTGACCCCGTTCGAACCCGACGACCCAGCGACCGACGCCGGGGTGCTGGCCGGTGGCTCGACCGCGAGAGCGGCACTGGCCCCGGTCCCACCGGGTGCGGGCGCCGAAGCGGCCGAGGCGGTCGCGGGGATGCCGGGCCAGTTACGCACCGCGGCACGCGGATGCTTCCAGATCGGGGACGATGGCCTGGACGAGTTGGCCGACAACCTGCTGGCGGTCCAAGCCGACGCGGAACGCACCCTGGTCTTCGCGATGGCCCGCGCCCTCGACCGCGGCGTGATCGCCAACTCGAGCGCCGCGACCCCGACCCAGTGGCTGCGGGTCAAGTATCCGTCGATGGAGCCCGGACAAGCCGCACGGATCGCGCGGGTCGCGGAGATCATCCGCGACCCCAAACACCCGGCATTAGCTGGCGTGTTGGATGCGGGGATCGTCACCGTGCGCGGCATGCAGATCGCGGTACGGGAGGCTCAACGCGTCCACCCCTTGCTACCGCGGTTCACGTGGTACGACATGCTCGGGTATTTCCTGGCCGTGGCGACCCGCCGCCCCGCCAAGGATCTGATCACGTTGGCGGATGGGTTGGTCAGCCTGCGGGGCGGGGATCGCCTGCCGGAGGATGAGAACCGCGCCCGGACCGCGGAGACCCTGTCCTGGTGGGACCTACCGTCGGGGTTGACGCGGATCCAGGGGGACTTGTCGGCCGGGGACGCGGCCACGTTCACCGCCGCCATCGAAGCCCTCGCCGCACCACGGCCGGGGACCACACCCGACGGAGACACCCACCCACCCAGCGACGCCGTGGACGCCTGGCACGACACCGACAGCGACAACAACAGCGGCAGTGACAACAGCAGTAGCACCAGCAGCGACAGTGACAGCAGTAGCGGTGGTCGCAGTCAGAAGGGGATCGATTGGCGCCCGGTCGGCAAGCGCCGCGCCGACGCCCTCATGGAACTCATTGGTGCCGCGGCGCGGGCCAGTAGTAGTGATGCGGGCAGGTCGCCGGTCAAGGCCACCATCACCCTGCCACTGAGCGTGTTGATCGGATCCTTGGCCAATGCCGGATATGCGACCACGAGTTTCGGGCAGGTCATCGACGCCGGGACGGCTCGCACGATGGCCTGCAACGCACAGATCACGCCGATGGTGCTCGGCACCGATTCACAGCCGGTGGACCTGGGCCGGGCCACGCGCCCGTTCGCCTCCGCCACCCGCGCCGCGATCACCCGACGCGACCAAGGATGCTCGTTTCCCGGCTGCGATAGGCCGGCGCCGTGGTGCGAGGCGCACCACGCGATCCCCTGGTGGGTCGGCGGCCTGTCGGACAAGCTCAACGGGACCCTGTTGTGTTCGCGGCATCATCACATCGTGCACGCCAAGGGCTACCTGCCCTGGATCACCGACACCCGCGTGGTGTGGGACCTGACGCCGGGGCGGATGCCCACCCAGCCGCTCGAACCCGACGACCCGTTGATCCGAGGACCCGGCGCACCACCCGAGCAACAAGACACCGGATAGCTACTCCGTAGTCAGCTCAGTTCCAGCCTCACCTCACCAGGCCTCGATACGGCCTCGCGCCAGGGCGCTCGGCCTACTCGACCGGCCGGGGTTGGGCCTCGATACGGCTCGCCCCCTGGGGGCTCGCCTACTCGACCATCCGATAAAGGAACGCTGCGCGGGCTCGGCTCGACCGGCCGGGTAGGTCACGGGAGCGGGAACTCTCACTTCCACCGCGGGTCACGCCGATGCGGAACACAGGCATCGACCAACCACTCGGCGAGATAGCCCGCGAACGACGCGCGCACGAGCACCCAGAAGTCGGTCCCGGTTGCATCCCGCGTGACGATCGTGACGCCCGCCTTGGCCAGGTGGGTCTGCACGCAGTTGCCGACTCGATCGACCTTCGGGTGCAGGTCGATCGAGCATCCGTGCGCGAGCAGGTCGCGGGCCCGTGGCCCGCTGATGCGCAGCGTGGTGGTCTGGCCCGAGACATCGACGACCGCACCGCGGCCCGCGACCACCGTGCGAAGGCGCTCGGCGAGCTCCCGGCCGGTGCCCGGCGTCACCACGAGCCACTCCTTCGGTCCGAGCCACAACACGGTCACGCCGCCCACCGACGCCGAGGTGCAGGGTCGCACCGGCGCATCGATTCCGAGCACCTCGGAGATCGCCTGCACCACATCGGGTTCCGGCTCGAAGCGCAGGTCGAACTTCGTCATGAACGGCAGCTCCTCGACCCGCACGGCGGCGGGGAGGGCCGCGAACTCCTCGCGCCACGACGCGAGCGGGCTGCGGCGCTCACGCAGGGCCGGGTCAGACACCATCGCGGCGGGCTCCTTCCGGGTCATAGAGCACGGTGCCACTCACCGTGACCGGGATCTGGGTGCCGCCGGCGGACACATAGAGCGTCTCGCCGATGCGCTCGTGACCACCACGGACCACCGCGAGGGCAAACGTGCGGCCACACGCCTCGCTGCGGTAGCTGGAGGTCACATGCCCGAGCATCGGCACGGGGACCGGCGGGAGGTCTGCTGTGGCCACGATCTGCCCGCCCTCGGGCAGCAGCACCGTCGGATCCTGTGGGAGGAGCCCGACAAGCTGTTTGCGATCGGGCCGCTGGTGCTCTGACCGGCCGAAGGATCGCTTCCCGACGAAGTCATCCTTCTTCTTCGAGACCACCCAGCTCATGCCCAGGTCCTGCGGCGTCATCGTGCCGTCCGTGTCCTGACCGATGATCGGGAACCCCTTCTCCGCGCGCAGGATGTGCATCGCCTCGGTGCCGTAGGGCGTGATCCCGAACGGCTGCCCGGCCCGCTCGATGGCGTGCCAGATCTGCATGGCGTGCCACGCATGCACGTTGACCTCGTAGGCCAGTTCGCCCGAAAAGCTGATGCGCACGATGCGGACGGGCACACCGTTGATCCGGGTCTCGCGCCACGCCATGAAGCCGAAGGCCTCCGCCGAGACGTCGAGGTCGGGTGCCAGCGCCGCGATGACGTCGCGTGACCTCGGCCCGACCACCGGGAACGTCGCCCAATGATCGGTGACGGAGCTGAGATAGACGCGCAGGTGCGGCCATTCGGTCTGTAACCACTCCTCCATCCGGCCGAGGACGGACGCCGCGTTGCCGGTCGTCGTGGTCAGCAGCCACGCGTCGTCGCCCAGCCGGACGACGGTGCCGTCGTCGGCAACCATCCCGTCGAGACCGCACATGACGCCGTACCGCGCCCGTCCGACCTTGAGCGTGCTCATCGTGTTGGTGTAGAGCAGGTCGAGGAATGCGCCGACGTCCGGACCCTGTGCATCGATCTTGCCGAGTGTCGAGCCGTCCATGAACGCGACACCCTCACGCGCCGCACGGCATTCGCGTGCGACAGCCTGGTCCATCGTCTCTCCGGGCCGGGGAAAACACCGTGCGCGTTTCCATTGCCCGACGTCCTCCCACTCTGCGCCCTGCGCGATCGCCCAGTCGTGTGTCGGGGTCGGTCGGATCGGGTCGAGCAGCTGACCTCGGTGACGACCTGCGAGCGCCGCGAACGGCACCGGCGTATACGGCGGACGGTAGGTCGTGACGCCGAGTTGTGCGATGTCCACTCCCAGTTCGCCGGCGATGATGCCCGATGTGATCACGCCGGAGGTCTTGCCCTGATCGCGGCCGGTGCCGATGGTGGTGTAGCGCTTGATGTGCTCCACCGAGCGCAGTCCCGCGCCGATCGCCCTGCGGATGTCGGCGATCGTCGCGTCCCGCGACAGGTCGACGTAGGCCGGGCCGTCGCGTCCCGCTCCGGGCACGGACCAGAGGACGGCCGGCGGTGCCGCAGGTCCGAACTCCCCGGCGGCCGCCCCCACGACGGAGACACCGTCCGGTCCTCCCGCCGGGACGAAAGATCCGATCGTCTCGTCGTAGCGCAGCGTGCCACCCATCTGGCTGTAGAGATGGACGGCCGGGTTCCAGCCTCCGGCGACAAGCAGTAGGTCGGCCGGGATCCGCTCGACGAACATCCCGTCGGCCGTCGACACGGTCACGCCCTCCACATGCGCGTCTCCGGAGGTGTCGCTCACGACGTGCCCGGTGAGCAGGCGTATGCCGCGCCGTGCACACTCCTGCGACAACTCCTCGGTCACACCCGGCCGCGCATCGGCGATCGCTGCGACCCACACGCCGGCGTCGGCCAGGTCGAAGGCCGCGGCATACGCGCTGTCGTTGGTCGTGAAGACGACGGCCTCGCGGCCGGCGAGCACACCGAAGCGATGCAGAAAGGTGCGCGCAGAGGTTGCCAGCATCACCCCCGGCCTGTCGTTGTTGCTGAACACGACGGGTCGTTCGTGGGCTCCGGTCGCGATCACGATCTGGTCCGCGCGGATGCGCCAGACGCGGTGGCGCACGTCGTCGGGGTGGGCTGCCGCCCCGAGGTGGTCGGTGCGCTTCTCCAGCGCGAGGACGAAACCGTCGTCGTACGCACCGAATGCCGTGGTCCGCTGCAGGTGCACGACGTCGTCCCGCGCGGCCAGTTCGTCGCACACCTCCCGCACCCACTCGAGGGCAGGTCTGCCGCCGACGACCGCGGGGGCACCGAGCAGCGAACCACCCGCTTCGGGCAGCGAATCCAGGAGCACCACCCGTGCGCCCTCACGTGCCTTCCCGAGTGCGGCCCGCAAACCGGCGGGCCCCGCACCCACGACGAGCAGGTCGCAGTGGTGGTGCACGGCGTCGTAGCGTGCCGGGTCCGGTCGGTCGGCGAGACGGCCTCGGCCGGGCAAACCGGAGGCGACCAGCCCGTCATACAGCTCGACCGTGGTGGCCGGCAGCATCGGTTCCGGGAAGGGCTCCTCGATCTGGATCAGGGCGTTCGGGTCTTCGGCGCCGGCCGCATAGATGCCGCGGGGTCGGCCGTCCTTGATGCCGGTGCCCACGATGTGCTGTCCGGCGGCCAGCAGCGCGGAGGCCAGTGTGTCTCCGGCGTATTCGGTGTGGTCCACCCCGTCGAACCGGAACGACAGCGGGACCGTGCGGTCGATGCGGCCGCCGGATGCTGTGCGGCGCGAGGTCGTCATGAGATCTCCGGCTTCGGCTCGCCCGGACGGTAGACCGCGCGGAAGCGGTAGGTCTGCGTGTCGCGAAGGGCGTTGAACCACTGGCGACACCCCGTCGCATGCACCCAGCGCTCGGCGAAGAGTCCCATCGGGTTGTCGCGGAAGAAGAGATATTCGGCCCACGCTCGATCGTCGAGATCGGCCGGACGGTCGGGATATTCGACGTGGGCCTGGCCGCCGTAATGAAATTCGATCTCCTCACGGGGCCCACACCACGGGCAGGTGATGAGTTGCATCGTGCGCTCCTTGCAAGGACGGGTGGCTAATGGGCGACCGCGGCGGCGCCGTGCTCGTCGACGAGTGCTCCGGTGGTGAACCGCTCGAGGGAGAACGGCGCGTTGTAGGGATGCGGCTCGTCGTGTGAGACGGTGTGGGCGAAACACCAGCCCAGGCCCGGAGTCGCCTTGAAGCCGCCGGTGCCCCACCCGCAGTTGAGGTAGAGCCGATCGATGTCGGTGAGGCCGACGATCGGCGAGGCGTCGGGGGTGACGTCGACGATGCCTCCCCACGTGCGCAGCAGGTGCGCGCGGGCGAAGACCGGGAAGAGTTCCATCGCGGCCGCCATCTGATCTTCGATGATGTGGAACGACCCACGCTGTCCGTAGCCGTTGTAGCTGTCGATGCCCGCGCCCATGACGAGTTCGCCCTTGTGCGCCTGGGATACATAGACGTGCACGGCATTCGACATCACGACGTTGGGGTGCACCGGCTCCAGCAGCTCGGAGACGAGGGCCTGGAGCGGGTGCGACTGGATCGGCAGGCGGATGCCGACGGTGCCGGCCAGCAGCGAGCTGTGGCCGGCGGCGCACAGTGCGACCTTGCCCGCCCGGATCGGTCCGCGCGAGGTGCGCACCCCGGTGACGCGCCCGCCCTCGACGTCGATCCCCTGCACCTCGCAGTCCTGGATGAGGTCGACGCCGAGCGCGTCGGCGCGATGCGCGAACCCCCAGGCCACGTAGTCGTGTTTGGCGATGCCCGCGCGCGGCTGATATGTCGCGCCCAACACCGGATACCGCACGTCGGGGCTGGTGTTGACGATCGGGCAGAGCTCCTCGACACCCCGCACGTCGACCCATTCGGCGTCGATCCCGTTGAGGTTGTTGGCATTCACCCGCCGCTTGCTGTCGCGCACGTCCTGCAGGGAGTGCGCCAGGTTGAGCACGCCCCGCTGACTGAACAGGATCGGATAACCCAGGTCCTCCTCGAGCCCCTCCCAGAGTTCGAGGGAGTGCTCATAGATCGCGGAACTCTCGTCCCACAGGTAGTTGGATCGGATGATCGTCGTGTTGCGGGCCATGTTGCCGCCGGCGAGCCACCCCTTGTCCAAGACCGCGACATCGGTGATGCCGTGATTCTTGGCCAGATAGTAGGCCGTGGCGAGGCCGTGGCCGCCGGCCCCGACGATGACCACGTCATAGGACGGCTTCGGGTCCGGGTTGCGCCACAGGAAATCCGGGTGCTCCGGGAGCGCCTCCCCCGGGGCATCCGGCCTCCGGCCCGTCGTGGTCGCCATCCCGCACCGCCTTGATCGACAGCTGATATATCAATATGTCGAGTAAGGTATGCGATGTGAGCGACACGGTCAAGACCCCCCGGGCGGCGGCATCGGAGCACGGCACGGACGCGGAGGTCTCGCTGGCCGAGCAGGCCTACCGCGACATCCGCGACCAACTGGTGATGCTGCACATCCGGCCGGGCGCCCCGATCAACGAGGACCGCTTGACCCGGCAGCTCGGGGTGGGGCGCACGCCGGTGCGCGAGGCGCTCAAGCGCCTGGCCACCGAGCGCCTCGTCATCGCCTACCCGCGCCGTGGCACCTTCGCGACCGAGGTGCACATCACCGATCTGCGGCACATCTCGCAGGTGCGCCGGCTGCTGGAGCCGGCCGCGGCGTCCGCGGCGGCCGGCCACGCATCCGGCGCCCACCGCGAGCGCCTGACGACGTTGCAGGACGCGGTGCGCGCGACGCCCGCCGACGAGTCCCCGGGCGGTGAGCTGATGCGCCTGGACATGCAGGTGCACCGGGCGATCTATGCCGCGACCGGCAATCCCTACTTCGAGGACACCCTGATCCGCTACGACAATCTGGCCACCCGGATCTGGTGTCTGTTCGTCGACCGGATGCCGAGCATGGCCGCGCACGTGGCCGAGCACGGGCCGTTGATCGAGGCGATCCTCGGCGGCGACGGCGAGTTGGCGGCACGGCTCACCACGGCCCACATCACCTCGTTCGAGCAATCGCTGCGCGCCGTCTTCTGAGCGGCGAACCGATGTCGTGCAGATCACGCAAGTCTGCCCGTTCTGTAATTTTGCAGTGAGTGCAAGTCTGCGTAGACTGTAGGACGTGAGTGAGACGACGGAGGCACCGGCCGAGGGGCTGCGCGAGCGCAAGAAGCGCGAGACGCGCGATGCGCTGCATCACGCCGCGCTGCGCGCCGTGCTCGACCGCGGATTGAGCCAGGTCACCGTGGAGGAGATCGCCGCAGCGGCCAACGTGTCGGAGCGGACCTTCTTCAACTACTTCTCCAGCAAGGAGGAGGCGGTCATCGGTCTCGACCCGTCGCACGCCGACGGGCTGCGCGACGCGGTGCTGGCCCGGCCCGCGTCGGAGGAGCCCGTCGCCGCCCTGCGCGCCGTGCTCGTCGACTTCGCCCAGCACATCACCGACGACGCCCGCCGGGAGTGGCGAGACCGGTTCACCGCGATCAAACAGAACCCGGAGCTCGTCGCCGCCCACCTGTCGGCCTGGTCCCGGATGGAGCGCGCGCTCGCCGACGCGATCGCGCAGCGCACCGGCATCGACCAGGAGACCAGCATCTACCCGACGCTGGTCGCCTGCACCGTCGCCGACGCCAATCGGATCGCCTCGTTCAGGTGGCGCACCAGCGACCGGCAGGACCTGCCCGAGCTCGTCGCGGAGGCCATCGACCTGCTGGCTTCCGGCCTCCACCCGCCGCACTGACGTCCCGCTCACCTCTCACCGTCGACCCCGCTGTCATCGCAAGGAGATCTCTTGTCGACCGAATCATCCACGGCTCCCGTGGCCGCCACGCTCAGTCAAAAGCGTGTGCTGGCCATCCTGGGCTCCCTCATCCTGGGCATGCTCCTGGCCGCCCTCGACCAGACGATCGTCGCGACCGCACTGCCGACGATCGTCGGGGACCTCGGTGGGGCGGACCACCTCGCCTGGGTCGTCACGTCCTACATGCTGGCCGTCACCGCCTCCACTCCGCTGTGGGGCAAGCTCGGCGATATGTATGGCCGGAAGCAGTTCTTCCAGGCCGCGATCGTCATCTTCCTGGTCGGCTCGATCCTCTCCGGCCTCAGCCAGTCGATGCTGCAGCTCATCCTCTTCCGCGCCCTGCAGGGCCTGGGCGGCGGCGGGCTGATCATCGGCGCGCAGGCCATCATCGGTGACGTCGTCTCTCCTCGCGAGCGCGGCAAATACCAGGGATTCTTCGGCGCGATCTTCGGGGTCACCAGTGTCGTCGGTCCCCTGCTCGGTGGGGTGCTCGTCGACCACCTGACCTGGCGCTGGGTGTTCTACATCAACGTGCCCGTAGGCGCCGTCGCCCTCGTCGCGACGGCCCTGGTGCTGCCCGGCAAGCTCAGCAAGGTCAAGCACACCATCGACTACCTCGGCACCATCCTGGTCGCCGCGCTCGCCACCGACCTGGTGTTGCTGACCACCCTGGGCGGCAACAGCTTCGCGTGGAACTCCACCCAGACCTACCTGATGATCGCGGCCGCCGTCGTGCTGCTCGCCGCCTTCATCGGGGCGGAGCGCCGCGCCGAGGAGCCGGTGCTGCCCCTCAACCTGTTCGCCAACCGCGTGTTCGCCGCGACCTCGGCGATCGGCTTCGTCGTCGGCTTCGCCATGTTCGGCGCGATCACCTATCTGCCGCTGTTCCTGCAGGTCGTGCAGGGAGTCAGCCCCACGATGTCCGGGGTGCGCCTGCTGCCCATGATGGTCGGACTGCTCGGCACCTCCATCACCTCGGGCTTCCTGATCACCAAGTTCGGGCGCTACAAGATCTTCCCGATCCTCGGCACCGCCATCATGACCATCGGCCTCTACCTGTTCACCAACATGGGTGTGCAGACCGGCACGTTCATGACGTCGTTCTACATGTTCGTGCTCGGTGTCGGCCTCGGTGGCGTCATGCAGGTGCTGATCATCGCCGTGCAGAGCGCCGTCGAATACAAGGACCTCGGCGTCGCCACCGCGGGCGCCACGTTCTTCCGCACCATCGGCGGATCGTTCGGCACGGCGGTGTTCGGCGCGATCTTCGCGAGCGTCATCGTCGGTCACCTGCGCGACGCGCTCGGGAATGTCCAGTTGCCCGGCGGCGGAGGAGGCGCGAGCATCAGCCCCGAGCTGGTCGCCAAGCTGCCGACCCACATCCAGCAGGGTGTGATGGAGGCCTACTCGCTCTCGCTGCAGGACGTCTTCTGGGTGGCCGTGCCGATCGGCGTGTTCGCCTTCCTGCTCACCTGGATCCTGCCCGAGATCAGGCTCAAGACGAGCGTCGGAGCGGCAGGCGACGCCGGCGACACGTTCGGCATGCCGTCCGACCGCACCTCGGCCGAGGAGATCCAGCGGGCGATCAGCCTGCTCGAGGGCCGCGAGAGCCGGCACGCGCTGTATGCGGACCTCGCCGAGCGCGCCGACCTCGACCTCGGTCCCCGCGAGGCGTGGCTGCTCTACCGGTTCGACGACCACCCCGACTCGACGCTCGCCGAGATCGCCGACATCGTGGGCAAGCCCACCGACCACCTGGACGGGCTGGCCAACCGCCTCCACGAGAAGGGGCTGCTGACCGAGGACCACGAGCGCGAGGGCCACCGGCTGAAGCTCAGCGAGAGCGGGCACGCCGCGATCGCCGCGCTGCTGGGCGCCCGTCGCAGCCGGCTGGAGGAGCTGCTCGGCGATTGGTCACCGCAGGACAACCCCGAGTTGGAGCAGCAGGTGCGCAAGCTGGCGGCCACGCTGATGGCCGACGACGACAAGATGCTCGATGCGGCGACGCCGCGCACGACGAGCGCCGGCACGGCATAGCCGACAGATCCCACGCTCAACCGCATCCGCCCGAGTCACGCGGACCACACCGCGTGACTCGGGCACTCCGCGTCGCTGCACGGTCACGATCGGTCTCTATCGCCACATCTAGGCGACTCGCTAGATTCCCCTAGACAGCGTGATCGTCACTCCGGGCACCCGGCGGGGTACGCTCGCCCGGTGCCCATGGAACAAGCTGACCTCGCCCGCATCCTCGGCGTGCCCGTGCCCCAGCTCGACGGACCCGTCACGTCGGTGACCCACGACTCGCGCGACGTCACCCCCGGCGCCGCATTCGTGGCGATCAAGGGGTTCACCAGCAACGGGGTCGACTACGTCCCCCAGGCGCTGGAGCTCGGCGCGACCCTGATCGTCGCGCAGCAGGAGGTGCCCGGCGCACCGGTCGCCGTGGTGCCCGACGACCGCGTCGCCCTGGCCGCCCTGGCGACCGAGCTGGCCGGCAACCCCTCGCACGAGCTGACGGTCTACGGCATCACCGGCACCAACGGCAAGACCACCAGCTCCTACGTGCTGCACGCGATCTTGAGCGCCGCCTACGGCGAGACCTCGACCGGGCTGATGACCACCGCCGAGGTCATCATCGGCAAACACCACACCACGGCCGTGCGCACCACCGGGGAGGCGACGGAGGTGCAGGGCAACCTGGCCCGTATGCGGGCCGCGGGCGTAACGCACGTCGTGCTCGAGACCAGCTCACACGGCATACACCTGCATCGGGTGGACGGCACGCGGTATGCGGCCGCGCTGTTCACCAATCTCACCCGCGACCACCTGGACCTGCACGGGACGATGGAGAACTACTACCGCACCAAGCGCAAACTCTTCGAGTGGACGAAGGGTCCGAAGGTCACCAACGGCGACGACACCGCGGGCCGCCGCATCGCCCACGAGATCGCCGGCACCTACATGTTCGGCGAGAGCGACGACGTCGACTTCCACATCAGCCGGGTGCGACGCGACGGCGGGCGCACCCGGTTCACGCTCGCGACCACGCACCACGGGGCGATCGACCTGGAGACCCCGCTGCTCGGCGACTACAACGTGCACAACGTTGCCGGCGCGTCGGCGGTCGCGCTCGAGACGGGGATGGACCCCGACACGCTCGTCCGTGCGGTGGCCGAGATGGGCCAGGTGCCGGGACGGTTCGAGCGGGTGGCCGCGGCCGTCGAGCGCGGGTTCGAGGTCGTCGTCGACTATGCGCACACCGAGATCGGCCTGCGGGCGGTGCTCGAGGTGGCCCGCGAGGTCACCCGCGATCAGGAGGGCGATGCCCGGCTGATCTGTGTCTACGGCGCGGCCGGCGACCGCGACCCCGCGAAGCGTCCCCTGATGGGGGCGGTCGCCTCCGAGCTGGCCGACGTGGCCATCATCACGACCGACGACGCCTACTCCGAGGACCCGGGGGCGATCGCCGAGGAGGTGATGCGTGGCGCCGACCCCGAGCACACCACCATCGAGCTCGACCGCCGGGCGGCGATCGCCTCGGCGTTGCGGCAGGCCCGCACCGGCGACGTCGTCGTCATCGCGGGCAAGGGCCACGAGCGGGTGCAGCACCTGCCGACCGGCGACCTCGAGTTCCACGACGCGACGGTGGCCACCGAACTGATCCACGCCCTCTGACCACCCCGCCCAGACAGGCACTTCCGCCCGAAGCAGGCAGCCACACGCGCCTGTTTCGGCGCAAAATGCCTGTTTCGGTGACGTGTCAGGTGAAGAGGGCCTCCACCTCGGCGCGGGTGACGGCGGCGACCGACGGGTGCGACCAGGCCGGCGAGCGGTCCTTGTCGACGAGCTGCGCCCGCACTCCTTCGTCGAAGTCGTGCGTGCGGGCCATCGAGGTCGCCAGCACGATGTCCTGCTCGAGGACCTGCTCGACCGTTTCCATCGACTCCGCGCGGCGCAGGGCGGCCAGGGTGGCGCACACCGCGAGCGGGGAGCGCTTCTCCAGCAGCGCCGCTGCGTCCCTGGCACGCGGATCGGCGTGTCCGCGCAACCGATCCATGATCACTGCGGCGTCGTCCCCGGCATAGCACTCATCGATCCACGATCGCGAGTCGGCCAGGTCGCTCGGTCCGGGGTCGACCGTGTCGAGCCGTGATCCGTCCGGCCCGTCCACGTGGTATGCCGAGTCGTCGCCCAGGTGCGCGACGAGCCTGTCCCAGCCGTCCTGCGGGATCATCCCGTCGGCCATCCCCAGGTGGATCGCGTCGGCCCCGCCGATCGGCGCCCCGGTGAGCGCCACGTGGGTGCCGGCCTCCCCGGGTGCACGGACCAGCAGGTGCAGCGCGCCCACGTCGGGGAAGAACCCGATGATGGTCTCCGGCATACCGACCTTGGTGCGCGGTGTGACGACGCGCAGGCCGGCGTGCGCGGAGACCCCGACACCGCCGCCGAGCACGAGCCCGTCCTGGAAGACGGCGAGCGGTTTGGGGAAGGCGGCGATCTTGGCGTTCATCGCATATTCGCTGACGAAGAACCGCCGGTAGTCGCCTCCGCTGCGGGCGAGTTCGCGCACCGCGACGACGTCGCCGCCGGCGCACAGTCCGCGCTCGCCGGCCCCCTCGATGGTCACGGCGGTCACCGCGTCGTCGTCGGCCCAGGCCGCCAGGGCCTCGTCGATCGCCTCGACCATCGGTGTCGTCAAGGCGTTGATCGCGTGGGGGCGGTTCAGCACGATGCGCCGCAACGGGCCCTCGGCGCGGAAGAGCACCTGCTCGGTCTGCGTCATGGCTCGCACGATAGGGCAGGCGCGCCGACCTGCACCGGGTGACCCGTTCCTGGCAAAATGGAGACGTGCCTCCTCCCGGTCGGCCGCTGCACGGCGGTCCCCCCAAGGTCATCGCCCACCGCGGCGCGAGCCACCGCGAACCCGAACACACGCTCGCCGCCTACCAGCGTGCCCTCGCCGAGAGCGTCGACGGCGTCGAATGCGACGTGCGACTCACGGCCGATCAGCACCTGGTGTGTGTGCACGACCGCCGGGTCAACCGCACCAGCGACGGCACGGGTGTCGTCTCCGCGCTGGAGTTGGCGAAGCTCGAGGGGCTGGACTGGGGCAGCTGGAAGACCCGGCTGACCGACGAGGACGTCGAGATGCCGGACCGGTATCGCGAGCAGATCCTCACGCTGCGCCGGCTCATCACCGCCGTGCACGAGGCGGGACGCCCCCTCGACCTGGTGATCGAGACCAAGCACCCGACCCGGTATGCCGGCGACGTCGAGCGGAGGTTGGCCGCGGTCCTTCGCGAGTTCGACCTGCTGGTGCCCGGCCGCAGCGACGTCACGGTCCGGGTCATGTCGTTCTCGGTGTCGGCGGTGCAGCGCCTCGGCCGGCTGGCTCCGCAGTTGCAACGCGTGCTGCTTCTCGAGCCGGGCGCACCGATGCCGTTCAAGGACGGCCTACCGCGCGGAGTGTCGATCGCCGGTCCGAAGGTGGCGATCCTGCACCGGCATCGAGGGTTCGTCCGCAAGCATCACGAGGCCGGGCACCAGGTGCACACCTGGACGGTCGACACGCCGGAGGACATCGAACTCTGCCTCGACCTCGGGGTCGACGCGATCATCACCAACCGGCCGGACCGGGTGCGTCGGGCCGTCGATGCCCGCTATCCGGATCACGCGACCGGATGACATGATCGGCGACGGCACCCCGCCGATCGTCTTGGAGGTATGCAGTGAGCCCTGCGCACAGGCCCGGTCCGACCCAGTTGCGGGTCCGCACCGTGCGGTTGCCGTGGACCACGGACTCGGTGCCGCAGATCCGTCGGCAGATCGTCAAGGACCTGAGTGACGGGACGGTGCCGGAGGGCGTCGTGGACGAGGCCGAGTCGGTCGTCGCGGAACTGGTCGGCAACGCGCTGCTGCACGGCACGCCGCTGCCGGACGGGACGGTGCGGGTGCACTGGAAGGTGCGCGCCCCCCGCGTCGAGATCGAGGTGACCGACGGGGGTAGCGACACCACCCCGCATCCCAAGCGGCAGACCGCGTGGGCACCGAGCGGGCGCGGCCTACGCATCGTGCGCTCGCTGGCGCACGAATGGGGCGTCGGCGACGACGACCACCGGACCACCGTGTGGGTCGCGCTCGGCGGCCCGTCGCGCCGCCGGGTGTGAGCGCAAGCCGCTCGAAGTGAAGCCTCGGCGGTTCCACCGCACCACTCGGTGGGGCGGAGTGACGACTCGGCGGTTCGGGCGCACCACTCGGTGGGCTCCTGCGGCCGGAACGTCGGGGCCGGACAGTAGGGTGGATGCCCATGGGGAAGGCATCGCGCAGGAAGTCTGCGCACAAGAAGACTCCACGAGACCCGAAGGATCTCCCGGCGCCCTACGCCCGGCGGCCGTTCGACGGGCTGCCGCACGAGACCGACCTGGTGGCCATGCGGGAGATCATCCCCGCCGCCACCGCCACGGTGTCCCTCCGACACGACGGCGCCACACGCGAGTTCACGCTCGCGACGGTGCTGCCGATGGCCTGGCCCGCCCTGCACCGCGACGACGACGCGATCTTCGTGGCCATGCAGTCCGGCGGCGGGTCCGGCGACGCGAGCCGTGACCTCGCCGAGGCTGCGTTCGCGGCGACGCAGGTGCCGGCCGGGCAACCACTGACCGCCGCGCCGAAGGCGTCGGCCGCCAGCCCCCGACTGCAGGATCTGTTCACCGGCGAGACGATCGACGTGACCGTGCACGAGGGGTTCGACTTCTGGGTCGAGCACCAGGAGTTGGACGACGCGGGCCGGGCCTCCCTGGAGCGGGCCAACGAGGCCGCCTCGCCGACCGAGCGACTGGCCGCCGCGCCCTCGGCCTACTGGTGCCGCCTGGGCGACCGGTGCTACGTCCGGTGGGTGCTGCCGCACGATCAGGACACGTCCACCGATGCCCTGGCCCGGCTGCACGCCGCGGGCCGCGACCTGCTCGGTGAGGGCCGGTTGCTCGGCGCGTTTCGCGCGTGCGGCCTGCTCGTGCCGGTCTGGGAGGTCGACGCCTCCGCTCCGGCCGACGCCCACGAAGACGACATGGGCCGCCTGGCCGAGCGATTCGCCGAAGCGCTCGAGCAGCCCGGCCCGCTGACCTCCGACGAGCGCCGCGCCCGCGCGGGTGTGGTGAGCAGGCAGGTGACTCTGCGCTGATGAGTGCGGCCGCCTGCGTCGCCGTGATCCCCGCCAAGGACGAGGCGCAGCGGATCGCGTCGACCGTGCATGCGGTGAGCGGCCTGCCGCAGGTCGCGCTCACCGTCGTGGTCGACGACGGATCGCGCGACGACACCGGGGTCATCGCACGCGAGGCGGGTGCGACGGTCGTTCGCCACCCGCGCAACCGGGGCAAGGCCGCCGCGATGGCCACCGGCGCGGCACACGCCGACGGCGAAGGTCACGGCGCGCTGCCGCTCCTGTTCGCCGACGCCGACCTGGAGGAGTCCGCGACCTCGCTGGGGGTCCTCGCCGACCCGGTGCTGGCCGGCGACGCCGACATGACAATCGCCGTGCTCCCCCCGCAGCACACCTCCGGCGGCGGGCGCGGATTCGTCGTGCGGCTCGCACGCCAGGGCATCGTCTCCCTCACCGGATGGCAGCCGACCCAACCACTTTCCGGTATGCGGTGCCTGACGCGGGCGGCCTTCGACGCCGCCTGCCCGCTCGCCCGCGGCTGGGGTGTCGAGGTCGGGCTCACCGTCGACGTGCTCCGCGACGGGTTGCGTGTGCGCGAGGTGCCGTGCGACCTGCACCACCGCGTCACCGGAGCCGGTCTGCGCGGCCAGGCGCACCGCGCCGCGCAGTACCGCGACGTCTGGCTGGCGCTCGCCCGCCGCCGATTGAAACGTGGAGTCCAACCGTGATCGCCTGGGAGCGTGCGCGGGTCGCCCTGCTGTGCATGGCCTTCGCGCTGTTGACCGTGATCGGTCTGGCGCGCACGTCGGCGGCGAAGCCGCCGCTCGGCCTGCGCGGATTCGCGCCGGGCACGATCCCCTGGGAGCCTTCGTCCGTCTCCGTCACCATCATCTTGTTCACGGCCTACGGGCTCGGCACCCTCGCCGTCGTCGTCGGCCTCCTGCAACGCACCGGTCGCAGCACGACCTGGGGCTGGCCGCTCGTGCTCGCGGCGCTGGCCCTGCTGACCGGGCCGTTCGGGTCGGGCGACCACACCAACTACGCCGCCTACGGACGGATCGCCGTGCAGGGCGGCGATCCGTATTCCCAGTCGCCGATCGCCTGGCACGGCGGTGTCGACCCGATCACCGCCGCGGTGCAACCGCCGTGGCAGCACACCCCCAGCATCTACGGTCCGTTCGCGACGAGCCTGCAGGCGGTCGCGTCGTGGATCGGCCAGGACAACCTGCGCGAGACCGTGTGGATCTGGCAGATCTTCGTCGTGCTCGCCTGGCTCGCGATCCGGTGGCTGCTGCGGATGCTGCCGGTCGACGAGCGCTCGCGACGCCGGGTCGACGTGTTGTGGACGTTCAACCCGGTCGTCTTCGGGGTGCTCGTGCTCGGCGCCCACGTCGACGCGATCTCCGGGGTGTTCGCGATCGCTGCGCTGGTCGCGATGCGCCGCAGCGCGTTCGCCGCAGGAGCGCTCGTCGGCGCGGCCGCCTCCACCAAACTGACGTATGCCGTGGTTGCGCTCGGAATCGTCTGGGCCTGGCACAGATTCGGCGAGTCGGACCGCTTCCGCGCACGCCTTCGCAACCTCGTCGTGGGTGCGCTGCTGGTCGTCGTACCCTGCTACGCCGTGGCGGGGCCGCATGTCTTCCGTCAGTTGCGCAACGCGGGCGGGTCGTTCTCCTACGCCTCGCCGTGGTCGATCGTCATTCGCCTGCTGCGGCATGTGATGCCCGAATGGGCGGTGACCTCAGTCGTTTTCGTGCTGGCTGCCGTGGTAATGCTGGTGCTGGCCTATGGCTTCCACCGCATCATCGCCCATCATCGGCTCGATCGGTGGATGCCCGATCCGGTGCTGCGTCAGGCGGTGGTCACGACGTGGGCGCTCAGCACGGCCTACGTGCTGGGGGCGCCGTATTCCCTGCCGTGGTACGACGTGCTCGTATGGGCCCTGTTGCCGATGCTGGTGCCGTTCGCGCTCGAGTTCGCGCTCGTGGTGCGCTATCTGTTCATGGCCCTGGCCTACGTGCCGGGGCGGGCCCAAGGGCTGCAGCCGGACGTCGAGGACTGGACGCTCGGCTTCCGCGAGAACGTCTCCCCCTGGGTCTGCTGGATCGTGCTGGTGGCGATGGGAGTCTGGATGCGCCGCACCGGGATGCGTGGGCCGCGCCTCGGCCGCGGCCGCTCCGCGCTGCGGTAACCGGTGGGCGTCCCTCCTCCGGGGATCGTTGGTCACGGGTCGAGGACGAAGCGCCGTGCCCGCTCGTTGGCCGATCCGCGAGTGGACCGGCGCGCGCCGAGCGTGTTACCGTCGACGACGGCCACTAAGGTAAGTCTTGCCTAATCCCCGAGGTATGTCGTGAGCGCAACGCAGACGGTCGCTCCCGCCACCGCCGGCCGACCGGTGCGCCGCAGCCGCCGGCACGGCGGAGCGTGGCGCGGGGCGGGCCTGCTGATCGCCTGCGTGGCCCTGGCCGCCGTCACCCTGCTCAGCATCGCGGTGGGCACCAAGGGGATCCCGCTCGACACCGTCGTCCACGACCTGTTCCACCCGAACGGCTCGGACAACAGCATCATCATCCACGACCTGCGCCTGCCGCGCACGGCCCTCGGCCTCGCGGTCGGCGCGGCCCTCGGTCTGGCCGGTGCCCTGATGCAGTCCCTGACCCGCAACCCGCTGGCCGACCCCGGGATCCTCGGGGTCAACGCCGGCGCGTCCGCGGCCGTCGTCGTCGCGATCGGGGTGTGGAGCCTGACCTCCCCGTCGGCCTACATCTGGTTCGCCCTGGTCGGCGCGGCGATCGCCTCGGTCGTCGTCTATGTGCTGGGCACGCGCGGCCGCGCGTCGGCCACCCCGGCCCGGCTCGCGCTCGCCGGCACCGCGATCAGTGCCGCACTCACCGCATTCATCTCCGGGATGAGCCTGGCCGACCCACACACCTTCGACAGCTTCCGCTTCTGGGCGGTGGGGTCCCTGTCCGGGCGGCCGCTATCCGTCCTGTGGGAGACCGGCCCCTTCCTGCTCGTCGGTGCCGTGATCGCGCTCGCCCTCGGACGCCCGCTCACCGCGCTCGCCCTCGGCGACGACACCGGCCGCGCCCTCGGCGCACACCTCGGGCGCACCCGCGCACTCGGCGTCCTGTCGGTGACCCTGCTGTGCGGTGCCGCCGTGGCCGCCGCGGGTCCCATCGGCTTCATCGGCCTGACCGTGCCGCACGTCGCACGCGCCATCGTCGGACCGGACCAGCGCTGGGTCCTCCCCTGGTCCATGGTCCTGGCCCCGATCCTGCTGCTGCTCGCCGACGTCCTGGGCCGCATCATCGCCCGCCCCGGCGAGATCGAGGCCGGCATCGTCACCGCGTTCATCGGTGCGCCCGTCTTCATCATGATCGCCCGGCGTCGAAGGTTGGCCTCGCTGTGAGCACGACCCTAACCCGCCGCACCCCGGTCATCCACGCCCTGTCGGGACGAGTGTCGATCCGGGTCGGGCGCCGCTCCCTGATCGTCTGCGTCGTCCTGGCCGCGGCGATCCTCGCCGTCAGCGGCTACACCCTCTCCTCCGGCGACTATCCGGTGCCGCTGCCGGAGGTGCTGCGCGCCCTGTTCGGTGACGACAGCAGCACCTCCTACTTCATCGTCCACACCCTGCGCCTGCCCCGCCTGCTCACCGGTCTGCTGGTCGGCGTCGCCCTCGGCATCGGCGGCGGCATGTTCCAGAGCCTGACCCGCAACCCCCTCGGCTCGCCCGACATCGTCGGGTTCAACACCGGTGCCGCGACCGGCGCCCTGCTCGTGATCCTCGTGTGGCACGGGTCGATGTTGTTCACCTCGATGGGGGCGCTGGTCGGCGGCGTCGGCACGGCGCTCCTGGTCTACGTGCTCGCCATCCAACGCGGCGTGCAGGGCTTCCGGCTCATCCTCATCGGCATCGGCATCGCCGCCATGCTCACCTCGCTCAACTCGTATCTGCTCACCCGTGCGCAGATCAACGACGCCCAGCAGGCCCTGGCCTGGCTGACCGGCAGCCTCAACGGCCGCGGTTGGGGGCAGGTGCAGGCGATGACGCTCGTCTGCGTCGTGCTGGTCCCCCTCGGCATCTGGCTCGGCCGGTCGTTGCGCACGATGGAGTTGGGCGACGATCTCGCCCACGGGCTGGGCATTCGCCTCGAGCCGGTCCGGCTGGCCTCGGTCATCGTCGCGGTCGCCCTCACCGCCGCCGCCACGGCCGCCGCCGGACCGATCGGATTCATCGCCCTGTCCGCACCGCAAATCGCCAAGCGCCTCACCAACGTGCCCGGCCCCAACGTGGTCGCCTCCGCCCTCATGGGCGCACTGCTGCTGGCCGTCAGCGACCTGGTCGCGCAGCGCGCGATCCCCGGCACCCCGCTGCCGGTCGGAGTGGCCACCGGGGCGATCGGCGGCCTCTACCTGGCCTGGCTGCTCAGCCGCGAGTGGAAGAAGGGACGAGGATGACAACACCCCATCAGCTGACAGCCCAGGGCGTCAGCCTGTCCTACGACCACGCCCGCGTCATCGACGGCATCGACCTCGTCGTGCCGCCCGACTCGTTCACCGTGATCATCGGCGCCAACGGATGTGGCAAGTCGACACTGCTGCGCGGGCTGGCCCGCATGCTGACACCCAAGACCGGCACGGTGCTGTTGGACGGCAAGGACATCCGCCGTATGCCGGCCAAGCAGGTCGCGCGCCGCCTCGGGCTGCTGCCGCAGGCACCGATCGCCCCGGACGGCATCACCGTGGCCGACCTGGTCGGGCGAGGGCGCTTCCCGCACCAGGGTGTGCTGCGGCAGTGGAGCCGGGCCGACGAGGAGGCCGTCCAGGAGGCCCTGCACGCGACCCGCATCACCGACTACGCCGACCGGCTGGTCGACGAACTGTCCGGCGGCCAGCGACAGCGCGTGTGGCTCGCCCTGTCGCTCGCCCAGCAGACGCCGATCATGCTGCTCGACGAGCCGACCACGTTCCTCGACATCGCCCACCAGATCGACGTGCTCGACCTGTGTGCGGACCTGCACGAGCACCACGGGCGCACGCTCGTCGCCGTGCTGCACGACCTCAACCACGCCTGCCGCTACGCCACCCACCTGGTCGCCATGCGCGACGGAGGCATCGTCGCCCAGGGACCCCCGGACCAGATCGTCGACGAGGAGCTCGTCGAGGCCGTGTTCGGCCTGCGGTGCCGCGTGCTGGCCGACCCCGAATCCGGCTCCCCCCTGGTGATCCCGGTCGACCGGCGAGCTCGCCGGCAGGTGCCCGGCTGAGTGCCGCGGCACAGCAGACCGGGTGTTGACGGTCTGTTGCGTTATAGCGTGACCGATGGCGCTCCGCACGGCGGAGCGGCCTCCGGTCAACGGGTCGAGGCCGGCCCGGCCTCGTGCCATCATGAAGGCCATGACCGACGTCGAGGAATGCGACCCGATCGAGTCGAGCAGCCGGAGGGGTGGACCCGGATCGAAGGGAGAGAGCCGATGAGTCGATTCGACGTCGTCGAGGCCACCATCGACCGGCTCCGTGAGGCCCTCGAGTCGGGGCAGCTCACCAGTGTGCAACTGGTGGAGGAATACCTCGCGCGCATCGAGGCCTACGACCGGTCCGGGCCGACCCTCAACGCACTGGTGGTCATGAATCCCGACCTCGCCGACGAGGCCCGTGCCTCGGACGAGCGGCGTGCCCGCGGCGCGACACTCGGGCCGCTGGACGGCATCCCCTACACCGCCAAGGACAGCTACCTCGCCCGTGGGCTCACCGCGGCGGCCGGGTCGTATGCCTTCGAACATCTGGTCGCGCAACAGGATGCCTTCGCGATCGAGCGGCTCCGGGCCGGCGGGGCGATCCTGATCGGCCTGACCAACATGCCGGCGATGGCCAACGGAGGCATGCAGCGTGGCCTCTACGGCCGTGCGGAGAGCCCCTACAACGCGCAGTTCCTCACGGCCGCCTTCGGATCGGGCTCGTCGAACGGCTCCGGCACAGCGACCGCGGCGAGTTTCGCGGCCGTCGGCCTCGGTGAGGAGACCTGGTCCAGCGGCCGCGCCCCGGCCTCCAACAACGCACTGTGCGCCTACACCCCGTCGCGCGGGGTCATCTCGACCCGCGGCAACTGGCCGCTGGTGCCGACGATGGACGTGGTCGTGCCGCACACGCGCGCGATGGCCGACCTGCTCGAACTCCTCGAGATCCTGGTCGTCCCCGACCCGCAGACGCGCGGTGACTTCTGGCGACGCCAGCCGTGGATCCCCCTGCCCGACGTGGCCTCCGTGCGGCCCGCGGCGTATGCCGAGCTGCAGCCGGCCGACGTGCACGAGGCGCGAGCACGGCTGTCCGGGAAGCGATTCGGCATACCGCGGATGTATGTCAACCGGGACCCGGACGCCGGGACGAGCGAGGCACCCGGGATCGGCGGATCGACGGGCCGACGCATCGAGACCCGAGCCTCGGTGATCGACCTGTGGGAGGCCGCGCGCCGCGACCTGGAGGCTGCGGGAGCCGAGGTCGTCGAGGTCGACTTCCCGGTGGTGTCCAACTACGAGGGCGACCGGCCCGGCGCCCCGACGATCTCCACCCGCGGGCTGGTGAGCCAGGACTATCTCGACCGCGAGATCCTCGACCTGTCCGCGTGGGCGTTCGACGACTTCCTGCGGATGAACGACGACCCGAAGCTGAATCGCCTCGCCGATGTGGACGGTTCGAAGATCTGGGTCGATCCGCCCGAAGCACTGCCGGACCGCACCCAGGGTTTTGACGACGACATCAACTCCTACCCCGACCACGTGCGCGCACACCCGGTCTCATCCTTCACCGATATCCCCCACCTGGAGGAGGGTTTGCGCGGCCTGGAAGAGACGCGCCGGGTGGACTTGGAGGAGTGGATGGACGGGCTCGGCCTGGACGCCGTGGTCTTCCCCACCTCCGCCGACGTCGGGCCGGCCGACATGGACGTCGAGCCCGCCTCGGCCGATCTCGGCTGGCGCAACGGGGTCTGGGTGGCCAACGGCAACCTCGTGCCGCGTCACCTGGGCATCCCGACCGTGAGCGTGCCGATGGGGACGATGACCGACATCGATATGCCGGTCGGACTCACCTTCGCCGGCCGCGCCTACGACGACACGGCACTGCTCCGACTCGCGGCCGCGTTCGAGGCGACCGGGTCTCGGCGCACCGAGCCGCCCCGGACACCGCGCCTCTGACCGATGTTCGGGGAGTCGAGCCTCGTTTTCGCTCAGTCCTCGCTGTGGCGACGCCGCCGGCTCGCGAGCCGCTGCATCGCGACCCAGGCCACGGCATACACCACGCCCATGACCAGCCCCGCCAAGGCCGCACCGGGCACGGTGGGATCACCGATGAACCAGATCGCCACCGCCCACAGGATCCCGAAGGTCACACCCCCGGCGACAGCCGGTGGCGTGACGCGCCACTTCGCCATCAAGCCTCCCCACGTCGCCGCACCGCAGACATCGCGACGGCTCGCGCCTGCGCCACCTCCAGGCTATCGGTTGGCCTCACCGCTGCCCATCAACGCGCTCTCCTGCCGGAAGGTGTGCGTGCCGATCACCCACGGAAGGCCGATCAACGCCCCGATCATCGGGATGACGACGCCGGAGTCGTTGATGGCGAAGCCGATCGCCCAGCAGGTGAGCAACGCGATCACGCCCTCGCGCAGGAAGGGGACCGCCGACAACACCCCGGCGAGTGCCCGGCCCCCCGGCAGCCCGGGCCGCACCAGGAGCGCGATGACGACGATCAGCGCGATCGGCACCAGCGGTGTCACCGGCGTGCCGAAGACGAGCGTGATGTCCGCCCAGAGCTTGTCCCCGATCACCGACCAGCCGCTGCCGTCGATCATCTGCTGCACGAATCGGCCCAGGTGCGTGCGTGATCCGGCGGGGCGAAGCCAGTCCGCCACCGCCGCGATCACGACGATCAGCACTGCAACGGCCACCATGGCGGTGATCCGCTTCCAGGTGATCCGTAGGCCGAGCGCGAACGCGGCGAGCACCAGCGTCGCCACCACCAGCGCGGGCGGACCGCCCAGGTCGGCGCCCCACATCGGGGCCGCGTCGACGAGGACCACGACCAGCCCGAGCAGCAGCACCGACGTGGCCGCCAGACGCCGCTCCCCCCGGCCCACCAGGAACCCGGCGACGGCGGTCGCGACGACGAGCGTCGCCGTCGCGAAGACCGAGAAGCCGACGTTGCCCATCCCGTAGTAGCGCCCGCCGAGCACCGGCTGCAGGCCGAGCATCCCGAGCAGTTGCAGCCGACTGCCGTTCATCACGTCGAGCCCGAGGACGAGCATCGTGAGCACACCGACGACCACGAACGGCCCGAAGTCGGCGCGGCGCCACGGCCCGGCGTAGGCCGCACCCGTCGCGATCGCCGCGAAGGCTCCGGTGGTCACGAGCAGCCAGACCGCCGGGGCGGGCAGCCGCCACCACGGCACCCAGGTGCTGACGAAGCTGGCCGCCGGCACCGCGGCCACGAACGTCGCCAGGGGTCGAATCCACCGCGGCGAGCGGTCCTGCCGCCGCCATCCGCGGATCTCCCCGACGGCGGCGACGACGATGAGCAGCCCGAGCAGGGCATAGAGCCACGGCACCGTCCGGTGCTGGGTGTGCAGCAGGGTGTCGAGGTCCTGGCCGTCCTGCACGAGGGTGCCGGCCGTCGCGGACGAGGGGATCACCTGCAGCCGCTGCCCGGTCACCTGGCCGGGGACGTCGGACCCCTTCGGCAGGGCCCTGGTCAGCACGGTGGCGGTGACGTCGGCGGCCTGCAGGAAGCCGGGCTGTTTGGCCGATGCGGACCACAGGGTGCCGCGCGGGACGGCCGGCCCCACGGCATACAGCAAACGCATTCGGGCGTCACCGGGGCCGGACGGGTGTGCGCCGTCGGACAACCCGGTGATGATGACGGTCGCATCCGAGGGCACCTGGCCCATCACCGCGTTCAGCGCCTTCAGCTGCGCAGAGACGTCCCCGGCGTGGCCGACGTCGACGAACGTCGCAGGGCATGCGGCCAGTGCATGCTTCGTGGGTTTCGCGGCGTAGTGGGCCACTCGCCCGGACGGGTCGGCGGCCGCGAGCGCCGCGCCCGGCCCGATCGCCTGCACGCACTGGCCGTGCTTCGCGAAGGTGCGCCCGACCAGCCCGAGGGTGGTCGAGCCGGCGTGGCGCTGCCAGGCGTTCCAGTCCGGCCAGGTCGCGGTGTGACCGTGCACGTCGGGCTCCGGGCGGTCACAGCCGTCGCCGGTCGTCGCGGCGGCCCCTGCGGACAGCGACAGCCAGGCCGTGGTGGAGCAGGTGTCGGTCGTCACGGCCCGCACGGACACCGAGCCGGTGGCGCCGATCGACAGCAGTTGCCACAGCTTCGGGGTCGAGGTCTGGTCGACGTCGTGCCAGCGCAGGCCCGGCGCGCCCACGACCACGATCGGACCGGACCCGGTCACCGGGGCCGGATCCGGGTGCGCGGCGGCGCGATGGACGATCAGGTCGAGACCCGTGACGATAAGCAGCGCCGCGATCACGACGACGAACCAGCGGCGCACCATGCGCCCCAGGGTACGAAATCCGACACAATGACGCCGTGACCACATCCGCCCGCCGCCGCCTGATCTGGGCGCTCAGCGCGATCATCGTCGCGGCGGGGCTGTGGCCGGTGCTGCTCACCCAACTGGTGCAGGCCTCGCCGCAACACTGGCAGGTCGACCTGTCGGTCTATCGCGGCGCGGGCCGCTCGGTCCTCGACGCCCGCCAGATCTACGAATACCTCGCGCCGCCACAATTCCTCCCGTTCACCTATCCCCCGTTCGCGGCGCTGCTGGCGGTGCCGCTCGCCCTGGTGCCCTTCACCGTCGCCGGATGGTGCTGGTTCCTCGCACAGGCGGTGGCCGACGTGGCGATCGCGTCGTATGCCGTGTGGCCCTTCGCCCGGCGCGCCGGGGCCTGGGCGCCGGTCGTCTGTGCGGCCGCGTCGGCGGTGACCTTCCACCTGCTGCCGGTCCACGACGGACTGCGCTTCGCGCAGGTGGACGCGTTCCTCCTGCTCGCCGTGATCATCGATCTGCGCCGTCCGCGGTGGTGGCGCCGCGTGCCGCCCGGCCTGCTGATCGGCCTGGCGACCGCGATCAAACTCACGCCGGGGCTGTTCATCGTGCACCTGCTGCTGACCGGGCGCCGCCGGGAAGCGGGCAATGCGGTCGTGGCCGCGGTCGGCGCCACGTTCGTCGGGCTGATCCTGCTCCCTCGCGCGACCCTCGCCTACTGGGGCGACGCGCTGCTCGACTCCTCGCGCCTGGGGCCCAACTACGGCACGTCGAACCAGTCGCTGCGCGGGCTGCTGCTGCGGCTCGGTCCCGGCGGCATCACCGAGACGGTGCTGTGGGCGCTGCTGGTCGTCGCGGTGCTGGTGGTGGGGATGGGTCTCGCGCGCACGGCATACCTCGGGCCGATCCGACCCGACCCCACCCCGCCGAGCGCGCGTTTCGTGCCCGGTTGCCGGATGGTAGGCGACACGAAACGCGCCCTCGGCCGGCTCTTCACGAGAGTGCGCGCGAGTGCCGGCCGGGACGAGCAGGTGCGTCTGGAGGTGGCCCTGGTCGGTATGGTCACCGTGCTCGTCTCGCCGGTGTCGTGGATCCACCACTTCGTGTGGATCGTGCTCGTGGTCGGAGCACTGCTGGGCACCGGGCGCGATGTGCGCCGCGTGGTCGCCGCCGTGGCCGTGTGCGTGGTCTTCCTGCTCGACCTGCCGTGGTGGGGCCAGTGGCGCCTCGTGCCGGACGGTCAGGCCTTCCCGGCGGACAGCAACGGCGACGTGTGGGGCGTGCTGATGAACAACAGCTACGGCCTCATGGCGTTGGTGTGTCTGGGGCTGCTCGCCTGGTCGATGCGCCGGGCGACGCGGATAGCCGGCCAGCGATAGCAGTGAATCTCGGGGTCACTTGTCGATGAATTCTGACGTCACGTTGCTCCACACCGGCAGGGCGTGCGCACCTGCATCATGATGCGGTCCGACGCAGTTCCGCACGTTATAGCGCGACAAACCGTCAACACCCAGCTGACATCGTCACGAATGTTGACGGTCTATTGCGTTATAGCGCCACGGCCGACGATCCCCGCATGGTCACATAGGCCGCCTGACTCAGCGATTCCCCAGCCGCCGGTGGTATGCCGTGAAGGCACCCCCGACGAAAGGACCACCATGGACGGCGCCATCCAACGCATGTATGCCTCCGGACGCACGGACGCCACGGCGATCAGCAGCCTCACCGACGCACTGATCGGCTCGCTCGACACCAGCGGCGGCGCGCCGGTGCACGCCTACGATCGCGCACTGGCATCCCTGGCGGAGCAGCATTTCTGCGCCGCGTCGTGGCTGGGTTGGATCGATGCGACCTCCCCCGCGAGGGTCGCCCAGACGTGGAAGGCCGCGCAGGCGTGGAAGCTGCTGGATCGCGGCCGCTTCGGCGTCGACGCCGACCTGTTCACCGAGCGGCTCCGCCGTCGCTACGGCGACGAGATCGCCGACAAGGTCACCGAACTCGGCCCCTCGCAACTCGACACCGCTGCGCGTCTGGTCGAGGACACCGTGCGGGCCGATCGGGCGGGGTCGCCGGCGCCGCGCCCGGTCACCGTCTGAGCCACGGATGATCCGGCAACGTATGCCGTAGCCCGGCGCGCAGCCATTCCCTCCGGCCCGCGTCCAGGAGCGGCCACGTCGCGTCGAAGTCATCCTGATCCTTGTCACGCAGTCCACGCGCCTTGTAGAGCAACTGGATCTCGGGGCGCAGATACGTGACGCCGTCCTTCTCCCACACGGCGTGCGCCATCGGCATACGGATCGACGGATCACGCTTGTAGACCCAGGTGGTCGCGTCACCGGGCGCCAGCAACACGTCGTATTCCCACGGTTGGTCCCAGCCCGGACGCAACCAGACCTGCCCGGCACCCGCGGGCGCGAGGTCGTCGAAGGTGCCGGGCTCGTCGGAGAAGATCGGTTTGAGCGCTCCGGCTCCTGCGGCCCACACGTCGTAGCGGCCGCGCAGATGACTTCGGAGAAGATCGAATTCGCCCCGGAGGATCGACGGGTCGCAGTCGTCGTGCTCGCGGGCGACGCCGGTGTAGGCCTCGATCGCCCACCCACCCGCGACGAACCAGGTGCCGGGGTAGCCGCGCATCAACTCGCGCACATCGTCCGGTGTACGCCGAGCCCACGGGCCGTAGACCGCGAGGAACTCCTCTTCGCTGATCCTCCCCATGCGGCCAACCTACCCCTCGTCCCCTTCCGGGCGTCGGGGCATGACCACCGTGGTCAGGTCACCCCGGTCGGCCGACCGGACGGTGACCGGACCCGCCTCCCCGCGCAGGTCGAGCATCACGTCGGGCCCGACCGCGCCGCTCACCGCGGGATAGAGGACCGGCAGCCCGAACACCACCCGCACCGGCGAGCCGCTGACCGTCGCCGGCACCTCGTGGCTGCCGGTGCCGGTCTCGACACGAAGCACCGGCTCGGCGGCATCGAACGTCACCCGGTCACCGCCATGGTGCTCGAGGACGTCGAGCAGCGCGGCCTTCCCGACGGCGACGCGCGTGGTCACCTCACCCAGACCGTCCAGCATCGCCCACACGTCGGGGAACTCCTCGGTGAGCAACCGGCAGTAGTGATCCGCGCCCTCGGACGTGCGCAGCCGTAGGCCGTGTGGCGCGGCGTCCAGCCGCACGCTCGCCGCCCGCCGCGCGGCGAGCGCCGCCTGGTGCAGGTCGTCACCGTCGACGACCCCGGTCCAGGTGGCCTCCTGGGGCTCGGCCGTCGCCAGCGTGCGCGAGGTGAGCCGGTAGCGGTCGGTGCCGATGAGCGTGACGCCGGCGCCGTCGATCGCGACGTGGATGCCCCGCAACACCGGCAGTTCCTCGTGCCGCACGGTGGTGCCGAGGACCTGCTCGGCCGCGTCGGCGAACACCGGCCCGCGCAGGGCGCCCAACGGCATACCCTCCGCGCCGGCGAGGCTCGCCTTGAGGCCCAGGGCCTTGCGCTGGGCGTGTGCGGCGTCGGCGGCGACCCGTGCCAGATGTTCGTCGATCAGGCGCGGCACGTCCGCGGCCGGCGCAGACAGCACGGTCTCGACCTGGCTGAGCGGCATCGCGATCTCGCGCAGGTCGCGGATCATCCGTGCCCGCGGGACCTGTGCCTCGCTGTAGTAGCGGTATCCGGACGCGGGGTCGACGCGCTCGGGTGCGAGCAGACCCCCGTCGGCGTAGAAGCGCAGGGCGCTGGTGGTCAGGCCGCTGCGAGAGGCGAAACGGCCGATGGACAACAGGGAAGAAGTGGTCATGAGGCGATCCTGGGGTTTCAACGTACCTGAGACTCAAGTCCGGGCAGGCCGACCACGCGCGTGGGGCCGACCTGGCCGGCACGCACAACACGGCGGCGATTCTGCGAGCAGGTCGTGCCGGGAACGAGCACGACGAGCAGTCCACCCCGGTCGGCGCTCCACCCGCCCGGGTCGCCCAGCAAGTCGGGCAAGTCGGGCGGCAGCAGGACCGTGGTCATGTGGTCAGCTTGACCGTCATGATCGGTTTGGTCGTGGGCTGGGGGGATCCGCCGTCCGGTTCGATGGTGATCCCGACCAGGTCGGCCTTGTTCGCGTTTCCCTTCAGCAGGACGCTGCTGGTTCCGTGGCGCGACGGCACCACGAAGCCTGCTCCGGTGGCTTTGCCGGCGGCGGTCATATACCAGAGTTGGTAGGTGTGTCCAGCTGGCGCGGGGTCCATGTCGGTGGTCTTCAGCACCGATTTGCCCAGTTTCGGCGAGTAGGACACGGCCACTGTGGCGCCGTCGACGTGCTTGACGTGCCGATGCACGTCCGGCGCCTGCAGCACCTGCTGCGCGATCGGGACCGGTGTGGGCCGCGATCCGGTCCACGGGTGCCACGTCAGCCCACCGATGACGATGGCCGCGGCGGCGGCCGCGGCGGCGAGCCACCGACGCGCCGTCCACCATCGGGTGGCGGACGGGTCCTTCTTCTCGCGACGAGCCGGGCCTTCGTCGCCGGTGAGGTGTCGCGGCCGGGGCGACTCTTGCCCTGGGTCGGGCGGGACGATGGGAGGCAGGGGCCGCGTCGCCGCGATGCCGGTCAGCACGGATTCGCGCAGCGCCATGGGCGGGTCCTCTCGCGCGGCGGCGCCGAGCACGGTGGCCGCCTCCCGAAGGCCGGCGAGTTCGTCGCGGCAGTCGGCGCAGTCGTGCAGGTGCTGCTCGAATTCTCGGCGTTCTTGATCGGTCACCGCGTCGAGGGCGTACGCGCCGATGAGGCCGTGGATGTCGTTGTTCATCGCTGCACTCCCATCGTGTCACGTAGCCGGATCAGACCGTCACGGATGCGTGTCTTGGCCGTGCCGACCGGAAGGTCCAGCAAGGCGGCCACCTCACGGTGGGTATAACCACCGAAGTACGCCAGATCGACCGCGGATCGTTGTGCCGAGGTCAGGGCGTCCATGGCTTGGCGCACCCGCTGTGCGTCCAGTTCCCGGTGCGCGGTGTCCGCCGTCGTGTCATAGGGCACGGACTGTCGACCCACGTCGTAGGCGTTCTCCCGGTCCGCGCGCGATTCGGCGGCACGCACTCGATCGACCGCGCGGCGGTGAGCGATCGTCATCATCCAGCTCAGCGCGCTGCCCTTGTCCGGGTTGAACCGCGCCGATTGCTCCCAGATCTGCAGGTAAGCCTCCTGCGTGACCTCTTCGGCCTGCCCCACGTCACGGACCACCTGTCGCACCAGCCCGAACAGGCGCGGCGCGGTGGCATCATAAAGGCGCGCGAACTGTGCCTCGTCGCGGCGCGCACAGCGCCGGAGCATCCGCGCCAGCTCGTCGGAGCGCGGATCCTCACCGGAGTTCGAACCCTCGTCAGGAACGACGCGCATGGCCACCCCGGTCCGGCCCGCGGGAGCAGGTGCCGACCGCGGACGGCGGACATCCGGCCATGGTCACTCCTTGGTTGCCGATCGATGAGTCGTGGGTTGTTCGGCACCGACGCGGGTGCGGATTGGTGCCCGGGGCGGTCTCAATGGCTGGATCGTTCCGGGCCCGGCATGCCCGCCGACCACCTGCCGGGCCGGGGTGGGCAGCACGCTGGGGACTTCGACATGGCCCATCCATCCTCCTTCGGGCACGGGGTGTCGTCCCGGATGGTCGGGCCGTCCCCGGCGTACAGCCTTCCATCCTTGATTTTCGGCGGCGTTCGGGCCGCGGTGCCCGGCCAGGTCGGCCAGGAGCGGGCGTGGATGGACAGCACCGACCCACGGTCGCTGTGCCCGCCGGGGCTCAAAGTGGCCAGAACCCGCTGCCCGCGCGGATATTCAAGTCGGTGCAGCCGAGTCACGTCGTAGCTGCCCCAACTCATCCGCTGCTTCGGGTGTGGCGATTCGCCGATGCGGCACCAATCCATCCGACGGGGCACGCCGAACCTCTGGTGTTACTGGATGCCCCGGGCGTGGTCTGGAGCATCCGGCTACCACGGCCCGGCCGTCGCGCACGGACCCGGGTCGAGCAGGATCCGATCAGGCGTTCGCTTGACCGGCCCCGTCATCGGAGAGGAAATCCGCGCTGATGAACACGCAGACGAGCACACGCAAGACCAAATTGCTGATGTCCGCCGTCCCACTGGCCGCTGCCGCCGCGGCGCTGGCCGCCGCGCCGGCAGCGCACGCCGCGACCGGGAGCGACTCGGGCAGTTGGAGTTCCCAGGCAGACCTGTCACCCGTGGCGCTGAACACCCCGTCCGGGGCGGCCTCGGGGCACGTGATGATCACGATCAACGGCGACCAGGCGACCGTGACCGAGAAGGTATCCGGGCTGGCCGGGAAACTGCCCACTGACAAGAAGACGCTGTCCTCGTTGGGCGTTCCGGCCGCGTTCGCCGGCAAACCGTTCCCGCACGTGCAGCACGTGCACATCAACGGTGGCGGCTCGTGCCCGACGTCGTCGGCAGACTCCAACGGTGACGGGGTGATCTCCACGGTCGAGGGCCGGCCCGCCTACGGCAAGATCGGCACGACCCTCTCGCTCAAGAAGGGCACCGGCGCCTCGACCGCGACGGACGTGACCGTCGCCCCGGGTGGTTCCAGCTTCACCTACAAGCGCACGTTCACCATGAACCAGGCCACCCTGTCGGCGATCAAGAACGGCAAAGGTGTCGTCGTGGTGCACGGCCTGAACCCGGCCACCGCGCCCAAGGCCTCGTTGTCCACCGCGAATTCGCTGGGGGTCACGCTGCCCGGCGCCGACAAGAAGCTGGCGTTGATCGGCACCGCGCCGGCACTGTGCGGGACGCTGCAGAAGTCGCAGATGAACACCATGCCTTCGGGTGGAGTGCAGACCGGCGGAGGATCCACCGCCGGAATCCAGGACGCGGGCCTGTTCTACGGGGCCGGGGGCCTGCTGGTGGCCGCCGGGGCCGTGCTGGGGCTGCGCCGCCGCTACGGCAAGGCCGGACGCTGACCATGCTCGCCGCCCGAGAAGCACCGCGCCGCCGTCATGCGTGAACCTCACGCGCGAGGCCGTGCCCGCCGCGGTCGCCGCTCGGCGACCGCGGCGGCCGGCCTGCTGGCGGCGGCCGCGCTCGCGCTGGCGTTGCTCGGATGGCATGCGCAAGATCATGCCGGCGCGCCTCCGACCGCGGCCGCGCACCCGTCCGCCGAAGGCGACCTGCCCTCGCGCCCGACCACGCGCGGCCCCGACACCCGAACCCCATCACCGGCCGGCACATCCGGTCGGACGAACGCCTCCACACCGGCGGTCGTCGGCCCGACCCTGCCGCGCTCGAAACCCACGCGATTGACCATCCCCGCGATCGGGATCGATCACGCTCGACTGGCGGCATACGGCACCAATTCGCACCGTGAGGTCGCGATCCCCGAGGCCACCGGGGGAGTCCCCGCCGGTTGGTACACCGGCTCACCCACCCCCGGGCAGCTGGGCCCGTCAGTGATCGTGGGGCACATCGACTCCGCCGCCGACGGACCCTCGATCTTCTACCACCTCAGCCGGCTGCGAGCCGGCGACACGGTGCGGATCACCCGGGCCGATCACACGGTCGCCGTCTTCACGGTCGACAGCCTCGAGACCTACCCCAAGAACGCGTTCCCCACCGCGAAGGTTTACGGCAACATCAACCACGCCGGACTGCGGCTGATCTCGTGCACCGGCCGATTCGACCCCCACTGGGGACACTACGAGGACAACCTCGTCGTCTACGCCCACCTGACCGGTCACCATCACGCCTGAGACCGCCGTCGCATTCCACTCCGCCGGCGTGCACCTGGAGGACGAACTGCCCGACCTGGTCGTCTCGATCGCCACCCTGAAGCGGCGGGCGGCCCCGTGTCCCCCGCCTGAGACCGGCGCCCGCCGCGCCACGCCATACGCTGCTGGAGGCACTGGTTCGTTCAAGGTATGCGGAGGCATCGATGCGGTTCGGCTATCTCGGCCCGGAAGGCACCTTCACTCAGATGGCGTTGCAGGCATGGGCGCCGGCACGAGACATGGAGCAGCAGCCGTTCGGGTCGGTGGATCTCGCGCTCACCGCACTGCGAGAGGGGTCGATCGACGCGGCGATGGTGCCGATCGAGAACTCCGTCGAGCCACTGTCGGTCATCGGCGAGGTGCTCGTGCCGATCACCTTCGTGTTGGCCGCGCGGGTCGGCACGACCCGCGACGCGGTCCGCGGGGTCGGCACCCACTCGCACGCGTGGGCCCAGGTGCGCGGCTGGATGGGCACCCACCTGCCGCACGCGACCTACGTGCAGACCTTGTCCACCGCGGGCGCCGCGGACGGGCTGGCCGCCGGCGACACGGCCTACGACGCGGCGGTCTGCGCGCCGGTGGCGGCCCACCAGAACGGCCTGGAGATCCTCGCCGACGACATCGGCGACAACGGCGCCGCGGTCACGCGATTCGTGCTGGTCGCCCGGCCCGGGCGTATGCCGGAGCGCACCGGTGCGGACAAGACGACCATCACGCTCTTCCAGCACGAAGACCGCGCCGGGGGTCTGCTCGACCTGCTCGAGCAGCTCGCCGCACACGGCATCAACATGACCCGACTCGAGTCGCGTCCGACGAAGTCGGCGATGGGCAACTACTGCTTCTCGATCGACTTCGAGGGGCACGTGCACGACGAGCGCGTCGGTGAGGCCCTCATGGGGCTGCACCGGGTCGCGGCACAGGTGCGCTTCCTGGGGTCCTACCCGCGCGCCGACGGCCGCAGCGCCTCGATCACGCCGACCGCGAGCGACGAGGCGTTCGTCGCGGCACAGGAGTGGCTGCGGCAGTTGCGCGGCTGAGATCTGAGCGGACAGCGGCCGACCCGCAATAACGCAATGAACCGTCAACTCCCGTCGGCGTCGCGATCGAGTGTTGACGCTTCATTGCGCTACTGCGTGATGGCGTGACGGCGTGCCGCCGCGGCCAGTCCCCGCATCCCGGCACGCATCATGACCGCGTGGTTGGCGAGCAGCACCGGGCGGGCCGGCAGCGCCAACAGAGCCGGTAGGTGGGGGTGCCTCAGCGTCGTCTCCTGCCGGTAGTCCAGTCGGGTGCCACCGGCCTCGCCCGAGACGGTGAACTGCGCCCATCCGCGCAGGTCCCCGTCCAGCCGCGCCCGCAGCACCCCGCGGTCGGGGTCGACCACCTCGGCGCCGACGTCGAGCGACAGCGTCATGGGCAGCAGGCTGCGGATCTCGACGTGGCCGGTCACGTCGTCGTAGGCCGTCACGCGGCGGATCTGCGGCCACCAGTGCGGCCATGCCTCGACCTCCCGCAGCACCGCGAACACCGCCGGGGCGGGCGCGTCCAGCCGATGACCGGAGGCGAAGCGATAGAGGGCGGTCACGGCGTGCGGATCAGCAGGGCGCGCGGGTCGACGCCCACGCGGATGCCCCGGGCGCGGCCGAGCACGTCGCCGTCCACCTCGACGAGCACGGGCTCGTCGCAGGTGACCGTCAGGCGGCCGCAGGTGAGGCGCTGCAGGCTCTTGGCGGAGCGCTGCGAGCCGCTGAGCACGCGGCCGACGACCGGCACCCACCCGGCGACGTGTTTGACGGACACGACGACCGCGTCGAGGACGCCGTCGTCGATCCGGGCACCGGGCATGAGTGTGATGCCGCCGGTGAGGCGCCCGCAGTTGCCGACGAGCACACCGGTCGTCGGGGCCGGGCCGACGAGCTCGCCCCGATCGGTCTCGACCCGCATCCGGACGGGCCCGTGCGCGACATGCCGCAGCCCGGCCGTCGGGTAGGCGAGCCACCCGAGCCGTTTCTTCAGCCCCTCGGGGGTGCTGGCCATGATCTCGGCGTCGAAGTGGACGCCGGTCATCACCAGGCCGGTCTGCGGCTCCTCGAAGGTGCCGTCGCCGTCGCGGTCGAGCCCGACCCGCAGGACGTCGACCGGGCGGTCACGTCCGCTGAGCGCGACGCGCAACCCGTCGGCATACCGCCTGTAGGGCAGGCCGAGGTTGCGGGCGAGCAGGTTGCCGGTGCCGGAGGCCAGCAGGCCCAGCGGCACGCCGGTGCGGGCGAGCGCCGCGGCGACGCACCGCACCGTGCCGTCCCCGCCGAGGGCGCAGACCAGGTCGGCGCCCTTGTCCACCGCGGCACGAGCCTGTCCGTATCCGGGGTCGTGCGCGGTCGTCTCGAGCCAGATCGGGGGCTCCCAGCCGTAGGCGGTGAAGATGCCGTCCAGCTCGGCACGCACCGTGCTGGACGGTTCGCACTTGGTGGGGTTGACGACGACGGCACCGCGGGGCATGGCGCCACCACCTCGTCCTGTCGCGTCGTCCGGCAAACACCAGCAACCTACCCGAGCCCGCCCCCGTGCCGCGCACGGCCTACGTCCGTCGGCGAAGGGAGTCGGACACGGGTCCAGGACACCGCAGTGCCGCGTCGGCAGCGCCTCTGCACCCCATGTGTCGCAATCGTCGAATCGGTGGGGGTGCTGCGATGAATGCTACACTGACGGGGAGGTGATCACGATGGCCGAGACCGTGTTTCCCCAGGACCCGGGAGATGGCCGACGCGCGATCGTGCCGTTCGACGCAGCCGATGTCACCGAGGAAGACCTGGCGGTCCTGCGTGAGGTTCGACAGTTGCGCGCAGCCGGGGGACGGCGCACCAAGCCCGCCCTGCAGCAGGCGTTGATGGCGGCCGGCCTCGATCTGGTGGAGCCGGCGACCGTGGCCCAGGCGCGGCGCAACGCGCAGGTGCGCAACACGTTGCTGTCGACCCCGTGCTACTCCTACGAGACGCTGCACGAAGTGCGCGGCGACACCAGTGTGGCCACCACCCGCGCGGCGGTGCAGCGGGCCCGCTCGGCCGGTCGACTGGTGACGGTCACCATCGACGGGCGTGTGGTCATCCCCGCGTTTCAACTCACCGACCAAGGACAACCCCGACCAGAACTCGCCGCGCTCATCGAGCCTCTCGTGGCGGCGGGGCTCTCCGCGTGGGGCATCTGGACCTGGTTGGTCCATCCCACGGGACTGATCTCCGGGCTGATCCCCCACGAGGCCGCCCACGACCCGAGCACCGCCGCACGGGCCCGGCGGGCCGCCGAGCGCCACGCCGCGCACGTGCGCGGACCAGTGGCCGGCTGACCGATGACCCGTCACCCCACGGAGCGGGAACGCAGGTGCCCACCACAGGATCTGATGTGCCCCGACCCGGACGAGTGTCCGGTCATCACCCCCGACCACGCCATCGTCAGATCGCTGCCGCGCGCGCTCATCGCGGAGCGGACCCGGTGGTACCGGGCCTACGACGGGACGTGGGGATATGACGAACCCAACCCCGGCTTCGGAGACTCCCGATTCGCCCCCTTCGACGACGCCGCCACGAGCGCACGCGTTCCCACGGTGTACCTCGCGGACACCATCACCGGCGCTCTGCTCGAGACCGTATTTCACGAGGCCGACCACCACAACACGCCCATCGTGGCCGAAGAGATGCTCCGGAGCACGCTGCTTGCCCACCTCGAAACCCCTGCGCCGCTGACGCTCGCCGACTTTCGCGACGACGTCCTCACCCGATTCGACCTCTCCCGCGAAAGCCTCAGCGCAAGCACCCCCGAGCACTACCCCTGCACTCGCCGCATCGCGCGAGCCGTGCACGACCACGGCCTCGACGGGCTCATCTGGCACTCACGACAGGCCGAGCTCCAACACGCCGCCGGACACCCAGTCAGCCCCGCAGAAGTGATCGTCGTATTCTGCGACCGCTACGGCCGACAACGCGGCGCCTGGCATCGCATCGGACCGGGGAGCCAATCACTGGCCGTCGACTCCGGTCGCGACCTGGTCGACCGCCTCGCCGAGCACCTCGGCATCACCATCCTCACCGCCGAATGACCTACCGGGCAAGGGAGCGCAAAATCGGTTGTCCCGGTGCCATAGCCTTGCACCGTGATCGACATCAAGGTGCTGCGTGACAACCCGGACGCCGTGCGCGCGAGCCAGCGCGCCCGTGGAGCCGA
>CAZMLG010000005.1:0-46670 GCA_964566985.1 uncultured Intrasporangiaceae bacterium
GACCAGCGCATGCAGGTCGCCTGACGGCAGACGTTATTCGGCTACGAAACGTGGTGGAGTTCCGGTTTAACGTCTAGCGTTAATGACGTGTTGCGTTATATCGTGGTCAGGTGATCAGATCCTTCGCTGACCGCGACACCGAGCGTGTGTGGCGTCGCGAGCCGGCGAGGCGACTTGATCCGCGAATCCACAAGACGGCGAACCGGAAGTTGCGTCTGCTGGACGCTGCCACGGTGCTGGATGCGTTGCGGGTTCCGCCCGGCAATCGCCTTGAGGCCCTCAAGGGTGACCGGGTCGGCCAGCACAGCATCCGTATCAACGATCAGTGGCGGATCTGCTTCCGGTGGACCGATGCCGGTGCTGAAGACGTCGAGATCGTCGACTACCACTGAGGAGGGACGATGTCCGAGAAGCTCTACCCGCCGATCCACCCCGGGGAGGTCCTCATGGAGGACTTCATCGAGGGGTTCGGCATCACGCAGAACAAGCTTGCCGTCTCCATCGGCGTTCCGCCCCGGCGTATCAACGAGATCGTCCATGGCAAGCGCGCCATCACGGCTGACACTGCGTTGCGCCTGGGGCGGTACTTCGGGGTCGATCCGCAGTTCTGGCTCAACTTGCAGACGCGGTACGAGCTGGAGGTCGCGGAGGACCGCGCAGGCGGACAGATCGATGCAATCACACCACTGAAGTCAGCATGAGAGGGCTCGGTCTCCAGGCTCGCATCCCTGAGATTCCTCCGGGGGTTTATCGAGGTGTGGTCGAAGGGATCGAGAGCGGCCACTGTACGGCGCGGATTGAGGTCAGACTCGGGCCGGGCGAATGTCGAATCATCGACTACGAAGCACTGTCGGACGAGCACGGCCTCCAGCACATCGAGCATGGCCTGCTCAGCGAGGAAGCTCTGCACCTGGCATTCGGCGAGGCCAGCGGGGTCACGGTATTCACCAGCCGAGGCGGTGGTGTCTTTGAGGCCGTCGGCGGTGCTCCGATGCAGATTCACATCGCGTACGACGACGGCGTCCTGAGCTGGGCATGGCACTGGGGCACATCCAGCGACGATGTGGTCGAAAGGTCGCGAGCGACCTGTCGGCGCGTGGACTATTGATTCGGGGCATGCCCAGTGTCGACGTGTCTGGGGGCAGCCCCGTCGCATGCATCCTTCGCTGTCCGCCAGATAGCCCTCCGTGCGGCGACGTGGTTGAGTTCAGATTCAACGTGTAGCGCGGGTGCTACATTTGGTGTATGAGGACGACTGAGCCGCAGGACGAGAGTTTGTCGCAGCGTGAACTGCGTAACGAGTCCGGACGCGTGCTTCGGGCCGTAGGTGAGGGGCGATCGTTCGTGCTGACCAACCGTGGAACTCCTGTGGGCCGCATCGTCCCTCTCGACGCACCAAGGCCTTCGTTGCCGATCGTTCGGCCAGCGAAACGTGTCGGTGGATGGGCTGCGCTCAAGCCTCAGCCAGCCGAGAACGACCGCCCGATGGCTCAGCTCCTCGACGAGTTGCGTGAGGACCGAGCGTGAGTGATGCTCCGCTCGTCTATGCCGACACTTCCGCGCTCGGAGCGCTGCTGATCCCGCAGGTCGAGACGCAAGCGCTGCTGGATTGGCTCGATCACGTGCCCGCCAGGCTCCTCTCAAGCGATCTGCTGGAGACCGAGCTGCGCCGTATGGCTGTGCGGGAGGGGCGGGATCAGGCGAAGGTCAGTGCGATCCTCGACGGTGTGTCGCTCGCGGCCCTCGACCGAGCGACCTACCGATCCGCGGGATTCCTGTCCATGACCTACCTGCGGACTCTTGACGCTCTGCACCTGGAGGCGGCGATCCGCCTGGATGTCGATGCCGTCCTGACGTATGACCGGCGCCTCGGTGATTCTGCCAGAGCGGCGGGACTCGATGTCATCGCTCCCGGCACATCTGATGGTGCAGCAGGCCACGGTGACGCATGAGCTCGGGAGCGGAACGCCGGTTCGTTCGAAAAGTCGTCGGCTATGTCGTGCACGGCGACCGGCTACTCGTGTTCACGCATGATGACGTGCCTCTTGACGTAGCGGGTGTTCAGGTGCCGGCGGGGACGATTGAGCCGGGAGAGACGCCCGAGGATGCCGTCGTCCGTGAAATATGGGAGGAGACGGGACTACCTGCCCGCGTCGTGAGTTCCCTCGGGGTCCAGCGGTGCGACATGTGGCCTTCCAAACCTGAAGTGCAGGAGCGGCATTTCTTCCAGCTCGTACTGCTGGACGATGATTCGCCCGAGCGTTGGGTCGCCGGTGAGGATGTCCCTTCGGATGGTGGTGATGTTCAGCAGTGGACGTGCTACTGGATTCCACTCGTCCAGGCTCACGTGCTGTGCGCGGGGTTCGGGGCGCGGCTCAGTGGCATCGAGACCGACAGTGAGCTCTGACACACACCGCTGACGCCGACGTAACCCGAGCGCGTGTTTGAGTCCCTCGAACACGACCTGCGGTTGTCGGCGACGGAGATATTGTCAAGACCTGTGGACGACGGATTTCTATGAGCGCGTTTCCGCGACGAGTTCGACTTCGTAGCCGTCGCTGTTGACGAGGTAGGCGGCGTACGTCTCGGGGCCGCCGGCGTGGGGTATTCGTCGGCGAAGAGCTGGTTCCAGCCGTGGGCCGGGGCGATCTTAGCCACCTCGTCGAGGCGGGCGTGGTCGCCGGCGTGGAACGCGAGGTGGTTGAGTCCGGGGCGGGTGCGCTCGTGACCGTCGGCCGTCACGTCGGGTGACTGCTCGACGACGAGATAGGTCGACCCCAGGCTCCAGCTGTGCCCGCCGGGCCAGTCCTGGTAGGGCTGGTAGCCGAGCTCGGTGAGCAGCCAGCCCCATTCGCTGATGGCACGGTCGATGTCAGGGACCCACAGCTCGATGTGGTGCACGGTCCCGACCGTCGTCGGCGTGGTGGTCATGCGGCCTCCCGGTCCTCGTCGTCGGGTCGTTCGACCAGCTGACCGTTGACGAATGTGGCTCCGGCACGCACGAGGGCGACCAGGTGGGGCGCGTTGACGGCTCGCCACTTGGTCTGGGCGGACTGGATGAGCTTGAACGCCATCGCGATCCCCGCCGCGCGGGAGCCTGGCCCCTTGGTGACCCGCTGACGCAGCCGCACTGTCGAGAAGGTCGACTCGATCGGGTTCGTGGTGCGCAGATGGACCCAGTGCTCGGCCGGATAGTCATAGAACGCGAGCAACACATCCAAGTCGTCCATGATCTTCGCGGCGGCCTTGGGCCACTTCGCACCGTAGGCCCGCTCGAACACCCGCGCGGCCTTGATCGCGTGGTCCTTGTCCTGTGCCTGGTAGATCTCCTGCATCGCCCTGGTCGCCCCGGGCTGGGCCGACTTCGGCAGCGCGGCAAGGACATTCGCGGACTTGTGGAACCAGCACCGCTGCTCTCTGGTCGTCGGGAACACGTCCCGGACCGCCTTCCAGAACCCGAGCGCGCCGTCGCCGACGGCCAGCACCGGGTCAGCCATGCCGCGGCGTTTGCAGTCGCGCAGCAGGTCCGCCCACGACTCGGCGGACTCGCGGAACCCATCGGCGAGGGCGACCAGTTCCTTGGTCCCGTCGGCGCGCACGCCGATCACCACCAGCAGGCAGATCTTGTCCTGCTCCAGGCGGACCTTCACGTGGATGCCGTCAACCCACAGATACACATAGTCCGACTCGGCCAGTGACCGATCGTTGAACGCGGCCGCCTCGGCCTGCCAGTCCTTCGTCAACCGGGTAATCGTCGCCGGCGAGAGACCGTGACCGGTGCCGAGGAACTGGGTCAGCGCCGGGGCGAAGTCGTTGCTGGACAACCCGTGCAGGTATAGCAGCGGCAGGACCTGGGACATCTGTGGAGACTTACGGGCCCACGCGGGCAGAATGGTCGACGCGAACCGCTGCCGTTCGCCGGTTGCCTCGTCGACACGGCGGTCGTTGACGCGAGGCTGGCGCACCCGCACGGCCCCGGCGGCCGTGGTGACCTCCCGCTCGCCGTGGTGCCCGTTGCGCACCACCAGCCGGTGCCCCCGCTCGTCACGTTCGTGCGCGTACTGGTCGATGTAGGCCGCGACCTCGGCCTGCAGCGCCGCGGCGAGCATCTGCCGCGCGCCGTCGCGCACGATCTCATCCAGCAACGAGCCAGCAACCTCGGGCTCAACGTCGCTGTTGGTGCCGGCCCGAGCCTGACTATCGGATACCGTGGACATGAGGCGTTCCTTCCCGAACCAGCGCGCCAACGCCGGATCTTGATCAATACCGTTTGTCTTGCAGATCATCCTCGGGAAGGAGCGCCTCCTTCACGCCACCCCACCGAGGGCCATCCACAGGTATTGATCATTCCTCTCGGCGACGCACGACGGACCCCTGCCCATGAAGGTCGAGGTCTGGGAAGCCACTGACTGCCTGGATGGCGAGTGCAGTCGGAGCTTCAGGTCGACGCCGGAGAGCAGTTCACTTCAGCGGCTCTTGAAGTTGCCGACCTCGTTCGAAACTGACGGTGCGTCGCATTCCGTATCCGACTCGGTTCGCCAACGAACATCGCGTCGGTGCGGCGGAACCAGACGGTCGTTTGTGCTGGAACTCGGTGGAGTTCCGCTTCGACGTGTGATGCTCCGGTCGACGCGCGCCGTGACGACTTCCAGGTGCTCCTTGATCGGTACCGGCGCGATCAGCCCCAAGCTCTTCGGTCGCGACGATATCGACGTGGTTGGCACCATCCGCAATGACCTCGAGGCCGTCGATAGCGAGCTCACACGCGAGCACGTCGTGGGTGACCAGCGCATGCAGGTCGCATGACGCCAGACGTTATTCGGTTACGTAGCGCGGTGGAGTCCCGGATCAACCTGCAGAGCCACTACGAGCGGGATCGTGCGGAGGACCTGGCAGGTGAGTAGATCGCGTCGATCACTCCGCTGGGCGTCGCGTGAGCGCAGAGCCGGAGCGTCAGCTCGTTTCGAAGGCCGTCGGGTATCGTCCGCGATCGGCGGCTTCTGGTGTTCACATACGATGACGTCCCGCTCGAGATCGCCGGTGTCCAGGTGCCCGCCGGGACCATCGAGCCGTCGGAGTCTCCCGAGGCGGCCGTCGTCCGTGAAGTTCTGGAGGAGACCGGTGGGTTCCTCTCGAGCACGCTCACGTGCTGTGTGCGGGATTCGCGGCAAAGGCCAGTGAGATCTCGCTCTAAGACACCCATGCAGTCGACGATGGCGGGTCGGAGAGCGGAGCCGTCGTGATGTGCTACAGGTGCTACAGTGGGATGCATGGCAAGGACTGTCACGCATCGTGATCTCCGCAACCGCAGCGGCGAAGTCCTGCGCGCTGTCGACGCCGGCGAGACGTACACCGTGACGAGCCGTGGCAAGCCGGTCGCGCGCCTGGTGCCGATCGCGGAAGCGACGTCTGATCTGCCGCTTCACCGCCCCGCGGCGATCCGTGGTGGGTTCTCGCAGTTGATCCGGTACTCGGTTGCCACCTCGAGCGCTGAGACCATCGACGACCTCCGGGGTGAGCGTTGAGTGGGTTCTACCTCGACGCCTCGGCAGCTGCCAAGCTGCTGGTCGAGGAGGCCGAGAGTTCTGCGCTGGCAGCATGGGCCGACGGTGCTGACCTCAGCTTGGTCGCCACCCACCTGCTCGAAACCGAGTTGCGGCGGTTCGCGAGTCGGCACGGGCTCCCGCAGGCCGGCGTGTCGGTGATCCTCGAGCGGGTCGACCTCTATGATCTTCCGCCGAGCGTCTACCGAGAGGCTGGACTATTGCCCGGCCCGGCGTTGCGGTCCCTCGACGCTCTCCATCTGGCTGCGTCGATCCGCCTCGATGTCGACGCATTGGTCACCTACGACGTCCGTCTCACGGAGGCCGCAGCGCAGATGGGTCTGCGGGTGTATGCGCCAGGAGTCTGAGTGCTCCTTCGGGACCTCTGTCGGCGCTCGTACCGTGGGGTTCGATGGGTGATTTCGTGATGCACGAACCGAGCGCACATGCGACAACGTCTGAAGCGGCAGTCGATACCAAGACGGCTTCGCCGGCGGATGCTCGTGGTCTGGCAAGCGTGATGGCTGCTCGCGGTGGTACTGCCGAGGGCCATCTCGACCACGCCCGGCACCTGATCGAGCGGCTTCCGGTCCTGCTGATCGCAGAGAGGAGTGGTGTCGCAGTCGGCTGGTGCGGCATCCAGAGACACCCGATCGATCCGCAACTCATCCGGGAGTGGCTTGTCGCGGGGCTCACGGTCCTTCCCGAGCACCGCCGACGCGGAATCGCGCTGCGGCTCCTGCGTGGCGTCCTTGACGCGACCGCAGATGCCGCGCCGGGCGAGCCGATCTTCAGCGTGATCAATGCCCAGAACCGCGCGTCGATCGACCTGCACCTCAGGCTGGGGTTCGTCGAGGTCGCTCGAGCAGTGACGTTTGCAGGCATCACCTTCACGGGCGGCGAAGGTGTCCTGCTGAGGCATCCATAGGAACCTGGAGTGCACGGTCCGTGATGACGTGCCTTCGTCACAGGTCGTGATCATGCATCGAACCAACCTTCACGCTTGTCCTTTCGGTCTGTTGTGGCTTCGCACTTGTCGGTGTGTGTCGACCGATAGCCGCGGGGGGTCCGTTGCCCCGTGAGGTATTGCTCGAGTGTTTCGCGTCGGGCGCGGATGCGTCGTTCCTGTTGAAGAAGGCTGTCGCGGACCTGTTCCACCTGGCTGCTCAGGTCGGCGCATGAGGCTTGGTCGTGCCCACTGTCGGTGACGCAGGGCATGATCTCGCGCAGCAGTCGGGATGGCAGGCCGGCAGCGAGGAGGTCTCGGATGAACGCCACTTTTTCGACCGTCGCGGGCGCGTAGTCGCGGTAGCCGTTGGAGAGGCGGTCGCTGTCGATGAGGCCGTGTTCTTCGTAGTAGCGGAGGGCGCGGGTGCTCGAGCCGGTGGCCTTGCTCAGTTCTCCTATACGCATGTGCGCGTCGCCCTTCCCGGGTGAAGGACTCACCCAGCCTTGACCTTGACGTCAACGTCAAGGTTTAGGTTAGCAGGCATGACGACGTTGATCGAGATGAAGGACCACTACGCCCTCGTGACGGGAGGGTCGAGCGGCATCGGCGCGGCGATCGTGGACGAGCTCGCCGCGCACGGAGCGAATCTGGTCCTCGTGGGGCGCGACCATGGCCGGTTGGCGAGAGTCGCCGCGGACCTGCGAGCTCGGCACGGTGTCGCCGTTCTGGAGATACGGCTCGACCTCGCCGCGGCTGACGCCCCGGCCCGCCTGGTGAAGATCGTGGACGATGCGGGTATCGAGGTCGAGCTTCTGGTCAATAGTGCGGGCATGAGCTCGCGGGCGATGGTCGAGGACAGCGATCCGGCCACCTTGCGCCATCTTGTCGATCTCAACGTCGGGGCGCTGACAGAGTTGACGACGGCGCTGGTCGCGAGAATGGTGCGGCGAGGTCACGGTTCGATCATCAACGTCGCGAGTACCGGTGCCTACACCCCGGCTCCCGAGGTCGCGGGGTATGCGGCTTCGAAAGCCTACGTACTCTCCTTCTCCCACGCGTTGTGGGCCGAGGTCAAGGATCGGGGTGTGAGGGTGGTCACCGTGGTCCCCGGACCGACGGAGACCGCGATGAACCCGCACCCTGGTCGTGGCAAACGCCGGCCTGCGCAGGTCGCACGCACGGCACTCGCCGCTCTCGAAAAGGGTCGACCGGTCGTGATCGACGGCGGCCGCAACAAGCTCATGGCCCATTTTCTCCGCACTGTGCCGACGCGAGTGATGACGAATCTCGCGCTGATCGCTGCATGTCGCCGGCGACGTGGTGAACTACCTGCCCGAGCGAGGTCGTCGTGACGCCGAGAACGCTCATGGGTCCTGGCCGACCCAGGCTCGCCGGATGGAGTCCAGGGCGAGGGCGGCGAGCATCGGTGGGCATGGCTCGAGGGCAGGTGAACCGCAACCTTATCGAGACGTGCGTCGGCCCGTGGAGCGGGCCGGGCGGTCGTCGGTCGTCACCCGACGATCGTCACGGTCCGACGACGGCTGGCTTTCAGTTGCTTGGCCAACAGATACTCCAACGTGACCCGATCGGATACGTCTGCGCGGTCGCGGCGTGCACAGTCGCGGATGACGTCTGTTTCGGCATAGGTGGATCCATCGTCGGGCAGTCGGAGAAAGACCAGTGCCGCGTGGTCGTCGAATCCGCGCGAACGATTGCCCCGCCACACCTGCGCGCCACACTCGCGCATCAACTCGTCCTTCCAACGGTCGTGCCGCTGCTGTCGCTGCAACGACGCGGCCTCCGGCTGGTAGCGGTGATATCCGCCGTCCACCTCGACGGCAAGCTGGACCGTGCGTGTGCTTCGGCTGACGACCACGAGATCGAGGTGGCTTTGTGCGTTGCCGACGAATGCGGCGACGTCGGGATCGGCACCGGCGCACGGGCCGTCCTCGAGCGCACTCCCATCGACCCGAAGGTCTTGCAACGACACGTGGGTCAGCAGTTGAAGATCATCGCGGGAAAACCGCTTCGTGATCATCTTCTGCAGCGCGTCGTGCACACACTGTTCGGGTGCAAAGTCTCTTTCACGTGCAGAGGTGCCGTGCGCGTGGTGTGGACCCTGGCGGACCGACCGCTGGTCGAAGAGCGAACGCAGTGTGGTGCGATGTAGCCCGTAGCGCCTCGGTGGGTCCCAGCTGAAGCCGTCGGCGACATACTCGACCAGCTTGCGGACATACATCCATTGTTGCTCAGGATCGTCCTCGTCGATTGCCGCCTTGTTCACGTTGAGGGCACAGCCGGTCAGTTGGCGCTGTCGCTGCGGATCCATCATCTTCGTCGACGTGATCACCGTCAGTTCCTGTTTGGCCCGGGTGACGGCGACATTGACCAGTCGTCGTCCCTGGGACCATGGCCACTCCCAGTTGCCGTCCTCGACGGGCAGCAGATAGACGATGTCGAACTCCTGGCCCTGTGATTTGTGCACGGTCGAGATCTTCAACCGCTCGTCGGGGCCGACGCTGACCGTGCTCAGCGAGTCCGGCGCCTGTTCGTTGTCTGTGTCGCCACCGGGCTCTTCCGTGTCGCGGGGAATCGGGTCGCGCTGCCCCAAGACCTCGGCCATGACCTCAGCGAGCCGCTCGGTCTGGGCGCGGAACGGCGATAGTGCGCAGACGGTCTTGCCGTCGGCGAGCTGTTGTTTCAGGGTGGGGCCGAGCTGATCGTGGAGGATGGTCAGTTGACGCTCGTTCACGACCGACGTCCGACCGTCGAGATCGCGGGTCTCCCGGTAATCGCCTTCGTACCAGATCACGGTGATCGGACAGGGGTGGTCGGACGGGTCGGTCGGCTGCTGGGGATGGACCGTGAGCCGGCCGCCGTAGATCTCCTGGTTGCTGAATCCGATGATGCCCGGATGGCAACGGTAGTGCTCGTCCAACATGATCCGTGCAGGATCGTCACGGTCCGGGGCGAAGACCTCCGCGCAGGAGGACAGAAAACTCGGATCACGATAGCGCGTGCCGCCGGTGGCGTTCATGTTCCACGGCGAATCCGCGAACGGTTGGCCAGCGACCTCGACCGGCGTGTCGATCTGGCTGATCCGGTCGTGATCGTAGATCGGCGGCAGCTGATCGTCGTCGCCGACCAGGACCAGCCGACGCGCCGAACTCAGGGCAACGATCCCGACCATGAGGTTCGCCTGTGAGGTTTCGTCCAAGATCAACACGTCGTATTGCTTCAGGGCGCCGTCGACGAAGCATTTCTTCAACGAGTGCACCGTGCTCAGAATGATCGGATGCGCGGTGGTGAACTCGGAGAACGACAGGCTGCGCTCCCAACCGGACTTGTATTTGCCGGATCCCAGCGACCCTGCACCGTCATCCTCGTATGCGACACGATCGGCCGCCCGGACGGCGGTGAATCCGCCGTAGTCCTTGCGGATCTGGCTGTTGCCGAGTCGAGCTGTTCCAGCCACGCCCGGCAAGGTCCGCAGTTTCGCGGCCACGTTGTCGACGGCGGTGCCGTTGGTGGACACGATGGCCACCGTTTGGCCACGGTCCGCCGCGAGGGCGGCCATCTGGGCGATGGTCTCGGTCTTGCCGGTGCCGGGCGGGCCCTGAACGAACGAGATCGGCAGCGTCAGAGCGTTTGCCACGGCTGTTTGTTGTGACAGGTTGAGTGACGATCCGTAGGTCTTGCCCGACGCTCCTGACACCCACGCCGCGAGTTCGGCATCCCGTAGCCGACAACGAGTTTCGACCGCGGCGCGATAGTGATCCAGATCGTTGCCGGTCAGGCCGCCGAGATAAAGCCGCAGCAGGTGCGGCTCATCATCGGGCGCGGTGCGGTGGAGATCCCCCTCGAGATAGTGCTCGAAATACCACAGCAGGGAGAACCCTGCCTGGAGCTCGTGCGCATCCTGCCCACAGAGCTGGGCGGCGTGGGTGAAGTAGGCGGCCAGCTCCTGGGAATATATGCCGGTCATGCCGCGCACCCGCCCGCTCCGACGACGGCGACTCGATCGTCGATGATGCCGAGACGGAGCCGTCGCGACGGCGCTTCGCTCAACTGTGGAAAGACCCAGCGTTCGATGTTGCGTTGCAGGTGTCGCGCCCCGTATGCCGGGAGGTAGTCGGTCCGAGCCAGCCAGTCGATGACCTCGGCGTCGTAGGTGATCTCCCAGCCCGCGGCGGCAAGCCGGTCAGCGAGGCGGGAAAGCTCGAGATCGGACAGCTCGCGCAGTGCGGCGGGGGTGAGAGGGGTGAAGCTGACGGTCTCGGTGACCCGGTTGAGGAACTCGGGCGGCAGACTGCGGGTGACCGTGTCGAGTTGGCGGTCGGCGCGAAAACCCTCTTTCGTCGCGAACCCCGGCGCTCGGGTGCTGCCCTCCCGAGCGCCGAGATTGGAGGTCATGATGATGATCGAATCGGCGAAGGAGGCGGTGCGGCCCCAACCGTCGGTCAGTCGACCTTCGTCGAAGACCTGGAGGAAGAGCGGCCAGATCTCGCTCGCGGACTTCTCGAATTCGTCCAGGAGGATGATGCTGTGAGGGCTTTCCAGCACCTTGGTCGTCAGTAGTCCTTCGGTTGAGCTGTCCTTCCAGATGCGACTGCCGCCGATCAATTTCATCCGGGCGTCTCGGTCGTCGGCATACTCCGACATATCCAGCCGGATCAACGAATCGGAGGAGCCGTAGAGGACCCGCGCGAGCTGCTTGGCCAACTCGGTCTTTCCGACGCCCGTCGGGCCGACGAACAGAAAGATCCCGTGCGGACGTTCGGGTCGCAGTTTGAGTCCCGCGAGAGCGGGTGTCAGCCGCCGGGCCAGGGCCGTGATCGCTGCGTCCTGGCCGCGGACCCCTTCGCGCAGCCGCCGACCGAGGTCAGTGGCGGTACCGGGCGCGTCCGGAGACGGGTCGGGAAGGCCCAGATGTTGCCGTCCGACGACACCAGTGGGCTGCAGTCGTGCCCGGGTGATCGCCGTGTCGATCCGGCTGATCGCGAGTCCGGGATGAGTAAGCCCCTCTGATGGGCCGGCCGGCGAGACTGCACGCCGGATGACGTCGTCGGCGAGCTGCAGGCCGGATCTGTCGGCCAGTTCCAAGGCGCTATCGGTGACGACCTGCACCAGGCGGCGTTCCGGCAGTGGGGGGATGGCGATCCGGGTGAGGGAGTCGGCGAACTCGGGATGCAGCTCGGCGAGTCGGTTGAGGCGTTGGTCGTTGATCGACACGAGGAACCGGAGCCCACGGTGCGTCCGACTGGGGCACAGCCCGTCGAGCAGGGCGATCTGCGGATGGGGCGTGCCGATACACGCCAGGATGTCGAGGTCATCGATGACGATGACGTCGATGCCTGACGAGTCGTGGGCGGAGGAGTCGTTGCGCAACACGTCGGCGATGGTGTGCTGCAGATCCTTCTCCGGATCGCCGGTGATCGAGCTGAAGGCATACAGCGAGAGGGGCTGCTGGGTCCGTTGCGCGAGGGCAGTCACCTCGGCGAGCAGCGTCGTACGCCCCGAGCCGGGCCGGCCGATGATTGCGACTGTCCGGGGAATGGTGCACAGCAAATGGGCGAGGATCTCGGCGCTCTCGTCCGGGCGGTTGTTGCTGGTGGCCGGAGCCACCTCGGGGATGGTGTCCGGCAGGAGCAGGCCCGCGAAGCCGTCGGAGTCGTCCGGGAGGGGGTCATCGATCGACAAGGTTGCGCGTTTGGCGGTCGTGGTCATGGCGCCCACCGTAGGCCGGGTTCGCGGCTCCGAACGGCACTTTCCCCCACCGTGCAGCCGGGCCGAGGATTCTAGGCTCGGATCACGGCGGATACGAGGTACATCAAAATGGGTGAGGTCTCCGCCCGAGCCTAGCCAGCCTGTCAAATCACAGAATTTGATGTCTCATGATGTGGGATATCTGGATGGGCATGACACCAGGGCGGGATCTTCGAGGTGGACCTGTGGTCGAGGGCCGCCGGCGCCCGATCAATCTCGCCGGCACGCTGCGAGAATGGACAGCGACGACGCGAAGGACGGGTGAGGAGTCGAGCAGGCCCTCACGATCGTGTGCACGGACGATGCGATCGTCGAGATGCGAAGGCCGACAGTTTGGTTGGGGCACAGACCGTGATCACGATGGTGACTCCGCCGACGGCCGAGTTGTCCGGTGTCATCGACATGGTGGCGTCGTGGCAGCACGAGGGCTCACCTATTCAGGTCCATCCCGGAGACCTGGGTTGGTACGAACGTTTCGGGCCCGAATCACTCGCTGCCGCACTTCGCGTTTGGGCCGCGCCGAAGTCGCCCGGTAGCGGTCGGACATGTCGTGATCCTCGTCGGACGGGGCGTGCCCCAGCGGTGGATCTCATATGAACGCCGCTGGAGCACGCCCGACCCCGTCATGACGACGTCAGGCGGCCTCCTGGTCGCCCGCGATGCGGGCGGCCAGTTCGCGGGCGCGGCGGTGGGCTTCGGACATCGACGCCTCGTGCATCGGGACGAGCTTAGCCATAGCCGGATCTCCCGGTGAGAGAGTCAATTCGGGGGTCACTGAGGTGACGTCGAGGCCGAGGAGTTCCTCTCGCCCGAGTACCGCTTCGAGCGCCGGCACGACGTAATCGAACCCGTGATTCGGTGCGCCCGGGCTGTAGCTGCCGCCCCTGGCGGAGATCAGCACCGCCGGTCGTCCTGCTGCAGGCGATGGGCCGTCGTGGCTGGCGGTGCGGCCGAACACGACGATCTGATCCAGCCACGCCTTGAAGACAGAGGGCATCGTCAGGTTGTACATCGGGACGGTGAACAGGTAGGCGTCCGCTCCGAGGAATTCGTCGATCAGGCCGTCCTGCACGGCCGTCGCGGAGACCTGCTCCGGCGTCAGGTCGGCCGGATCGGTGGTGCGCGCCGTGATGCCGGCTGCACTGAGGTGAGGGACCGGGTCGGCGGCCAGGTCTCGATGAACGACCGGGCCGCGCCAGGCGTCGCGGAACGACTCGGCGATCTGACGGGAGATCGAAGCGTCACCAGGGAGCGAGGACGAGTCGATGTGCAGCAGGTAGGGCATGGCGATTCCTTTCGCGTTGATACATACTGTTGGTGTGGCAGCGGGCTATGTGGTGTGCTCGTGCCGGCTCGACCAGGAGGATGAGATGACGTCACCGAGGACGATCAGCGGGCCGTGTCAGGCGTGGCCACGAGAGAGCGCGTTCATCCGAGAGGTGTTGGATCGTGTCGGCGACAAGTGGAGCGTGCTGGTCATCAGCACGCTCGGCACGGAGTCGCTGCGCTACTCCGACCTTCAAGCGAGCATCCCGGGAGTCTCCCAGCGCATGCTCACCGTGACACTGAAGGCACTCGAGCGCGACGGTCTGCTGACGCGGACCGCCTATCCGGAGGTGCCACCGCGAGTCGAGTACGAACTCACCGACCTGGGCCGGTCGCTGCTGGATGTGGTGATGTCGCTCGCGCGTTGGGCGGCAGCCCATTACGAGGACGTCGCCGAGAGTCGACGTGAGCACGAGGTGACCGGAGTCGGGCGCGCTCGTCGCACCGTCCCGTCGTCGTGATGTCAGGGCCTTCATTCATACCTCACTGATAGTGCGTAGCCCTATTGTGAGTATGTCTGACGGGTCGTACAAAAGGCACATGGATGTGCGTGCGTCCGGGTGCTCGGACTCGGATTACGCCGGGGCGGCGGGACTTCCGCGAAGGAGTTGCGGTCCTGGTGGCCGGTTCAGGATCGGCGATTGCGTGTGTGGCGGCCGGCAAGGCGGCGATGACCGATCGTGCAGGTCACGGCGCGCTGATATTGCGCCCTCACGTGATCGATCGTCAACGCTTGTCGGTGAGTCGGGTGACCAGGTCGCGCCATTCGTCGTCGTCCGTGCCGGCCGCGACGAGCCTGTCGGGGGAGTCCGGGTCACGGACGAAGACATGGCAGCGGTCACCGTCCTGGGCCAGCACGACGTCGTGTGTCTCCCGGTCGCCCGCGTCGTCCCACCTGCTCACGCTGATCAGGGCGGTATGCCGGCTCGCGTCCAGGACCGCATCCGCGTCGGCGTCCTCGGGTCCGCGATCTCCGGACGGCAGCCGTTTCCAGAGCCGCTCCCACGCCTGGTCGGGCGATCGTAGGGAATAGAAGTGGATCCCGAGCGCATCGATCTGCACCTCGAGCGTGACGCCTTCGGGCTGGGGCATCAGCACGAACCGCCACGGCTCATCCGGCTTCGTGCCGGTCACGCGCGCATCGACCACGATCCGGGAGCGGAATTGGAAGGCGGTCGCGATGCCCAGATCGCCGCGGATCTGCAATTGATCCGATCCGGCCTCGGTGGTGATCAGGTTGCGCGCCGCGAGGGACCGCACGGCCTCGGCCAGCAGGGCGGGCTCCGGCTTGTCCTCGAAGAGGTGCTTGATCCCGCCCACGGCGTCGATCTCGGCGATCGTGTATCCACCCAGCTCCACGGGTCCGGTGGTGACGAGTTCCACCAACGCCCGCAGAGTGTCTTCCGGAATGTTGGACTCGTCCGCCGACGTGTCGTTCATCGCATCTCCTGCTGCTCATCTGTCGGAACGTGCCTGACGGCGCAGCGGATCCGGCGATCTCCGCCGCGAAGCGTGGTCGAGGTGGTGTGGCCGGCCGCGGGAAGGGACCATTTCGCCCTGCCGGACGACGCGCGCACGTCGTCCAACAGGGATCGTGCCTCGGACCGATGGGCCGTCTTGACATAGACCTTCGAGGACCCGAACAACCCCCTGCCGCCACGGGATCGGCGGCGGAACGTGAGCTCGGTCAACGCGTTCGGTCGGTCCGGCCGAGGGAACCGGCGCGCCAGGTCGGGGGACGCGGGTTGTGCCGCGTCATGGTGTTCCGCGCGGTCCAGTGCCGCGATCAACTCGTCTTCCGCCGGCTTCGGGACCGGCACGCTGCCGGCCAGCGCGGGCGACAGATAGACGGGGCGACGTTCGGTCTGTTTTGACAGGCCCCAGGGGCCGACGTTGCTCTTGGTGAAGCGATAGACGATGTAGTCCCACAGATGGAGGAGGTCGTTGAAGGTCGGCAGATGGAAGCCGTCGCCCATGGCCGCCGGTGTCTTCTCCAACTGGATCCAGGTGCCGGTTTGCGTGCGGCCGTGGAGCTTCTCGCGCACCAGCGGCCCACGAAGGCCCAGATCCGGATAGCGCTTCTTGTCGACGTCCTTGTGGTGGCTCGACAGGCGCTCGTGCGACTTGGGGAACCGCCATCGGTCGTACAGATCCGGGTCGTCCACCAGCACATGGCCACCCCAGAGGATTTCGCGCAACTGAGCGACGTCGAGCCCGTGCTGCTCGAGGTCGGCGATGATGGTCGCCTCCGCACGGGTCAGCCGACGAGCGGCGAGCTTGAGCCCCTCGCGATACACGCCTACCCGTGACGTGATGTCGACGAGCAGGCGGACGCGGCGGCGCACGCGCTCCGCCGCGTCGGCCCCGATATCGTGCGCGGGCTCGGGATCCGCAGAGGGCTTCACGGTCATGGACGCACCGTAACGCCCTGCACGACGACACGCGAGAATCCGTCGCGGCCGACGACGCGGCGCTGTCGCTCCGAGGCCGGATCTGGCATCATTTATACAACTCGATTCGTGTAAATGAGGGGAAGGGCCCACGGCATGATCATCGGATCCTTCCGCCGTCGCAGGCGGGACGACATCTGTGCCGCCGACGTGCCGCTCGCGGAGCGCAGTGTGGAGGATGTCCAGGGCCATTGGCTGCTCGCGCGGCTCGGCAAACGGGTGCTTCGGCCCGGTGGCCGCCGGCTGACCACGACCTTGCTGCGCGAGGCCGAGGTGCCCGGGCAGCACGTGGTCGAGTTCGCGCCCGGCCTGGGTCACACGGCCGGCGTGGTGTTGGAGCACCACCCGGCGGGCTACGTCGGCGTCGATGCCGATGCACAGGCTGCCAAGATCATCGACCGGCTCGTGTCCCCTCGGGGACGGGCGGTGGCGGCGCAGGCGGCCGCGTCCGGTCTCCCGTCGGCATCCGCCGATGTCGTCCTCGCCGAAGGGGTGCTGACCATCCAGTCGGACGAGGGCAAGCGGGCGATCATCGACGAAGGGGTGCGCCTGCTGCGTCCCGGGGGTCGCTACGTCCTGCACGAACTCGCGCTTCGCCCCGAAGCCGCCGGAGACGAGGACCGCCGTCGGATCCGCGCCGCGCTGGCCCGGGCGATGCACGTCAATGCCCGTCCGAAGACCGCCGGTGAGTGGGGCGACCTGCTGGAGTCGCAGGGCCTGCGCGTGCGATCGACCCACACGGCCGCGCTCGCTCTGTTGGAGCCTCAGCGGGTCATCGCCGACGAGGGGGTGATCGGCGCAGCGAAGTTCGCGCGCAATGTGCTGCGGGACGGTGCGACCCGACGGCGCGTCGTCGGCATGGCCCGAACGATGCGTGCTCACAAGCGCGTGCTGCAGGCGGTGGGCATCGTGGCCGTCAAGCCGGTCGAGGATGCCGGGGCCGCGGACGACGGGAGGACATCGTGAGCACGCAGGTCGCGGCAGAAGCCGAGGTCGTGCGGATCACGACCTTTCGGGCGCAACCGGGCCATGTCGGCGGCCTGCGCGATGCCGCCCAGGGCAACGCCGCATCGGCCCGGAAGGCATCGGGGTGCCTGAGCGCCGACGTGTGCGCCGACCCCGACGACGCCGAGACCGTCATGGTCGTCTCGCGGTGGCAGACCACCGATGCCTTGAACCGGTTCCTCGGGTGGCACGAGTCGATGGCGCACGGCGCCGTCTCGCCGCACCTGGCCGGCCCGCCCGTCTCGGCGCATCACTCCGTGCTCCGGGGCGGCTCCGGCCCGGCCTGAGCCCGTCGACCACCGAGTCCACCCCTCGGCAGGATCGCGACACGTCGGCGTACAGTGCGACCGTTCGACGAAAGGTGACCGAGTATGAGCAACGACGTCGTCATCACCGGCCTCGGCGCGATCACCCCGGTGGGCAACGACCGCGAGTCCACCTGGCGTGCGCTCCTCGACGGCACCTCCGGCGTCGCGGCGATCACGGCCTTCGACCACGACGACCTGCAGGTGCACATCGCTGCGGAGGTCAAAGACTTCGACCCCTCAAAACACCTTGACACCAAACGTGTTCGGCGCAGCGCTCGTTTCACGCAGCTGGCTGTGGCGGCGGCCCAGGAGGCGGTCGCGGATGCCGGCTTCGAGATCGGGGACGCCGCCGGGGCCGTGCCCGCCGATCGGGTGGGCGTGGTGATCAATGCCGCCGTCGCCGGCTTCGACACCATCGAGCGGGCCACGCGCCGGCTGATCGACGACCCCGACGCCCGACAGAATCCGTATTTCGTGTCGTCCTCCCTGACCAACATGCCTGCGTGCGAGGTCGCGATCGACCTCGGCGCGCACGGGCCGGTCACGGCGAGCGCGTTGGCGTGTGCGAGCGGGGTGGAGGCCGTGCTGGCAGGGCGCCGGCTGATCGCGGCAGGGGATGCCGACGTCGTCGTGTGCGGCGGCACCGACGCGGCGATCACCAAGGTGATCTTCGCCGGCCTGCAGGCGATGGGCGCCATGACGAAGGGCGGCGGCGATCCCCGTGCGGCAAGCCGCCCGTTCGACCTGGATCGTGACGGATTCGTGTTCGGCGAGGGGGCGGTCGTCGCCGTGCTCGAGTCCGCCGAGCACGCGGCCCGGCGTGGGCATCCCGCGTATGCACAGGTGCTCGGTGGCGCGCTCACGGCCGATGCCTTCCACGTCAGTGCGCCCGAGCCGGACGGTCGGTATGCCGCGGCCGCGATATCGGGCGCGCTCCGCAACGCACGGATGTCCCCGCATGACGTCGATTACGTCTGTGCGCACGGCACGTCGACGCGGATGAACGACAAGACCGAGACGATGGCGTTGCACACGGCCTACGGGACGCACGCCGCCGATCTGGCCGTCAGCAGCCCGAAGTCGATGGTCGGCCACCTCATCGGGGCGGCAGGTGCTCTGGGCGTCATGGTGTGCGCCCTGGCGATCCGCGACGGGCAGGTGCCCCCGACGATCAACTTGGACACCCCCGACCCGGAGTGCGACCTGGACTACGTGCCGCATGTCGCCCGCCGCCTGCCGGTCGAGGTGGCGGCCACGAACGCCTTCGGCTTCGGCGGCCAGAACTGCGTCGCGGTGCTCGCCACCGCATGACGTCGGTGGCTCCGGCTCGGGGGCCGCCGACGTCATGCGGCGGGGTGTGTTCAGTGGTCGACGACCGCCATGGCGTCGATCTCCACCAGCAGTTCGGGTTTGGCGAGCGCGCACATGATCGTGGTGCGGCACGGCAGCACGGCGTCCTCTCCGAGTCGCCCGCGCAAGAACGTCTCATAGGCGCCGTTCATCGCGGCGAAGTCGCCCGGGTCGGTCAGGTAGACCCGCAACGAGATGACGTCGGACACCTGGGCCCCACCGGCCGTCAGGATGGCCGCGACGTTCTCGAGTGAGCGAGTCGTCTGGGATTCGACGCCGTCGGCGAGGACGCCGGTCGCGGCATCCACTCCGGTCTGGCCGGACACCTGGACGATGCCGTTCTTGGCGACGCCCTGAGAGAAGGGCGCTTTCGGGATCGGTGCGTCGGTCGTGGTGATCTGGGCTTTGCTCATCGGTGCTCCCTTTCGTCGGTCGGGTGGGCGGTCCAATCGGCCTCGATGGTGGCCGTGGTCTTCAGCAGGTCGGGGACGAGGCCCCGGACGTCGTCCCGGGTGAGGACGATCTCGGGCACGGAGATCGACACCGCGGCCAGGGTGCGGCCGGCGCCGTCATGCACGGGCGCGGCGACGCAGTTGATGAAGTCCTCGTGCTCGGCGCGGTCCGCGGCCCAGCCCTGGGCACGCACGGTGTCGAGCTCGACCCGGTAGGCCGTCGGGTCGGTGATGGTCCGCGTGGTGCACGGCTGGAATGTGGTCGCCTCCAGCGCGCGATCCAGTGCTGCCGGTGCCAGATCGGCGGCGAGGACCTTGCCGACCGCCGTCGCGTGCAGCGGTGCGGGCAGCCCCACCCGCGAGTACATGCGCACCGAGCTGGTGGACTCGACCTTGGCGATGTAGACGACACCGGTGCCCTCCATCGCGGCCAGGTGCACCGCCTGCCCGCCCGTCGACGCCCCGAGTGCGCGGAGGTGCGGCAGGGCCACGTCGCGGATCTGGTGGTGTGCCAGCGCAGTGGAGCCGAGCTCGAACATGCGCGAACCGAGGGAGTAGCGGTGGCGATCATCGCGGCGGACGAACCGATCCTCCTCCAGCGTGCGCAGCAGCCGCAGCACGGTCGTCTTGTGCACGCCGACGACCTCGGAGAGATCGTCGAGGCTGCGGCTGCCGTCGCCGAGTTCGCCGAGGATCTGCAGTGCGCGGGCGAGGCTCTGGCTCATGGCAGTCGGATCCCGTCCGTGGACACCCGGATCGCGCGCCACTGCTGCTCGGTCAGGTCGAGCGCAACTCGGCGCAGGTCCTCGCCGGGCGGTCGAGTCAGGTGGTCTCCCGGCTCGGACAGGACGCTCGCCGCGATCAGGTGACCGAGGCGGAGGCGGCCTCGCGCGTCATCCCCGGAGAGCAGGCCGGTCAGATATCCAGCGGCGAATCCGTCTCCGGCGCCGACAGGCTCGACGACGTCGACAGAGAGTGCGGGAACGGACACGGTGGGGCCGACGGCTGGGGATTCGGTCGCGACGTGGGCATCCGACTTGATCACCAGGGTCGGGCGCTCGCCGATGGCCTGCCGCAGATGCGCCGGGTCGCTGTCGCCGAAGACCGCCTTCGCTTCGTCCGCGCCGAGCAGCAGGACGTCTGCGGCCGCGACGAGATCCATCAACGGGTCCAGCGACCGGCCGCGCCAGATCGCGGGGCGCCAGTTGAGATCGACGCTGAGGGTGAACTCGAATCGGTCTCGCGCGTGGATCAGCCAGGGGAGCAGGCCGCTGTCCGACGCGACGATGCCGGCGGTGATGCCGGTCGTGTGCACGACCGAGCATCGCGAGAGTGCCCGCAGCACGTCGTGGTCCGACCACAGGCCCTCGTCCATGGCGGCGGCCGCCGAGCCGTGTCGGTAGTAGTGCATCGTGCTACCGGACGGGCTCGAGTCCTTGAGGTAGAGCCCGGTCGGCCGGTGGTCGTCCCGCTCCGCGAGCACGGTCACCCCACGTCCGCGCAGGTTGCCTTCGATGTAGTCGCCGAAGGGGTCGCGCCCGAGCCGAGACACCCACGAGGCCGGCACCCCCGTGGCGGCCAGTGCGCCCGCGACGTTGGCCTCGGCGCCGCCGACGGACCGGTGCAGCACCTGCGCATCGCGCAACGTCGAGTCCTGGTCGGGGCGCAGCATCACCATGGCCTCGCCGAGGCAGACCACCCGACCCATGCCGTGTGTCACCGCTCGCTCCCTTCCGACCATCGCACCTCTTGACGACCTTTCTGCGGGAATGCTACACATGTGGGACATTTTACGCAATTCATATTGCATATGACGCAACATAAGGAGTGCGGGTGATGATCGACAGGTCGGCCGTCCACGCGCTGGGGCGCGAACGCATCGATTGGCGGCACAAGGCGATGCCGCCAGGGTTGTGGGGTCTGACCGTCGAGGAGGTGCGTGAGCGCCGGCCGCGGCTGTCGCAGTTGCCGACACCGTTGCTGACCGTGTCGCGCGTCGCGATGGACCACAATCGCGACGTCATGGCCGCCTGGTGCGATCGGCACGGGCTCGACCTGGCACCGCACGGCAAGACGACGATGGCCCCGCAGCTGTGGATGGAGCAGCTCGACGCCGGTGCGTGGGCGATCACCGTCGCGAATCACTGGCAGTTGTCGGTCGCGCGCGAGTTCGGTGTGACGCGAGTCATGGTCGCCAACACGGTGATCTCACCCCTGGGATTGCGGTGGATCGCCGACGACCTGGCCGATCATCCCGACGCCGAGGTCTGGGTGTGGGCCGATGCGGTGCGCACGGTCGAACTCATGGAGCGCGCCCTGGCCGAGCGGGCGGACGAGAAGGGCGCGTCCCGCCCCGTCCAGGTGCTGGTCGAGCGCGGTGGCGTCGGCGGGCGCACGGGAGCGCGCGAGCTGGACGAGTGTGTCGACATCGCGCGCGCCGTGGTGGCCTCGCCGCACCTTCGCCTCGCCGGGGTCGCCGGTTATGAGGGTGCCTTGGCGCACGACGCGGGCGAGCACAGTCGACACGTGGTGCGTGCTTACCTCGACGACATGGTCGAGACTCATCGGCGGTTCGACGACCTCGACCTGTATGACGGGCAGCAGTCACCGGTCGTCACGGCCGGCGGGAGTGCCTACTTCGACGTGGTCGAGGAGGCGTTCCGCCCGTTGGTCGCCGAGGGAGTGCGCGCCGTGCTGCGTAGTGGCGCCTACATCGTCCACGACGACGGGTTCTACCGCGAGATCTCTCCGCTCGGAGAGCATCCGCGCGTGGAGGGGCCCTCGTTCCGGTCGGCGATGCACGGATGGGTGCGGGTGACGTCGCAACCCGAACCCGGTCTCGCGCTCGCGGATGCCGGCAAGCGGGACCTGCCCTTCGACGAGGGGTTGCCGGAGGTGCAGCGGCTGCGGCCTCGGACGCCGGGCGAGCCCGCGACCCCCGTGGACGGCGTGAGCGTCACCGCGCTGAACGACCAGCATCTCTTCCTGTCCTTCGACTCCGGCGCAGGAGCGCCCGTGCGGATCGGAGACGAACTCCGACTCGGCCTGTCCCACCCCTGCACCGCGTTCGACAAGTGGAAGCTGATCCCCGTCGTGGACGACGCCGACCTCGACGACCCGACGGTCGTCGACCTGATCCGCGCCTGGTTCTGATGAGTGCCGACTGGCTGATCAAGGACGCGCGCGTCGTCGACGGCACGGGCGCCCGGGCCTTCGATGCCGATGTCACCGTCGAGGACGGAGTGATCACCGGGGTGCATCGCAGGTCGGCGGAGACGGTCGGTGCCCGTCGTGTCATCGATGCCGAGGGGCGGGTGCTCTCGCCCGGATTCATCGACATGCACGCGCATTCGGACATCCAGATCCTGGCCGACCCGAGCCACGTGGCGAAAGTGAGCCAAGGGACCACCCTCGAGGTGCTCGGGCAGGACGGACTGTCCTTCGCGCCGTGCGACGAGGAGACGCGGCGTGAGTTGCGCGCACAGATCGCCGGATGGAACGGCACGCCCGAGGGTTTCGACGACGCCTGGGACACCGTGGAGGACTATCTGGACCGCCTGGACCGAGGGATTGCCTGCCACGCGGCATACCTCGTGCCTCAAGGGACCCTCCGACGGATGGTCGTCGGTCCGGAAGACAGGGCTGCCACAGCCGAAGAGGTCCGGCGTATGTGTGCGTTGTTGGCGGAGGGCATGCAGCAGGGCGCCCTCGGGATGAGCAGCGGTCTGACCTATACACCGGGGATGTTCGCGGACGACGCCGAGCTGGTCGCCCTGTGTCGGATCGTCGCCGAGCACGGTGGCTACTACAGTCCGCACCATCGGTCCTACGGCGCCGGGGCACTCGAGGCCTACCGCGAGATGATCGACGTGGCCGATGAATCCGGGTGCGCACTCCACCTCACCCACGCGACCATGAACTTCGCGCCGAACCGGGGGCGTGCGCCGGAGCTACTGGCCCTGATCGACTCCGCGATCGAGGACGGCGTCGACATCACGCTCGACACGTATCCCTACCTGCCCGGGTCGACGACTCTCAGCGCGCTGCTGCCCAGCTGGTCGGCCGCCGGTGGCCCGGAGGCGCTGCTGCGGCGCCTGCACGACCGCGACGACCGTGAGCGGATCGCCTACGAGATGGAACACGTGGGCACCGACGGGTGCCACGGCTGCGTCACCGAGTGGGACACCGTGCAGATCAGCGGCGTCGGACACGCTGCGCTCGCGGATCGAGTCGGGTCGACCATCGCCGAACTCGCCACCGCGAGCGGGCGACCGGCGAGCGAGGTCTATCTCGACCTGCTCGTGGAGGATCGATTGGCCACGACGATCCTGCAGCACGTCGGCGACGAGGACAACGTGCGCGCCATCATGCGCCACCGCACCCACTGTGGCGGGTCGGATGCGATCCTCGTCGGTGACCGGCCGCATCCGCGGGCGTGGGGGACGTTTCCCCGATATCTGGGTCACTACGTGCGTGAACTCGGCGTGCTCGACCTGCCCGAATGCATCCACCACCTGACCGGACGCCCGGCCGCGCGCCTGCGGCTCGATCGGCGAGGGCTGGTGCGCGAGGGGTATGCCGCGGACCTGGTCGTCTTCGATCCCGAGACGGTCGAGGACACGGCGACCTTCGAAGACCCACGGCAACCGGCGAAGGGGATTGACTGGGTCCTGGTCGACGGAACAGCCGTCATCGACTCCGGGGCACGCACCGAGGCGTTGCCCGGGCGAGCACTTCGCCGCACCGAGGAAGGAACACGAGCGCGATGACGGATACGACCACGGCCCATGACCTGGTGAGGGTGCTCGGCGACGACCGGGCTCTGGCCATCGTGCGCGCACCACGGATCCCCGATGTCGAGGCGCTCTCGTCGGCGTTGGTGCGTGGCGGGATCCGTACCCTGGAACTCACCTACACCACACCGGGCCTGCCCGACCTGCTGCGCCGGGCCACCGAGGCCGCCGAGGAGACGGGAGCGATCGTCGGCGCCGGCACGGTCCTCGACATCGAGCAGGCGCGCACGGCGACGGGGGCGGGCGCCCGATTCCTCGTGACCCCCGGACAAGGCGGAGACGCAGCGGAGATCGTGCGCGTCGCACACGACGCCGGGGCGGCCGCGATGATCGGCGCCATGACCCCCTCCGAGGTCATGCGGGCGCTGGAGATCGGCGCCGACGTCGTCAAGATCTTCCCCGCCCGCACGGTCGGCCCCAAGCACTTCTCCGATCTGCGTGGCCCGTTGCCGGACGCGCCTCTCGTGCCCTCCGGGGGAGTCGACGCCGACAACGCGGCGGACTATCTGCGTGCCGGCGCGCTGGCCGTCACCGCCGGCACCTCCGTGGTCGCCCCACAAGACGTGTCGGAGGGTCGCTGGGGCGATATCCAGTCTGCCGCAGAGGTCTTCCGGGATGCCTTGCCCTGATGGGCGATCCGTCACCTACTCCCGTCCCACTCACACGAACGGAGCTCTCATGAACGCCCACCGCGAAGGAGCCGGAGCATGAGCACGGCATACCAGTTGGCGCAGTCGCTGGCCACCGACGACAACCTCAAGAAGATGCACGAGCCATGGGTCGGTCACGACACTCAGGCGCTCGTCGTCACCGCGATCGGCATCGCGATCATCGTCGCGCTGATCGTCAAGCTGAAGATGCACGGTTTTGTCGCCTTGACCATCGGGTGTCTGTTGGTCGGGCTCGGGTCGGGCATCAGCCTGGAGGATGTGGCCGGCTCCTTCGAGACCGGCGTCGGGGCGGTGCTCGGCAACGTCGGCGTGCTGATCGTGCTGGGCGCCATGCTCGGCAAGCTCCTCGCCGATTCCGGCGGGGCCGACGAAATCGTCGACAAGATCCTCACCGGCGGCAACGGGAGCCTGCCCTGGCGGATGGCCCTGATCGCGTTCATCATCGGCATCCCGATGTTCTTCGAGATCGGTCTGGTGCTGCTGATCCCGGTGGTGATGCTGGCCATCAAACGGTCGGGCAAGCCCGCCATGACGATGGCGATCCCGGCGCTGGCCGGACTGTCGGTGTTGCACGGATTCATCCCGCCGCACCCTGGCCCGCTCGCCGCGATCGCGAACCTGCACGGTGACGTCGGGATCACCTTGGCCATCGGCCTGGTCGTCGCCATCCCGACCGTGATCATCGCCGGACCGCTGTTCTCCCTCCTGGCGGCCCGCATGGTGCCGATCGGTGCGGCCGGTGCCGGTGGCGACCTGATCGACACGTCCGAAGCGGGTGATGCCGACGAGAAGCCCGCGGACGGCACCAGCGCGCACCGCCGGCCGACCTTCGGGTGGACGATCGCGACGATCCTGCTCCCGGTGGTGTTGATGCTGATTCGCGCAGCCTCCGATGTGTGGATGAGTTCCGATGCCGTGATCTATCCGCTGCTGCAGTTCATCGGTGAGCCGGTCGTGGCCCTGCTGCTCGCCGTCCTGATGGCCATGATCACCTTCGGGACCACCGTGGGCTTCTCGGCGGACACGCTCACCTCCAAACTGACCGACAGCCTCATGCCGATCGTCAGCGCGACGTTCATCGTGGGCGCCGGCGGCGGCTTCAAGCAGGTGCTGCTCGACGGAGGAACAGGCATCGCCATCGGCAAGATCGCCGTCGCCGCGAGCCTGTCCGCTCTCGTGCTCGGCTGGATGATCGCCGTCCTGATGCGGGTCGCCACCGGGTCGGCCACGGTCGCCACCGTGACCGCGTCGGGCATCGTCGCGCCGCTGGCCGCGGGTCTCTCGCCGGCGCACATCTCCCTTGTCGTGCTTGCCGTGGGCGCGGGGTCGCTGTTCTTCTCGCACGTCAACGACGCGGGATTCTGGCTGGTCAAGGAGTATTTCGGCATGACGATCGTGCAGACCATCAAGACGTGGTCGGTGATGGAGACGATCATCTCCGTGCTCGGCCTGATCTTCACCGGCTTGATCTGGCTGGTCATCTAGCGCGAAAATCCCTGCACGTGGCGCTTCTCACACAGCGGTAGCCGGCTCGGGGCTTGTGCCGCGCATGCCTGCTTGCCATTCTTGTGCGAATGCCCGACGCGATGACGAGCATTCTGGAGCCTTTGCGCCACATGCCGCCTGCCGGATACCTGACGCTCGTCGTCGGGGTCAGCGTGGTGTGCCAATGGGTCGCGTGGCGAGTGCGCATCCCCTCGATCCTGCTCCTGCTGGTCGTCGGCTTCGGGATCGGTCAGCTGGCCGACCCGGAGGCGATCTTCGGCCACGACGTGCTGTTCGACGGCATCCGATTGACGGTCGGAGTGATCCTGTTCGAGGGCAGCATGTCGTTGCGGATCCGCGACGTGCGAGATCTCGCCCGACCCGTATGGCGGTTGTGCTCGGTGACCGTGTTGCTCGCCTGGGCCATGATCGCGGTCACCGCGGCGTTGCTCGGCTATCAGCCGCAGACCGCTCTGCTCATCGGAGCGATCCTCGTGGTGACCGGACCCACGGTCATCGCACCCATCCTGCGCTCACTGCGCCCGACGAAGCGGATCGCCTCCCTGCTGCGCTGGGAGGGCATCATCGTCGACCCGATCGGCACCGTGCTCGCCCTGCTCGTCTTCCAGGCCATCGTCGCCGGCGAGGCGAGCACGGCCTTCCCCGCGGTGCTCACCGCCCTCGGCAAGACCGTCGTCGTCGCCTTCGGGATCGGGGTGCTCCTGGGGGCTCTGCTGGAGTTGATGATCCGGGCGCGCGCCGTCCCCGACTTCCTCCAGGGCGTGACCTTCCTGGCAGCCGCGATCACCGCGCTGATCGTCTCCGACGCCATCCAACCGGAGAGCGGGCTGCTGACCGTGACCGTGCTCGGCATCTATCTCGGCAACCGGCCCAAACTGCACCTGGAACACGTCGCGGAGTTCACCGAGCACCTGCAGATCCTCTTCGTCGGTGCGCTGTTCATCGTGCTCGCCGGCCGAGTCACTCCCGACCAGCTCGTCGACGTCGCACCGAAGGCGCTGATCCTGCTGGTCGTGCTCGTGCTCGTGGTGCGCCCGGTGAGTGTGAATCTCGGTCTGTTGGGCACCAGAGTGGGCCCCAAGGAACGCACTCTGATGGCGTGCATGGCCCCTCGTGGCGTGGTGGCCGCGGCCGTGACCAGCATCTTCGCGATCGGCCTGGGCCAGACGGCCAAGGAGCTGATGGCACGGGCCGACAGGGCATCCGGCGCGGATCGGCATGCCACCGTCGAGCGTGCCCACGAACTGACCCGATTGGCGCACGAGGCCTCCTCGATGGTGCCGCTGGTCTTCATCGTCATCATCGGGACGGTCGCGATCTATGGCATCAGCGTCGGCACGATCGCCGAACGCCTGGGCCTGGCCTCGGCCAGCCCGCAGGGCGTGATGTTCGTCGGCGTCAACACCTGGGTCGTGGAGACCGCACAACTGCTGCGCGGGCTCGGCATCCCGGTGCTGATCGTGGCGCGTAACCACGAGACCCTTGCGGGTGCCCGGCGTGCGGGCCTGGAGACGCTGACGGCCAACATCCTGTCCGAATACGCCGTGAAGGACATGGATCTGGCGGGTCTCGGGTACTTCGTCGCGTGCACCCCCGAGGACGAGACGAACGCGACCGCGGCCCGGGAGTTCTCCAAGATCTTCGGGCGCGCCCACACCTATCAGCTGCATCGCGACGGGCGCTCCGTGGACACCGGCGACGTTCGTCACGACACGGCCGGGCACCTCAGCGGCCGATTCGCCTTCCTCCCGGCGCTGTCCCGCGCCGACCTGGACCGGCGTATGTATGGCCGCAACGTCGTCGCGCGGGTCGACCTGTCGAAGACCTGCACTCTCGCCGACCTGCGCGACCACTGCGGCGAAGACCTGGTGCTGCTGTTCGTTCAGCGCAGCGCCGGCTCGATCGAGGTCGTCGGCCGCGGGGCGCGCCTGCCCCAGGAGTCCGGGACAGTCATCGTGATGGCCCCGAAGGACTGCCTGGAGCAGTTCGAGTCGGTGTGGGCCGCCGTGCCGGGACACGGCCTACCGGTGCATCATTCATGATCGGTGTAGGTCGTCGATCGTCACCGGCGGTAGGGCCTCACCCACCAGTTCGCGGTGCCACCACGCCCGCGTCGAGCGCCACTCCCGCCACGTCGTGAACCGGTAGCGATAGATGAGGGCGCGCACAAAGGTCGGTGCGGTGCCGTCGAACGGGTCGTGCCGCAGCAGCCGGACGGTGGCCCGGTCGCCCTCCAGCAGGCGGCGCACGAGTCGAAGGAACCAGGCGGGACGGCGGCGCGGGTCGAGCGCCAGGAACCACATCATCCAGTCCAGCCGCAGGTGATAGGGCGCGAACTGTCGTGGCAGGCGGCGCACGTCGCCCGGTTTGCCACGAAACCCGTAGGGTTTCCAGTCGGTCGCATCGCCCGACTCGGCAGCGGTGCTGCCCTCCAGGACCACCTCGAACCTGGTCTTGGTGATCGAGCCGAAGGCGCCGTAGGCGTTGACCAGATGCAGTCGGTTGAAGCTGTAGTTCATCAGTTGCCGCCTGGCGACGAGATTGAGTGCCGGCCGCCGGCTCAGGGCGAGCACCAGCACGAAGGCCGCGACGGACACCCCCATGAACCAGGCCGGCTGCCCGTGGCGATCCGGGGCGGGGACCTGCAGTATCCCGTGCCAGACCGAATCGGGCACCACCGTCGCCGCGATGGCGATCGTCACCCAGTTCAGCCACGCGAAGTTGCCGCTGCACACCAGCCACAGCTGCGTGACGATCATGACGATCGCCGCGACGGTCGACACCGGGTGCGGGAAGAACAACAGGAACGGAACCCCCAGTTGCGTCACGTGGTTGGCCGCGACCTCGACCTTGTGCAGCGGGGCGGGCAGATGATGGAACCACCAGCTCAGCGGACCGGGCATCGGCTGCGTCTCGTGGTGATAGTTGAGGGCGGTGAGGTCACGCCAGCACGCGTCGCCGCGGATCTTGATCCGCCCCGCACCGAACTCGATCCGGAAGAGCAGCCAGCGCAGCGCGATGAGCGTCAGCCACGACGGCGCGACCTCGCTCGATCCGAGCACGACGGCGTAGAAGCCCGTTTCACACAGCAGCGACTCCCAGCCGAAGCCATACCAGACCCCGCCGATGTTGACGAGCGACACATAGAGGATCCACAACAGCAACCAGCAGAGCATGGCGGCCCAGACCGGGATCACCAGGAACAGGCCCGCGGCGAGGGCCACCGAGACGAGCACCCCGGTCCACGCCGTGACCACCAGGGCGCGGTCGGAGAAGTGCGCGTGAAAGATGCTGGGGGAGCGGCGGAACGGCAGCCGGCGCAGCAGCGTCGTGGCCGGCGTGAGCCCCCGGGTGCCGATCAGGGCCCGACCCTGCAGCGCGGCACCGAGGAAGGCCACGACATAGATGACCGCCAGCAGATGGTCGAAGACCTGCCGCCCTATCCAGTAGTCGTCGGCGCCGAGCCAGTCCATCGCAGCCGCGTCAGAGGCTGCAGCCGTCCGGTCCGCACACCTGCCCGGAGTCGGCGCCCTCCATCACGATGGCGGGGCGCGTCTCGTCCCAGGCCTTCTGCAGCGCCTGCCCGATGACCTCGGGCGGCTGGGCCCCGGAGATGCCGTAGCGCTCCGCGACGACGAAGAACGGCACCCCCTGTATGCCGAGGCGGCGCGCCTCGTCGATGTCGGCTCGCACCGCGCCGACGAACCGCTCGTCGGCCAGCGCCTGGACGATCTCGTCGCCGTCCAGCCCGGCCGCGACGCCGATGCGGGTGAGCTGCTCGACGTCGCCGATGTCGACGCCGTGCTCGAAGTGGGCGGACAGCAGCGCCTCCTTCACCTGGTCGGCCGCTCCGTGCTCCGCCGCGAGGTGGAGCAGCTGGTGGGCACGCAGACTGCCCGCGACCACGAGCGCGTCGAAGTCGTAGTGCAGCCCCTCGCCGGCCGCCTGCTCGGCGACGTGCTCGAACATCCGGCGGACGTCGTCGACCGGCATACCCTTGCGTTCGGCGAGGTAGTCGGCCTCCGTGCCGTCGTAGTGCTCCGGCAGGCTCGGGTCCAGCTGGAAGCTGTGCCACCTGACCTGGATCTCGTCGCGGTGCGGGAACCGCTCCAGGGCGGCCTCGAAGCGGCGCTTGCCGATGAAGCACCACGGGCAGGCGATATCGGACCAGATGTCGACGTTCATGACGTGGTCAACGCGGTGGGTGCCCGCATCCTTCCCGCGGGCGGGGGTGCCGCGGGGCGCCACATGGCGTCTGCATGGCGCGTGGGTGAACACGAGGTGAACGGGTGCCTCCGGCCCGCCGGTTGCCGTTCGGCTCCCATATCCTGGTGCGCGGCCGCCTCCACCAGCGGTGGTCATGTCTACCAGGATCGAAGTCGAACGATGCGCCTCACCCCTCGAGACAACCGCTTCTACGACCTCTTCGCCACCGCTGCCGGCCACACGCTCGCCGGGGCGAAGTTGATGCAGGAATTCATCAGTGTGCCGCCGGGCGACCGGCCACCCATCGCGGAGAAGATCAAGCAGGTGGAGCACGCCGGGGACGAGTCGACGCACGAGATCATGCAGGCCCTCAACACCTCCTTCGTCACCCCGTTCGACCGCGACGACATCGCTCACCTGGCCGGGCGCCTCGACGACGTGCTGGACGCGTTCGACGATGCGGCCGAACGGACCGTGCTCTACCGGGTCGACGCGCTGCCCGAGGCGGTGTCCAAGCAGGTCGACATCCTGCGCGAGGCCGCGGAACTGACCGTGGACGTCATGCCCCGGCTGCGCACGCTCAAGGATCTCGAGCACTACTGGATCACCGTCAACGACCTGGAGAATCAAGCCGACTCGGTCTATCGGTCGCTGCTGGCGGAACTGTTCAACGACGGCGTGGATGCGGTGCAGATGATCAAGCTCAAAGAGGTCATCGACAAGATGGAAGCGGCCGCGGACGCCTTCGAGCACGTCGCCGACGTCGTGCAGACGATCGCCCTCAAGGAGTCCTGAGACGTGACCGCCGCCCTGGTGGCCGTCATCGTGTTGGCCCTGGTCTTCAACTACACCAACGGCTTCCACGACTCATCCAACGCCATCGCGATCGCGATCTCGACCCGCGCGATGCCGCCGCGTGCGGCCCTGATCATGGCCGTGGTGATGAACGTGGTCGGCGCACTGCTGTCGACCGGCGTCGCCCTCACCGTCGCCAACGGGATCATCGACACACCGATGGGGGGCATCGGCCTACGGGTCCTCTTCGCCTCGCTGCTCGGCGCGGTCATCTGGAACATCATCACGTGGTACTTCGGGTTGCCGTCGTCCTCGTCGATGTCGCTCATCGGCGGGATGGTCGGCGCCGGCCTGGCAGCGGGGATCCCCGTCTACTGGGGCAGTGGCGTCGTCGGCGAGGTGGTGCTGCCGACGGTGATCTCGCCGATCGTCGGCTTCGTCGGCTCCTACCTGGCGATGGTCGCGGTCTTTTGGATCCTGCGCCGGGCCAATCCGCACAAGGTCGAGCGCGGGTTCCGGTTCGCGCAGATCTTCTCCTCGGCATCGCTGGCACTCGGGCACGGGCTCCAGGACGCGCAAAAGAGCATGGGCATCATCCTGATCGCCATGATCGTGGCGGGGGAGCACACCGGCACTCAGGTGCCGCTGTGGGTCGTCCTGGTCTGCGCCGCCGCGATGGGCGCGGGGACCTACTCGGGCGGGTGGCGCATCATGCGCACGCTCGGCCGCAAGATCTTCCCGCTGCGCCCACAGCACGGCTTCGTCGCCGAGACCGTCGGATCCGGTGTCCTCTACCTGACCACCTTCCTGGTGGCCGCCCCGATCTCCACGACCCAGGTCATCACCTCCTCGGTGATGGGCGTCGGCAGCACCCAGAGATTGTCCGCCGTGCGCTGGGGCGTCGCCCGCGAGATCGTCATCGCCTGGGTCCTCACCCTTCCGGCCGCGGGCCTGGTGGCCGCGCTGACCTACGGCGCCGCCGCGCTGGTCACCTGAGATCGCGATAAGGTCGAAGAACACGGAGGTGACATCACGTGCAACTCTCGTTCATCATGGTGCCGACGATCGACGGCACGACCCTCACGGTCGAGCACTGGCAGGATGCCGGCCTGCACGGACTGTGGGAGCCCGACGATCACACGGTGCTGCTCGGCACCGACAGCACGGCACAGGTCATGGTCCAGGACGACCCCGCCGAGTGGGAGCTCGGCCGCGGTCCGGTCTTCCTCGTGGATGACGTGAGCGCCATGCCCGACCCCGAGCGCGGCTGGTCCCTGGCACCCACGTCCGTCGCCACGGGTGGGTATGCCGTGGCCGTCGTGCACGGGTGCCCGGTGCGCTACCTCGACCTGACCGCCTGCCCCGAGGACAAGCGCGGCCTGTTCATCTGAGCGCGTCCGGCACGACGACCAGCCGGCCGCCGAGCGACCGGGTCGACACGGTCTCCAGCAGCCGGTGGGCGGTCGCCGCCTCGGAGAGCGCGAGCACCCGCCCGACACGCGTATGCAGCCCGGGACCGGCAAGCAGGTCGTCGATCGCCTCGGCGGCGTCGCGCAGATCGGCCGCCGACGCGTTGCTCATGGCGAACCCGTGCAGGCTGATGTCGCGCGTGTACATCTCGCCCGCGGGCAACGCCACCGTCTGGCTCATTCCGGCCGACAGCAGCATCCGCCCGCTCGAGCACATGAGTGCCAGGGCGTCGCCCAGGTCGGCGTGCCCGGACGTGTCCCAGTGGACGTCGAGGCCGCGCGGGGCCAGGTCGTGCACCGCCGCCGGCAGCGTCTCGTCGTGGTAGTCGACGACGTGGGAGGCGCCACACGAGCGCACCCAGTCGAAGTCGTCCGGTGCGGCGCTCGCGAGGACCGTGGCACCGCGGGCGGCCGCGAGCTGCACGGCGGCCGATCCCACGCCGCCGCCGGCGCCGCCGACGAAGACGGTCTCGCCCGGCCCGATCCGGGCCTCCCGCACCAACCCCAGGTATGCCGTGGCGGCGGTGTGCAGGACGCTGACGGTCTCGATCGGGTCGGCCCCGTCCGGCAGCAGGTAGAGCCGGTCGGCCGGGGCCACGGCATACTCCGCGAAGGCGCCCTGGCGGCCGTCGTGGCCGAGACTGTTGCACCAGGCCCGGTCGCCGACGGCGAACCCGTCGACGCCCTCGCCGACCGCGGCGACCGTGCCGACGAGGTCGCGGCCGATGACGAACGGCATGGGCAGCGGCGTGCGGTAGGCGCCGGATCGCACGAAGGTGTCGACGTGGTTGACCCCCATGGCCCGCACGCGGACGAGCACGTCGTCCGCGCCGGGGAGCGGCGTGGGTATCCGGCCGTAGCGGATCTCGCCCGGCCCGCCGAGCCGCTCGATCGTCGCTGCATGCATGGTCTCCGGTGGCACGTCGTTCACGTCACCCATTGTGCGCCCTCCTGAAACAAAGGTTAGGCTGTGCTAAGTAATCGAGGAAAAAGGTGGGTATGAGGACCGCGACGAAACAACGCACCCAGGTGGTGCTCACGGTGGCACGGACCGAGTGGCTGACCGATCACATGGTGCGGATCGTTGCCGGAGGGGACGGGTTCGACGACTTCACGGACAACGGATGCGCGGACCATTACGTCAAGCTGTTGTTCGTGAGCCCGGAGCTCGGGCTGGAGCCGCCCTATGACCTGCAGGCGCTTCGCGAGCAGCTGGCACCGGAGGATCTGCCGGTGCGGCGCACCTACACGCTGCGGTGGGTCGACGTGGACCGCCGGCAGCTCGCGATCGACTTCGTGGTGCACGGCGACGAGGGGGTCGCCGCGCCGTGGGCGGCCGGTGCGCGCCCGGGCGATCGGCTGGTCCTGTCCGGGCCGGGTGGCAAGTATTCGCCTGCGCCCGAGGCGGACTGGCATCTGTTCGTCGGCGACGAGTCGGCGGCGCCGGCGATCGCGTCGGCGCTGGAGGTGCTGCCGCAGGAGGCGACCGGCCTGGTCTACCTGGAGGTCGAGGACGAGGCGCTGGCACCGCCGCTGCCGGATCACGAGGGTGTGCAGGTGCACCTGGTATGCCGTGACGGTGCCGGCCACGACGACCGTCGGCTGGCCGAGGCGATCACCACCGGCCCCTGGCCGGAGGGCGACGTCGACGTCTTCGCGCACGGGGAGCGTGAGTCGATCAAGGCGCTGCGCCGACTGTTCAAGGAGCGCGGGGTGCCGCGGGAGCGACTGTCGATCTCCGGCTACTGGGCGCACGGGCGCACCGAGGACCGCTTCCAGGCCGAGAAGCGCGAGCCGATCGGACAGATCGAGGCGTAGGCGCTTACTCCTTGACGGTGATGTCGAGCCGGCTGGCCGCCTGCGTGATGCGGTGGGCCAGCTCGATGTCCATCTGGGTGATCCCGCCCTCACTGTGCGTCGACAGGGTCCACGTCGTCGTGACGTAGGACAGGTGCAGGTCGGGGTGATGGTTCATCTGCTCGGCCTCGTCGGCGACCTCGTCGACCAGCCGGACGGCGTCGGGGAACGTCGGGGCGTCATAGGTCGCCTCGATCGCCTCGCCCTGTTGCCGCCAACCCGGCAGATCGCGCAGTTGCCGGTCGATCTCCTCGGATGTCAGTAGGCGTGTCATGTCTCGAGTGTCTCTCACCACGGCCGATTTGCCGAGGGGTTGCGCAGGACCGGCGAGACTAGCCCGCGTGAAATATTCCACAAGGAGTATGCTGGGTCGGTGACCCACTCCGGCCGCGACGGCGACATCACTCTGCTCGCCGTCGCCATCCTCGCGCTGCTGGACGAGCGCGACATGCATCCCTACGAGATGCTGCAGACGTTGCGGGAGCGCCGGGAGGACCGCCTGGTCAAGGTGCGGCCCGGATCGCTCTATCACTGCGTCGAGCGACTCGCCCGCCGCGGGTATGCGCAGCCGTGCGGCACCGAGTGCGTCGGCAACCGTCCGGAGCGCACGACCTACCGGCTGACCGACGACGGGCGGGCGGCCCTGCGCGGCTGGATCCGCACGCGCCTGTCCGCCGTCGAGAACAGCTACCCGCCCCTGCCTCTGGCGCTGGCCGAAGCCCACGCGCTGTCGCCGGACGAGGTGCGTGAGCGGCTCGAGATGCGCCTCGTCGCCATCGACGACGAACTGCGGCAGGTCGACGAGGGACTGGCCCACCGGCGCTCGCACGGGGTGCTCGAGGCCTACGGACTGGCCGTGACCTATATCCAGGCGATGCTGCGTGCGGAGCGCGACTACATCGCGGGACTGATGACCAAGATCGACACGAAGGACCTGACATGGCCGATGCACTGACGAGCGGCACCGAGAGCGACAACCCGTGGCCGGCGCTGTGGGCGATGTGCCTGGGGTTCTTCATGATCCTGGTCGACTCGACCATCGTGTCGGTGGCCACCCCGGCGATCATGACCGGCCTGCACGCCGACATCAACGCGGTCGTGTGGGTGACCAGCGCCTACCTGCTCGCGTTCGCCGTGCCGCTGCTGATCACCGGGCGTCTGGGTGACCGGTTCGGTCCGAAGCGCGTCTATCTGATCGGGCTGGGCATCTTCACCGTCGCGTCGTTCTGGTGCGGGTTCACCGAGTCGATCGCGGCGCTGGTGGTGGCTCGTGTCGTGCAGGGGCTCGGGGCCTCCATGATGACTCCGCAGACGATGTCGGTCATCACCCGGATCTTCCCGGCCGAGCGCCGCGGGAAGGCGATGGGTGCCTGGGGTGCGGTCGCCGGGGTCGCCACCCTCGTCGGGCCGATCCTCGGCGGGTTCCTCATCGACCGGTGGGGATGGGAGTGGATCTTCTACATCAACGTGCCCGTCGGTGTCGTCGGGTTCGCCCTCGCGATGTGGCTGGTGCCGTCGCTACCGGTGCACTCCCATCGCTTCGACTGGGTCGGTGTGATCCTCTCGGCAGCCGGAATGTTCCTGCTGGTGTTCGGGATCCAGGAGGGGCAGGACTACGACTGGGGTCAGATGGTCGGCATCATCTCGGTGCCGCTGCTCATCGCGCTCGGTGTGGTCGTCATGATCGGCTTCGTCCTCTGGCAGCGCTTCGGATCGGCCGAGCCGCTGGTGCCGCTGGTGCTCTTCAAGGATCGCAACTTCAGTCTGGCCAACCTGGCCATCACGACGGTCGGCTTCGGGATCACCGCCATGGCGTTCCCGCTGATGCTCTACGCGCAGGCCGTGCGCGGGATGTCGCCGATGCACGCGGCGATGCTGCTGATCCCCATGGCGGTCCTCAGCGCGGCCCTCGCCCCGAGCGTGGGCCGACTCGTCGACCGGATGCACCCGGCACTGCTGTCCGGGATCGGACTGGCGTCGTTCTCTGCGGCGATGGTCTGGCTGGGGCTGGTCATGCGCCCGGGGGTGGCCATCTGGGAGCTCGAGCTGCCGATCGTGCTGCTCGGCGTCGCCAACGCGTTCATGTGGTCGCCGCTGTCGGTCGCGGCCACCCGCACCCTTCCGCCGCAGCGCGCCGGTGCCGGGTCGGGTGTCTACAACACCACCCGGCAGGTCGGTGCGGTGCTCGGTAGCGCCGCCATCGCGGTGCTCATGGAGTCGCGGCTCGCCAGTCATCTGGGGCAGGCAGGATCGGGCATGTCCGGCAGTGTGAGCGGCACGCTGCCGGAGCCGATCCGCGACGGATTCGCCCGGGCCATGGGCGAGTCGCTCTACCTGCCGGCGGGTGTCGTGGCCCTGGGCTTCGTCGCGGCGCTGTTCTTCAGCAATCCGCACGTGCGACAGAGGCTGCGGGTGCGCGCGACGCACGACGACGAGGACCGGCAGAGCCCGGTCGTCAGCGGCTGAGGTAGGCCAGCACCGCCAGCACCCGACGGTTGTCGTCGGAGGAGACCGGCAGGTCCAGCTTGGTGAAGATGGAGCTCACGTGCTTCACCACGGCCTTCTCCGTGACGCACAGACCCGCCGCGATCGCCGCGTTGGACCGGCCGGCCGCCATGAGCTCGAGCACCTCGCGCTCGCGGGCGGTGAGCCGGTCGACGGGGGAGCCGGAGCTCTGACGGGCCAGCAGCTGCTTGACCACGTCCGGGTCCAGCACGGTGCCGCCCTCGGCGACCTGCCGGGCCGAGGCGATGAAGGTGGCGACGTCCGAGACGCGGTCCTTGAGCAGGTAGCCCACGCCGCCGTCGCCGCTGTCGAGCAGCTCTCTGGCATACAGCTGCTCGACATACTGCGACAGCACCATCACCGGCAGAGTGGGGCGCTCGGCACGTGCGTCGATCGCGACCCGCAGCCCCTCGTCGGTGAACGTCGGGGGCAGCCGGACGTCGACGATCGCCAGGTCGGGCGTATGCCGTTGCAGCGCCCGGGCGAGTGACGGGGCGTTGTCCGCGGCCTCGACGACCTCGAGGTCGTGGGCCTGCAGGATGCGCGTCAGACCGTCCCGGAGAAGGGCGTGGTCCTCACCGATGACGACGCGCACGGGACCTCCATCGTGATCACGGTCGGACCACCTCGCGGACTGGACACCGACATCCTGCCGTCCAATGCCGCCAGCCGTCGAGCGACACCGCGCAGACCACTGCCGGCGGGGTCGGCGCCGCCGCGCCCGTCGTCGCCCACTTCGAGGTGCACCACGTCGCCCCGTCGCCACGTCGTCACGTTCGCCAGGTCGGCGCCGGAATGCTTCGACGTGTTGGCCAGGCACTCGGCGACGGCGAAGTAGAGCGCGGACTCCACAGGGGCCGGCAGCCTCGCCCCGATCTCCAGCCGCAGCCAGATCGGGGTCGGTAGGTCGATGGCGAGCGCGTGGATCGCCTCTTCCAGACCGCGATCGGCCAGCACCGGTGGGTGGATGCCGTGCACGACGGCGCGCAGATCCCCCAGGGCGCCGGACGCCCCGCGCCGTGCCTCGGCGAGCATCGAACGGGCCGTGTCGGGATCCGTGTCCAGCATCTCCTCGGCCAGTCCCAGATTCATGGCCAGCGCCGCCAGGCGCGCCTGGGGACCGTCGTGCAGGTCGCGCTCCAGCCGACGCAGCTCCGCCGCCGACGCGTCGACCGTCTCGGCACGCGACGTGGTCACCTCGGCGACCCGCTGCCGCAGCCGGTCCTCTTCGGAATCGCCGAGGATGCGTGCGTCCCAGCGAAGACGGAGGGTCTCGATCGGCACCGCCGCCATCGCCCAGAGACCGACGGCGACCAGCGCCGACACGGTGGCATAGAGGCCCGCCTGCACCGCCGTGTGGATGTGGAGGAATCCCAAGGGATGCCCGAAGATCTCGGGCAGGCCGAGCCACAGGAAGAACCACGTGATCGCCCACAGCGGATACAGCAGCAGCGACACCGTGATCGCCGACAGGGTGAAACCGACCGTGGACGTGTAGTAGGTCCAGCCGAAATCCCGCCATCGTGCTCCGTCCTGACTCCAGCGCCCGACACGGCGGGTCATCGGCAACCCCGACGTCTCGGCATACCGCCGCTCGACCGGGCGGCCCAGTCCCGTCTCGGCCAGCCGTCGCTGCCGCGCACACAGCCACTCCAGTTCGGGAACCGTCTTCGCCAGGATGACCAGGCCGAGGCCGCCCAGCGGTGCCAGGGCGATCCCGATCCACACTCCGGTGGACACGACCAGTGCCGGCAGCGCCCACAGGAGGGATCGTGCCGCCGTCGCGGTGAGTCCGGCACGCCCTGTCGGTGCGGGGGAGGCGCCGTGGTGTGTCTGCATGCCTCGATTCTGCCCGGTGATCCGCCGCGGCGCAGGGGACCTTCCTCCCCGGTCCGGGGCCCTTCGGCGGTGGAGTTTTGTCCACCGCGATCGGGGAGTCAGCACTCCTGACGGGCCGGTCCTCACACAGAAGGGTGAGACGTGTCGGTCATCGCCGGCCCGTCGACAGCGAGAGGAACACACATGAGGATCCTTGGACCACGCCGCGGCAGCCCCGCCGGGAGGGCGGCGCGATGGAGTGCGCGGCACCCGTGGCGAGCGATCGGCGCCTGGGTGGTGCTGGTGGCCGTGGCGGTCGGCATCGGCGCCGCCGTCGCCATGCAGACGCCGACCGCGGCGGATCAAAGAGTGGGTGAGTCCGGTCGGGCGGCAGCGATGATCGAGAGCGCCGGGCTGCAAGCGCCCGACACCGAATACGTCCTGATCCGGGCCAGGTCGGGCACGGTCGACGAAGGCGTCGCCACCGCTGTGGCTCACCGGATCGCCGGTGAGGTCGCGAAGGTCCCGGTCGTCTCGGGCACCCGCGACGCGGTGTGGTCGGCGCACCACGACATCCTGATGCTGCCGGTGACCGTGAAGGAGCCGGCGGACGGCCACGACCCGGGCGTCTCGGGCGTGCAGCAGGTGGTTGCCGAGGTCGCCGACGCGCACCCGATGCTTCGGGTGGACGAGACCGGGACGGCCTCGTTGTCCGCAGCCGTCGAGGACCGCGTGGGCTCCGATCTCGGCTCTGCCGAGTCGATCAGCCTGCCGGTCACGCTGGGCATCATGCTGCTGGTCTTCGGCGCACTGATCGCGGCGGGTCTTCCGGTGCTGCTGGCGCTCAGCAGCGTGGTGGCGACGATGGGCCTGATCGGGCCCATCTCGCGGGTGATCCCGATGGAATCGACGGTGACCAGCATGATCTTGTTGATCGGCATGGCGGTCGGCGTCGACTACTCGCTCTTCTATCTCAAGCGGGAGCGTCAGGAGCGTCGCCGGGGGGCGGGCACCGTTGACGCCGTCGCGATCGCCACGGAGACCTCGGGGCACTCCATCCTGGTGTCGGGCTCGGCGGTGATCGCGTGCATGGCCGGGCTGTATGCCGTCGGCAACGTCACCTTCAACAGCCTGGCGACCGGCGCGATCCTGGTCGTGGCGATCGCCGTGGTCGGGTCGCTCACGGTGCTGCCCGCCCTGCTGGTGCTCTGCGGAAGGTGGGTCGATCGACCGCGGATCCCGTTGCTCTGGCGGGCGATCGAGCGCATTCGTCCGGGCTCGGTGAGCAGGCGGGTGCTGCGTCCCGTGCTGCGGCGCCCGAAGACCTCACTGGTCGTGACGCTGGCGGTCATGGTCGGCCTGGCGATCCCGGCGGTCGGGATGACGATGCAGCCGAACGGTTTGGACACCCTGCCGCGTGACATTCCACAGGTGCAGACGATGCGCACGGTGCAGCAGGCGTTTCCCGGCGACGGCGCCGACGCGCAGGTGGTGATCTCCGGCGCCGATCGGGCGGAGACGTCGGCGGTCCTGGACGGCGTCGGACGGGATGCCGAGGCCACCGGTGACTGGACCGTCGCCCGCGGCGGTGTTCGATTCGGCCGGGATGGCACCGCGGTGTTGGGCCTCGCCTCGACCCACCCGGTCGGTGGCACCGCGGCCGACGGCGCGCTGGAGCAGCTGCGGCGAGAGGTGATTCCCCGCGATGCTGCCGGCCTGTCGCATGCCCGGTGGGCGGTCGGTGGCCCACTGGCCGAGGACCACGACTTCGCGGCGCAGTTGTCGTCCGGGTTGCCGGTCGTGTTGGCCATCGTCTTCGCCGTGATGCTGGTGATGATGACCGTGGCCTTCCGCAGCCTGGTGATCTCGGTGCTGTCGATCGGTGTGAACCTGTTGTCGGTCGCGGCGACCTTCGGGGTGGTGACCCTGGTCTTCCAACACTCGTGGGCGGAGGGGATCTTGGACTTCCATTCGACCGGAGGAGTGATCTCCTGGATCCCGATCTTCCTCTTCGTCGTCCTCATGGGGCTGTCCATGGACTATCACGTGTTCGTGCTCAGCCGGGTGCGAGAGCACGTGCAGCGCGGCGCCCCGCCGAAGGCCGCCGTGGGCACGGCGCTGGCGGAGACCGCCGGAGTCGTGACCAGCGCGGCTGTCGTCATGGTGTCGGTCTTCGCCTTGTTCGCCACCCTGAGCATGATCGAGATGAAGGAGATCGGGGTCGGACTGTCCGTGGCGATCCTCGTGGATGCGACGCTCGTGCGTCTCGTGCTGTTGCCCGCGTCGCTGGTGCTGCTCGGACGGCATGCGTGGTGGCCGGTCTCTCCACGCGCGACGCGGCAGATGTCGCGCCGCGATCACGGTTTGGTGACGGCACGGCGCTGATTCCGGGAGAGGGCGGGCGGCATGGCTCCACAGCGGCACACTGGAGGTATGCCGTCTGCTCTTCCTCCCCCGCGACGTCGCGTGGTCGGCGCCGCGCTCGTCGACGACCTGACGACGCCACACATGCTGTTGGCCGCCCGGCGCACCGCGCCGAGGGCCCATGCCGGCGGATGGGAGCTGCCGGGCGGCAAGGTCGAGCCGGGCGAAGGCGATCTCGAGGCGCTGCACCGCGAACTGCTCGAGGAGCTCGGCATCGAGATCCGGATCGGCGACCAGGTGCCCGGGCCGATGGAGGGCGCGTGGCCGCTGGGCTCGGCATACGTCATGAGCGTGTGGATCGCCCGGGTCGCCGGCAGCCGCCTACCGGAGCCGCTCCAGGACCACGACCGCCTGCTCTGGCTGGCCAAGGGCGAGCTGTTCGACGTGCCCTGGCTGGCCGACGATCGGCCGGTGGTCGAGGCGATCAGGCGCCGCATGGCCTGATCGCCTCGACGTCGGTCAGCGCTCGTGACCCCGGCGCCGCGTGGCGACCAGCACGGCGCCCGCGACGATCACCACCGCGACCACGAGCACCCACGGCCACGGGTTGCTGCCGGATGCCTCGGTGGCCGGGCGCGGCGGCTGCGTGGTGGCGGCCGGACCGACCGGGGTCGCTCCCGCCGACGCGGAGGGTGTGCCCTTGCCGGGTGCCTTGCTGGTGAAGTGGAACGTGCCACTGACCGGGTGACCGTCGACCGACGTCACCCGCCACCGCACGGTGTACTTCCCGGCCGGCGACCCCGGCTTCAACGGTTGGATTACCTTGTGGTTGACGAGCTTCGGCTTCCCTGCGGAGGCGTCACCGGAAGGCCCGTCGACCTCGATCACCGTGCCCGTGGCGATGGACGGATTGTTGAACGTCAGCACGACCTTGGTCGGCGTGTGCTCGAGCGTGGACCCGTCGGCGGGGGAGGTCGACTCGAGCACGTTGTGCGCCGAGGCCGCGGGTGCCGTCGACAGCGTGAACGCCGCGGTGAGAAGCGCCACGAGCACGAGGGTCGATCGCATCCTCATCATGAGGCGTCACCGGACCCGCGGCGCCGTAGGCCGGCCGCCCCGACACCGATCCCGACGACGCCGGCCGCCAGGCCGGCCCCGCCGAGCCACCGTGCCGTGTCGTCGGTCGTCGACGGGTCCGCCTGCTCCGGGCCGTCCTGGGCCTCCGCGGCGGTCACGTCGAATGCCGGTGCGGGGTGTTCGGGTTCGGTCTTGCCGTGCTGCTTCTGGTTCCACTTGACCACGTTTCCGTCGGAATACGTCTGCGTGGCCGGCAGCAGGACCTGGTCGCCGGCATCGGGCAGCGGCCCGACGGACAGCGAGAACAGCTGGAACTGTTCGGGTGCGATGCCGTGGCCGTCCTTCGCCGTCCAGGTGACGGTGCGGACGGCCTTCGTGACCGTCGCGCCGTCGTGGGTGACCGGTTTCGGGAGCTCGGCCGTGTGCGTGGTGACCTTCCATCCCGGCACCGGTCGGGCGCTCACGCTCAGGAAGGGGTCCTTCTGCGGGAGGGTGATGGTCAGCGAGGTGGTGTCGGCCTTCGCCTCCTCGTTGGGCACACGGAAGGTCAGCACGCTGAACTGCCCGCTGTCGGTGGTGCTCGGGGTGACCCGCACGTGTGCGGACGCGGCGGCCGCGCCGCCGAGGAACACGGCGGTGCCGAGGCCGGTCACGCCGGCCGCGCGCACGGCATACTTCTGGGGTTTCATGGTGTCCTTCGATCGTCGTGGAATGCCCGCGAGCACAGTGGTGCTCGCGGTCTCGGAGTCAGGCGAAGCGCCCGGCCGGGGGTCCACGGCGACAGGGGACCGGGTCGACGGCGGCGATGACCGGTGTGGCCGGCCCGACCCGCGGCGCCGGGGTGTGCCACAGCGCGGGCGCGGGGCCGGGGCGGGGCAGCCTCAGGCCGACGTAGGCGGAGAGCGACCACAGCAGCGCCTCGCCGTGGGAGAGCAGCATCCCGAGGGCGACGGTGGCTCCGACGTGGGTCAGCAGCATGAGCGGCCCCATGTGCATCGGGGTGCCCGCGGGCATCACCCCGTGTGACAGCAGATGTGCGTGACCGCAGACGCTCGCGTAGTGGTCGGTGGGGCTTGCGCCGGTGGCCGCGGAGAACGTCGTGTGCAGCGCGACCTGCAGGAGGCCGAGCGAGACCATCGTGGTCGTGCGGCCGAGGCGGCGGCCGGTCAGGGCCATGAAGACGATCGCGGTGACCAGGGTGCACAGGGCGATCATGCCCGGCCCGGGCGCGCGTCCGCCCGCGCCGACGTGCGCCGCGAGCGCCAACGCCACCGCCGCGCCCGCGAACGCGGCGGAACGTGCGAGCCGTCCGGCTCCCTTGGTCAGTTCCACTGCCTGTCAATTCTAGGCGAGCCGCGGTGCCCGGCCGGGTCCGGTACGCCCGCACGCCGGGCGGCCTATTCGAAGAAGTCTTCGTCGATCTCGACGATCTGCACGGTGCGCCGAACCTGGACTCCAACGCCATAACGAATCATCAGCGATGCCATGCGCTGCCCATCGACCAGCACGACGCGGGTGGGGACGGACTCTGCGTAGGCACGGGCGCCGGAGCTGAATCGGCCCGTGGTGATGAAGACACCTTGGCCGGCCTGGTTCCCGTGCAGGGCTCCAACGAAGGCTTGGATCTCAGGTCGTCCGACCGCTGAGTCCACGGCATACCGTTTGGCTTGCACATAGATCCTGGCCAGACCGAGGGCATCCTGGTCGACGATGCCGTCGATGCCACCGTCGTTGGACAGCTGGGTGCGGGTGGCGGTGCCCTCCGCTCCGCCGTACCCCATCGCCATCAGCAGGTCGAGGACCGCCTGCTCGAAGAAGGCGGGCTCGTGATCGTGCAAGCGCGCGAGGAGCTCTGCCGCAACGGTTGCATGCAGCCGCGCGACACCGTCCTCGATCTGTTCTACCGGGTCGAGGGGCGTCGTCGCGTCACCGTGTTGATCCAGATCGGCTCCGAGGGGGGCGGCGGCCCCCTCCATCGCCTTGAGATCCTGTGCAGTGTGTGGTGCGTCCGGGGCGCCTGTCAGCGCGCGTAGGTGTTTCTCGGTGATGCCGTCCGGGTGTTCTGTGAGCAGCTTCCGCCCGATGTCGGTGATCGAATACTGTCCCCGCTCCGGTCGTTCCAGGGCTCCGACGCGATACAAGTAGGACGTGGCCCAGCCGATCCGGTTGTGGAACTTCAGTTGTCCCGAGTTGAGAGTCTCCGCGCGTTCTTCAGAGGTGAGTCGGAGGGTGTCCGCGAGTAGTTCGTATAGTTCACGGCGCCGACGGACTTCACCGTCGAGCAAGGCGTTCAGCACCGGAGCCATGAATTGGTCCCAGGTCGGCATGGTCATCAGGGTCACCTCGAAGGCGGGCAGGGGCGTGGTCTGCTCGGTGTGCGGCGGACATGTCCGGCAGCCTAACCAGGTCCGATTCGGGTGTGCCCCGGTGCCGGTCGGTGCGTCAGGTCCCGGTGGGTGGTGGTGGGCCGGAGTGGTAGGTGTGGCCGGTGGGTGTGGTCCAGGTGGTGTGTTGCCAGGCGCCGGTGTCGCGGGTGGGTTGTCCGCGTCCGGTCACGCTGGTCCTTCGGGGATGGCGTGGCGGTGGTTCGTCGGCGTCAGGTCGACTGGTGACCTGCCAGTCCGGATGGTCTTTGAGGTAGTTGCAGTGTTCGCACAGGCCTTGTCCGTTGGTCGCGGTGGTCGCGCCGCCGTCGGCGTGCCGGGTGATGTGGTCCAGATGCCGGATCGGCGCGTCGCAGCCGGGAGCACGGCACGTCTGGTCGCGAATGACCAAGAATTTCGCGAGCAGCCCCGAATATTCGCGCCGCCCACTCTCTCCCCCGCAAGCGGGCGGTACCCCCAACCGACCAGCCGGTTCATGTCGGGAGTGGCGAACAGGCGCCGGATGAACCGTTTCGCGCGCTGACGCCCGACCTGGTCCGCGTCGCTGCCCGCGTTGCTGCTCGTGGCGCTGCCCGCCTCGGCCGTGCCAGAGGAGCCGTGGGCCCACCAGGAGGCCAGGTCGGCGGGGATCGGTCCGTAGTCGGGCACCCACCCGGGAGTCTTTCCGTAGCCGAGGAAGGTGTCGGTGGGCATGATCAGGTTGATCTCCACGTCGGGCCCCTCGGCGGCCTGCCGCCCGGTGACCCGGGCGGTGAGCGTATCGGCCATGACCTGCCCGCGAGAGCGGGTGTCTCCGGCCGCGCGGGCCGCGTCGGCGGCGGCCGTCAAGGCGGCGTAGCAGGCGACGCCGTCCTTGACGGGCAACAGCCCGGTCAGATGGGTCATGGTGTCCGGTGCGGGCCGCACGGTCACTCGCCGGTCACCCTCGGCCCTGCGGCGCCGCGCGGCCACCGAGGCCGGATCCAGGCGTGCGGCCGCGGCCCTGGCGGCCGCCTCCAACCGCCGGTCGGACAGCGTCCCCATCCTGGGCGCCAACTCGGTGTCGACCCGGCCGCGGTCCTCGGCCGACAGACACGCGGTCGCGCGCACCAGCAAGGTGGCCTGCCATTCGCTGATCCGCCCACCGGTGAGCGCCTCGAGGGTGCACGGCATTTCGTGGGTGAGCGCCAGGGCGAGGCCGAGGTGTTGGTTGCCGCGCTGCGGGGTCTGCTTACGGGCCAGTGCGATCTGGGTGCCGACCGAGCGGGCGGTCTGTGCCCGGTCGATATGGCGGGCTCGATCACGCGCGGTCTGGTGCGCATGGATCTGCGCGGTCAAGCGGGCCTGACCGGCCGCGCAGGCGGCCTTGAGCCGCTCGAGGGCCGCGATGTGATCAATCCCCGTCTCATCGCTCACGTCGGGGTCGACGCGGGTCACGCGCGTCACGAAGGCTTCGAAGTCGGCCAGGCTCACCGCATCACGCCGGCCGGGATCACCCTCATGGCCAGGATCGGTGTCCGGGATCGAACGCAAGCGCCCGGCGCGAGCATCGCCGCGTGGGAGGGGCGCCGGCGTCGATGACCGTGCCTCTCGTGTCTCATCCTGCTTCTCGAACATGTGTCTACTGTAAAACCGACCACCGACACCCACCCGCGCTCGAAGCTCATCGGTGGACGAGCCGACTCGATCCCAGGCGCTCGCGGCTCGCGAGAGGAGCGCCGCCCGCGACGCGAAGGGCCGCCCCGTGGCCAGAGCGCGCACAAAAACCTGAGATAGTAGCCATCATGCCCTTACAGACTCGCGGTGACGTGCGCAACGTTGCCATCGTTGCCCACGTCGATCACGGCAAGACCACCTTGGTGGACAAGATGCTGTGGCAGACCGGCGCCTTCGGCGACCGGCAGACCGTCGAGACCACCGGTGAGCGGGTGATGGACACCGGCGACCTCGAGCGGGAGAAGGGCATCACCATCCTCGCCAAGAACACCGCCATCCACTACCGCGGCAAGGGAGCGGTGGACGAGGGCCACCCGGACGGGGTGACCATCAACATCATCGACACCCCCGGCCACGCCGACTTCGGCGGCGAGGTGGAGC
>CAZMLG010000006.1:0-45678 GCA_964566985.1 uncultured Intrasporangiaceae bacterium
CACCATGACCGGGGGCGGCCAGATCGTCGCCGCCGGCACGAGGGAGCAACTGGACGCACTGCGCGCGGACCCTCCGGCCAGGGCCAGGGTCATCCCCTTGAAGGTCGCCGGTGCCTTCCACACCGAGCACATGGCCCCCGCCGTCGACGTCCTCGCCCGGCAGGCGGCCGCCCTCACGCCGGCCGACCCGCGGATCACGCTGCTCAGCAACCGGGACGGGCAGGCGGTGACCGGCGGGGCCGACATGCTCGAGCGGCTGGTCGGCCAGGTCGCCAACCCGGTCCGGTGGGACCTGACGATGGAGACCCTCTCGGAATCGGGGGTCACCGGGCTCATCGAGCTTCCCCCGGCCGGCACGCTCGTCGGGCTCGCCAAGCGCGGACTGCGCGGCGTGCCGTCCCTCGCACTCAAGACCCCGGACGACCTGGAGCAGGCGCGCGCCATGCTCGCCGAACACGGCACAGGACGACCCGATGACAAGGAGGCCTGACATGGCAGACCGGCCCACTCCCAAGGGCACCGGAACGATCGCTCTCGACGGCGGGGGGCGCGCGTCGCGAATCCTCGGCGTCGGCGGCTACCGGCCCGAGCGCGTCGTGACCAACGAGGAGGTCTGCACCTGGATCGACTCCTCCGATCAGTGGATCCGTGAGCGGTCCGGCATCGAGACCCGTCGCTTCGCCCGGGAGGACGAGTCGGTCGTCGACATGGCCGAGGCCGCCGCCCGGCCCGCGCTCGAGATGGCCGGCCTGCGCGCCGATCAGATCGGCGCCGTGGTGATGGCGACCGTCAGCCACCCCTACCAGACTCCTGCCGCCGCCCCGCTGCTGGCGACTCGCCTCGGCGCCAACGGCGCCCCGGCCTTCGACATCTCCGCGGCGTGCGCCGGCTACTGCTACGGCATCTCTCTCGCGAGCGACATGGTGCGCTCGGGCAGCGCCGACCACGTCCTGGTGATCGGCGTCGAGAAGCTGTCGCAGTACACCTATCGCCACGACCGCGGGACCTCGTTCATCCTGGCCGACGGCGCGGGCGCCGCCGTTGTCGGTCCGTCCGACGTGCCTCGCATCGGGCCCACCGTCTGGGGCTCCGACGGCGACAAGTGGTCGACGATCAAGCAGCGGGTCAGCTGGGATGACATCCGGCGCATCTGGGAGCACGTCGAGGCCACCGGCGAACAGCCCGACTACAGCACCTTCGAGGTCGCGAACGCCGCCGAGGCCTCCACGATCGCGATGGCCGGCCAGTCCGTCTTCCGCTGGGCCGTCTGGGGCATGGCGCCGATCGCGCAGCAGGCCCTCGACAAGGCCGGGATCAAGGCGTCCGACCTGGATGCGTTCATCCCGCACCAGGCCAACATGCGCATCATCGACCAGATGATCAAGCAACTGAACCTCCCCGCCGACATCCCCGTCGCCCGCGACATCGCCGAGACCGGCAACACGTCCGCCGCGTCGATCCCGCTCGCCACCGAGCGCATGCTGCGGCAGGGTGAGGCGCCGTCCGGCGGCCTGGCCCTGGAGATCGGATTCGGCGCCGGCCTGGTCTATGCGGCGCAGGTCGTCGAACTGCCCTGAGGCCGCCGGGAGGACCACCGAACGCCCGCTCCTCCACTAGAGTTACCCGAGACTCGGCGGGTATCCGAGTCAGCCCTGTCAACACCGCAACACCGATTCGCCCCACCGGGCGACGACGAAGGAGAATCACGCCATGGCGCAAAGTGAGCAGGAGATCCTGGAAGGTCTCGCCGAGATCGTCAACGAGGAGACCGGCGTCGACGCGGGAGACGTGCAGCCCGACAAGTCGTTCACCGACGACCTGGACATCGACTCGCTGTCGATGATGACGATCGTCGTCAACGCCGAGGAGAAGTTCGGCGTGCGCATCCCCGACGACGACGTCAAGGACCTGTCCACGGTCGGCGACGCCGTCAACTACATCCAGAAGGCTCAGGGCTGACCCACCCAGGTCCTGCCCCGAGCGACCGGGGCAGGACCTGGGAACCGGCCCCACCCACGGCATACCAGCACCCACAAGGAGCACTTGATTCATGAGCGCAGATCAGCGCGTCGTCGTCACCGGCCTCGGGGCGACGACCCCTCTCGGCGGGACCGCATCCCAGACCTGGGACGCGCTCCTTGCGGGCGAAGCCGGAGCACGCACCATCGAGGAGGACTGGGTCACCGACTACGCCTTGCCGGTCACCTTCGCCGCCACCCTCAAACAGGACCCCGCAGAGGTCCTCAAGAAGGTCGAGACCCGCCGGATGGATCCGTTCTCGCAGTACGCGATGATCGCCTCCCGGGAGGCCTGGGACGACGCCGGGGCCCCCGAGATCGAGCCGGAGCGGCTCGCCGTCGCGATCGGGACCGGCATCGGTGGGGTCCACACCTTGCTCGCGCAGTACGACAACCTGAAGGAGAAAGGCCCGCGGCGGGTCTATCCGCTCACCGTGCCGATGCTGATGCCCAACGCCGCGGCCGGCAACGTCTCCTTGCACCTGAAGGCCCGGGCGGGCGCCCATGCGACGGTGGCGGCCTGTGCCTCGGGGGCGGAGGCCATGGGCTACGGCGCCGACATCATCCGCAAGGGCCGCGCGGACATGGTCGTCGCCGGCGGCACCGAGGCGGCGATCCACGCGCTGCCGATCGCGGGCTTCGCCGCGGCCCAGGCACTCTCGAAGCGCAACGACGACCCGGCCGGCGCCTCGCGACCGTGGGACGTCAGTCGCGACGGTTTCGTGCTGGGTGAGGGCGCCGCCGTCATCGTGCTGGAGTCCTACGAGCACGCGAGGGCTCGCGGCGCCACCATCTACGCCGAGCTGGCCGGCATCGGAATGTCCGCCGACGCCTACCACATCACGGCCGGCGACCCCGCCGGGCAGACCCGCGCGATGCGCGAGGCCATCGACCTCGCCGGACTCACGGTCTCCGACATCAAGCACGTCAACGCTCACGCCACCTCCACCCCGGTCGGGGACCTGGCCGAGGCCGAGGCGATGCGCGAGTTGCTCGGGTCCGCGGTCGACGACGTGCCGGTGACCGGCACGAAGTCGATGACCGGGCATCTCCTGGGCGCGGCCGGTGCCTTGGAGACGGTGTTCGCGATCCAGACGATCCACCACCGCACGATCCCCGCGACCATCAACCTCACGGAGCCGGACCCCGAGGTCGGTCTCGACCTCGTCCACGGGTCACACCGGGCCCTGCCCGACGGCGACGTCGCGGTGCTCAACAACTCGTTCGGCTTCGGCGGCCACAACATCGCCGTCGTCGTCAAGAGCGTCTGACCACCCGTTCGCACGACGCCCGGCCGGGGCCGACGCGGCCCGGCCGGTGTGGTCTCTACGACACCCGGTGGAGCCAGCGCACGGGCGCACCGTCCCCGGCATACCGGAAGGGCTCCAGCTCCTGGTCCCACGCGGTGCCGAGCAGCTCGGCCATCTCCACGCGGAAGGCGTCCGGGTCGCCCTTGCTCGCCGCCAGGGCCGAGCGCAGTCGGTCCTCGTTGACGACGGCGTCACCGGAGGCGGACGTCCACGTGTGATGTATGCCGAGGGCCGGCGTGTGTGACCACCGCGACCCGTCGTTTCCGGGGCTGGGCTCCTCGGTGACCTCGAAGCGCACCTTGTCCCAGCCGCGCAGCGCGCTCGCCAGCCGCGCACCCGTGCCCGGCTCTCCCATCCAGGACAGTTCGGTGCGCACCATGCCGGAGGCGACCGGCTGCTTCGTCCACTCCAGACGCACCGCCGACCCCAGGGCGGATTCGAGCGCCCAGCCGATATGCGGGCACAGCGCAGTAGGGGTGGCGTGAACGAACACCACCCCGCGCGTCACGGGACGCGAGTTCACAGCAGACATCCGGGCCTCCTACGGTGCGAGGGACGTCTTCCCCAACGACCTCGCCGACCGCCGGTCCATGCCGTCTGTCACTGTGACATGTGGGTCCATTCTGCACCACCAGTCCCGCTCGTATCAACCTCGCCGGGCGTCTCGACCGGACGACTCGGCGAGGCCACGTGCAGACCGGCCGGGCCGGGTGCGCGCTCGGCACTCAGAGGTCGCCGAGGCGCAGCTTCTTGCCGAGGACGGGGGTGAGCTTCTCGGCATACGTCGTCGACAGGTGATGCTTGTCGCGGTAGACGATGTCGCCGTCGATCACCAGGGGGCACTCGCCGTCGGCACACAGCCACGGCAGCATGTCCACGAACCGGCTGCCGGTCTGCTTCGCCACCTTGTGCCAGGCCGCGTCACGCTTCTTCGAGCGCTCGTTGAGCGGTTCGGCACACGTGCTCATGTCGGCCGTGCGCGCCCCCAGGCAGGTCTCGGCATCCTTCGGCAGGTTGGTCTGGTCCGAGATGACGGTGACGTTCGGCGTGATCTTGTGCAGCTTCTCCAGGGTTCGCTTCGCGCCGGCCTCGAACAGCTTCGTGCCCTGCGCGTCCGAGGCGATCTTGCCGGTGTCCGGGTCGACGAACCGGATGGAGATCTGTCCGGAGAGGATGATCCCGTCCGGGTCGATGCGCTTGATCTGCTTCAGTGCCCAGGTGTGGAAGGTGCCGCACTCGGGATACTTGGATCCGCGGAAGATGGGCTCCACGTCGGCCGGCACGCAGGCGGCCTTCTCGATGGGCAGCAGCTTGACGTGGTGTTTCTTGGCCAGCGTCTCCAAGGGCTTCAACCACTGCCCCATGTGCGAGTCGCCGAACACGACGACGGTGGTCGTGGCGTCCTTGTCCCCGACCGGGCAGATCTTGTGAGACGTCTGCGAACGCCCGCTCGCCCAGCACCCGTCCGCCGGTTCCGTCTTGTCGTCCGCGAGGTCGACGAGGTTCGGACGCAGCGCCGACGGCAGCGCGGCTCCCTTCTTCGCCTTCTCGGCGGCCGCGATGACGTCGCCACGCAGCCCGCCGGTAGAGGCCTTCATCACCTGCTTGGGGCTCGGCCTGGTCGGTGTCGGCACCTGTGCCACGGTCGACTGGTAGATCCCGGCCGTGGGCACCAACACCACGGCCAGCGCGACCGGCCACAGCACGAGGGTGCGCACGTTGCGGCGCCGGAAGACCTTGGCCGTGCGGAACGGTGTCTCGACCCAACGGTAGCTGAGCCACGACAACAGGATCGCGATGGCGATGAGTGCGAGTTTGTAGCGGATACGCAGCGGATCCGGGGCCACGAACGCCGCGGGCATCACCAACAGCGGCCAGTGCCACAGGTAGAGCGAATACGAGATGTCACCCACGAAACGCAGGGGCCGTATGCCGAGGGCCTTGGCCGCGCCGTAGCGAGGGCCGTCGATGCCTCCCGCGATCACCAGCGCCGCGCCGACGACCGGTAGCAGAGCGGCCGAACCGGGGAACGGCGTCGAGGGGGTGAAGGTCCACGCGGCATACCCGATCATCGTCAGGCCGACCCACGACAGCACGGCCTTCACCTCGGCGGGCAGCCTGCCGACCCGATGGGCGCCGAGCGCGAGCAGCGCGCCGAGACCGAGCTCCCAGGCCCGGGTGAAGGTCGAGTAGTAGGCCGAGTGCGCCGACACCGCCGTGTCGTGCACCGACCACACCAGGGAGGCCGCGCTGAGAATCGCGATCAGCACCGCGGCACGGCGCAGGGCCTGTCGCCGGCGCAACGCGGCTCGGGCACCGACCTGACCGGAGTCGCCGGTGTCGTGCGTGCGGCGTGTCCAGGTGCGCCGACCCCACGGGACGAGCAACATCACCGCGACGAGCGCCGGCCAGACCAGGTAGAACTGCTCCTCCACCGCCAGCGACCAGAAGTGCTGGACCGGCGTCTCGAACGAGTTGACCGCGAAGTAGTCGGTGTTCGCGAGCGCGAAGTTGAGGTTGGCGGCGAAGAAGGCGGCCCAGCCGACGTCCTTGGTGACCTGGTCGAGGTGGCCGTCGGTGTAGACGGCCGCCGACGCGACGACGATCACCAGCAGCACGAGCGAGGCGGCCGGCAGGATACGCCGGGCGCGTCGTGCATAGAACGTGGCGAAGGATACCCGCCCGGTCTTGTGAACCTCGCGGGCCAGCACCCCGGTGATGAGGAACCCGGAGATCACGAAGAAGATGTCGACGCCGATGTAGCCGCCGGAGAAGAGATCCTTGATGCCGGCATGGCTCGCGACCACGAGCAGCACGGCGATCGCGCGCATCCCCTGGATGTCCGCGCGCTGAGATGTGCCACCCTGGGAGGTGGCCGAGCGCGCGGGGCTGCGGCGGGACGAGGTGGTGTCCGTCTCGCGAAGAGCGAGAAGTCCGGTCACAGATCAGCCTTTCCTCGGGAACACCAGCTCTTTCGGTAAAGATTAGATAACGAATCTGTGGGGAACCTGTGTCGGACGTAAGCGTCCGCTGGCCGCCGGCCCAGCCGCGGTCTCACCGCCCACCACCGGCCGAGAGGGCCGCCGGCGACGCTCCTAGGATTCGGTCATGACCCTCGAACGGCTCATCGGTCGTCCTCGGACGCTGCTTCCCTTCGGGGTGATCGGTGCCTGCTGCATCATCGCCGGCGGCATGCTCGCCGCGGTCGTGGCGCACTCCCCCACCGAGCACCAGGTGTGGGCGGTGGCCTACCTCGTGCTGGTGCCCGGCGTCGTCCAGGTCGCGCTCGGCGTCGGGGAGACGATCCTCGCCGCGCGCGAGCCGAGCCCACCCGCCCTCCTTGGCCAGGTGCTGCTCTTCAACGTCGGCAACGGCCTGGTGATCGCCGGCACGGTGACCGAGCGCGCCGTGGTCACCGACGTCGGCAGCGCCCTGCTCGTCATCGCCCTGGCGACCTTCGTCGTGTTCTCCCGTGGCGCGCACACCCAGGTGCTGCGGTGGGTCTACCAGACGCTGGTGGTCATCGTCCTCGTCAGTGTCCCGGTGGGGATCGTCATCCAGTATGTGAAGGGCCACTGAACGGGGCGAGCAGCGCTCCGGCCCCGTGATAGACGTCCGGGCGCCCCGGCCATACCGTGCCGCCCTCGGACATCGTGGCGTCCAACTCGCCGATCCAGGTGCCCCGGTCGTCGAGGAAATACGTGGCCGCGTGGTCCCACAGCACGCGATACCACTGCTCCCAATGCCGGTCGCCGGTCACCCGGAACGCAGCGGCCGCCGCCTGAATGCCCTCACACACCGGCCAGTGCAACCGCACCGTCGAGACCGGCGCGCCGGACCAGTCCACCGTGTAGACCAGCCCGGGCCGCCCGTCGAGGGACCAACCGTCGTCGAGTGCCCGGCGCATCAGTCGCTGCGCCGCATCGACCAGCCAGTCCGCGTCGGCCCCGTGTTCGTGCAACTCGATGAGCAACCGGGCCCATTCGAGACTGTGCCCCGGAGTCGCGCCGTAGGGACGGAACGGGTCGTCCGGATGATCCCGGTGATAGTCCGGCTGCGGCGCCCACGACGCGTCGTAGTGCTCCGGGATCAGCCAGGACCGATCCCGCGCGTGCCGGTCGACGATCCGGGCCGCGACGCGCAGCGCCCGGTCCACCCAACGGTTCTCACCGGTCGCATCGGCCAACGCCAGGAAGGCTTCCACACCGTGCATGTTGGCGTTCGCTCCGCGGTAGGCCTCCGAGTCGCTCCAGTCGGCGGCGAAGGACTCGCGCAGCCCGCACGCCTCGTCGTCCCACAGGTGTCCGTCGATGACCTCGATCACGCGGTCGATCAACCGGTCGGCGATCGGGTGCCCCACGGCGTGCGCGGTCGACGCGGCCAGCGCCACGTGCACGTGGTCGTAGACGGACTTGCGGCCCGCCGGGTCGACGAACCTGCTGTGCCACCCCCCGTGGTCCGCGTCCGCGAACGCACCCGTCAGCGACTGCATCCCGTGGTCGAGCAGAGCGCCTGCGCCGGGTATGCCGCGGGCGTGGCCGTGCGCCGCGACGTGCACCATCCGCGCGGTCAGGAACAATTCCGGATCGCGTCCCGACATCGGCCGGCCGTCACGGTCGAGGTAGGCGAATCCCCCGCGCGGCTCGATCGACCCGCGCACGAACCACAGGACGCGCTCGAGCCCGCGCTCGCACCAACGGCGATGACTGTCCAGCCGGGTCCACGAAGTGCTCATGGCGTGAGCGTAGAGGAACTCGGCCGGGCACCCCGCGTGCCGGGTCAGCGACTCTCGAGAGTCTCCTTCGCCTTCGCGATCGCGAAGCCCCACGCCTCGGCGGGCGTGGCCTTCGGTGGCAACGAGATCTCGTCAGGATTGGTGACCACGTCCAGCAGCACCGGCGTGTCCGCCGCCAACGCCTCCTGCACCGCATCATCCAGGTCCTCGGGCTCGGTGACCCGCAGCCCTTTCAGGCCCATGGCCGTGGCGACCGTGGCCAACACGGGGTTGTCCAGCACCGTGCCGAACTCCGGCAGACCGCCCTCCTCCTGCTCCAGTTTGACCATGCCCAGCCGCCCGTTGTCGAAGACCACGAAGGTCACCGGCAGGCTATAGGTCACGGCCGTGCGCAGGTCGCCGAGCAGCATCATCAGCCCGCCGTCGCCGCAGCAGGCGACGACCTGGCGCCGCCGGTCCAGCGCCTGGGCACCGAGAGCCTGGGGCATCGCATTGGCCATCGAGCCGAGGTTGTAGGAGCCGAGCAGCCGCCGGGAGCCCCGCATCTCGATGAATCGGGACAGCCACACGGTCGACATCCCGGTGTCGCTGGTGAAGATGGTGTCGTCGTGCGCGTGGCGATCAAGGGCGGCGGCTACGGCCTCGGGCCGGATACGCTCATCCGGGTTGTCGGCGACACTACGCAGCTTGCCCAGGAACGAGCTGTCGTGTCCGGGTTCGGTGAGACGCTCCTGGCGTTCCTGCCACGACCGGTAGCCCTTGAGCGCCTTCTTCAGATGCTTGTCGGACTTGCCGGCGCTCAGCTGGCCCAGCAATGAGGTCAGCGTCGGACCGACGTGGCCGACCATGGCCTGCTGCACCTGGGTGCGCCGACCGATGTGCGCCGCGCGCATGTCGAGCTGGATCACCTTCTTCCCCTTCGGATACCAGTCGTGGTAGGGGAAGTCGGTGCCGACGAGCAGCAGCACGTCGCACTCGTCCAGGGCCTTGGCCGCGGCAGGGTTGCCGATCAGGCCAGTCTGCCCGACCTGATACGGATTGTCCTGTTCCAGGCCCTCCTTGGCCTTCAAGGTGAGCACCATGGGCGCCTGCAGCCGCTCGGCGAGTTGCAACACCTCCTGCCGCGCGTTCCGGGCCCCCATGCCGACCAACAGGGTGACCTTCTCGGACCCGTTGAGCGTCGAGGCGGCGGCATCCACCTCACCGTCCGGAGCCGACGACTCGGCCGGCGCCGGGGCGAAGGACGGGATGCGCACGTCGTCGCCGAGCTCCATCCCCCCGACGTTGCCCGGGACGGTGAGGACCGCCACGCCCTGCTCGGCGAGAGCGGTGTTGACGGCCTGCTCCAGCAACTGTGGCATCTGGCCGGCCGACGTCACGGTGTGGGCGAAGGCCGCGACGTCGCTGAAGAGGACATCGTTGTTGACCTCCTGGAAGAAGTTGCTCCCGATCTCCTCGGTCGGCACCTGCCCGCAGATCGCGAGCACCGGAGCGTGCGACTTCTTCGCGTCGTAGAGGCCGTTCAGCAGATGGATGGAGCCGGGCCCGACGGTGCCCATGCACACTCCGAGCCGGCCGGTGAGTTGCGCCTGCGCACCGGCCGCGTAGGCTGCGGCCTCCTCGTGGCGCACTCCGATCCACTCCAGCCGATCCTCGCGGCGGATCGCATCGGTGATGGGGTTGAGGGCGTCTCCGACGACACCCCACGCGCTGGTCACCCCGTGCTCGGCGAGTGCGGTGACGATCATCTCGGCGACAGTGGACATGCTGTCCTCCTTCACTGACTGGCGGTTGGCGTGCGGAAGGTGTCGGCGCTCGCAGCCGCCCAGTCCGCGACCCAGGTCTCTGGTGGCTCCTGGAGCAGTTGCCCCGGCGAGAGCCATTCGTAGAGCTCGGCATACGACTGGTGGCAGGTCGGCGACACGATGCGCCGTAGCAGGTCCGGAGTCAGTTCCCCGGGGTCTCGCACCCCCATCGACGCCATCATCTGTGCCGCCTGCGCCACAGTGGCCTCCTGGTAACGCTGCACGCGCACGCTCTTGTCGGCCACGTCCAGGGCACGCTGCCGACGCGGGTTCTGGGTGGCGACACCGACCGGGCAGGTGTCGGTATGGCAACGCTGCGCCTGGATGCACCCGACCGCCATCATCATCGAACGAGCCGAGTTGGTGTAGTCGGCGCCCTGGATGATCCGCTTGACGATGTCGTTGCCGGCGGCGACCTTGCCACTGGCCCCGATACGTATGCGGTCGCGCAGGCCGACCCCGACCAGCGCGTTGTGGACGGTCATCAGCCCATCGGTGAGGGGCATGCCCATGTGGTCCTCGTATTCGAGAGGTGCGGCCCCGGTGCCCCCCTCGGAGCCGTCGACGATGATGAAGTCCGGCGTCGTGCCGACCGACAGCATCGCCTTGCACATGGCGAGCACATCCCGGCGAGACCCCACGCACAGCTTGAATCCCGCGGGTTTGCCTCCGGACATCTCACGCATACGCGCGACGAACTCGATGAGTTCCGCCGGCGTCGAAAAGACCTTGTGCGACGGCGGGCTGACGCACTTCTGCCCTTGCGGGACGCCGCGCGTGCGGGCGATCTCGGCGTTGACCTTGGCTCCGGGCAACACTCCCCCGATGCCGGGCTTGGCGCCCTGGCTCAGCTTGAGCGAGACGAGCTTGACCTGGTCCGAGTTCGCTTTCTCCCGGAACTGCGCCGGGTCGAAGTCACCGTCCGGGGTTCGCGTGCCGAAATAGCCCGATCCGATCTCCCAGACGAGGTCACCACCGTGCCGCTCGTGGTAGGGCGAGAGGCCACCCTCTCCGGTGTCGTGGGCGAAGCCGCCCATCGCGGCGCCCTTGTTGAGCGCCATGATCGCGTTGGCCGACAGTGCGCCGAAGCTCATCGCGGACACGTTCATCAGCGCCATGCTGTAGGGCCGGGAGCAGTCCGGCCCGCCGATCTGCACCCGGGGCGGCTGCGACGGCTGCTCCAGCGGTGCCGAACTGTGCACGAGGTATTCATATCCCACCTTGCCCACGTCGCGCTCGGTGCCGAACGCCTGCTCGCCGTGGATCCCCTTGGCCCGCTCGTAGATGATCGAGCGCACGTCGCGGTCGAACGGCCGCCCGTCCCAATTGCGTTCGATGAAGTACTGCTGCAGCTCGGGACGCAGGCTTTCCAACAGGTAGCGCAGATGGCCGATGACCGGGTAGTTGCGCAGCACCGAGTGCCGATGCTGGGTCAGGTCGTAGATGCCCACGACCACGAGGAAGGCGAGCACGGCGACGATCACCCACCAGGCCCACGACCCGATCGCGGCGGCTGCGGCCGCGATGACCAGGAGAACGACGAGCACGCCGATGGAGAGAAATCGCCCCATGTGTCACACCTTCCGGCTCGGGAGTGATGCCGTGCCGATCCTGGCACACATCGGGGCACATCGCAGGTCTGCGCGCTCACCTCAACAGATCGGTGACCGCCCGGGCCGTCGGCAGGCTGTCTCCCCGCGTGAAGATCACCCGTCGCGCCCCGGGCAGGGCGTCGTCCGACACGGATCCCAGACAGATCACGACGGCATCCGGATTGCGGTCGAGGGCGGCCAGGAGCTGCGCGCGCTCTGCGGGGTCGAGGCCGGGAGTGCCGGTGAGCACGACGTCCGGCGGGTCACCGAGCGCCGCCGCCTCCTCCACGCCCGCCACCTCGGTGGCATGCCCTTCGACCCCGGAAGCCACCGTGAAGGCGTGCTCCGCCGTCCCGCCGCCGGCCACCAACCACTCCCCGACCCGCGAGGACCGGGCGCCTCCGGCCACGTTGTGCCGGCGCCGGACATCGAGGACGCGTAGCACCCTTCCCTTGAACATCCCCACGTCGATGCCACGAGTCCGTAACGATGCCACCGCAGCCCGCAGATCGGTCGCGTCACCGTCGAGGGGCCGGGGCACCGGCGGCGGGTGATGTCCGGCCAACCGAGCTACCCGCTGCGCAGCCTCGACGAGACGCTCATGGGCCAGATCGCCGGACCGCACCGCCTCGACGATGGCGGTGTGGGCCGTGGTGAAGATTCGCTCGTCCGACCCATCGGTGCGGCCGAGCACCGGATTGCCGAGACCGAGCAGGTCACACCCCGCCCTCAGCGCCTCCACGCACCCGCGGGCGAGGCCGACCGTCTCGCCGATCGCGCCCATGTCGAGGGCGTCGGTGGCGACCACGCCGTCGAAGCCCAGGTCGTCGCGCAGCAGCGAGATGATCCGGGGGCTGAGAGTGGCCGGTCGGGCGGGGTCGAGGGCCGGCACGAGGAGGTGGCCCGTCATGACCATCGGCACCCCCGCCCCGACGAGGGCTGCGAACGGCACCAGCTCTCGGCGGCGCAACACCTCGAGCGTCACGTCGACCCTGGGCAGGCCGACGTGCGAGTCGACGGCGGTGTCGCCGTGACCGGGGAAGTGTTTGGCACAGGCGAGGACGCCCTGATCGGCCAGCCCCTCGGCATACGCGACGGCGTGACGGGACACGGTCTGCGGATCCGCTCCGAACGACCTCACCCCGATCACCGGATTGGCGGGATTGCTGTTGATGTCGGCCACCGGTGCCAGGTCGGCGTCGATGCCGACCTCCCGTAGGTCGGCACCGATCAGGCGCGCCACGGACCGGGTCAGGTCGATGTCGTCGGCCCGCCCCAGCGCGGCCGCCCCCACGTGCCGGGACCCGTGGTGGGCGCCCAGGCGGCTGACGATCCCGCCCTCTTCGTCCGTGGTGATCAGGCCGACGCCCAAGGAGTGCAACTCCTTCGACAATGCTGCGGTCTGCTCCGGTTCCACCGTGTTGTGGCCGAAGTAGCAGACCGCGGTGAGGCCTCGCCCGGCCGCGTCGGCGAGCCACGGCGGGGTGCGGGTGCCGGCAAAACCGGGTTTGAGCACCTGGAGGGCCAGGCGGGTCACGTCGTCGGGTGTGCTCATCTCATTTCCCCGATCCGGCGGCGAGGCCCGCGCCCAGGCGGCGTTGGGCGATCACGAAAATCACGACGACCGGAATGGTGACGACGGTCGAGGCCGCCATCAGACCACCCCAGTCATTGGTGTGTTGTCCGAAGAACTCCTTCAATCCGATCCCGACGGTGCGGAACTGGTCCTTGCTCAAGAAGGTCATCGCGAACACGAATTCCTCCCAGGCCATCACGAACGAGAACGCACTGGTCGCCACGAGTCCGGGCACGGTGAGGGGAAGGAGGATCGACCGGAACATGTGCCACCAACCGCATCCGTCGAGGTAGGCAGCCTCCTCCAGCTCGCGCGGGACGGCCGCGACGAAGCCCTGCAGGTTCCAGATCGCGAAGGGCAGGCTGAAGGCCACGTAGACCAGGGCCAGACCGGCCAGAGAGTTGAGCATCCGCAGGTCTTTCATCTGCAGGAAGAGCGGAATCACCAGGGCCTCTGCGGGAAGCATCTGCACGATGAGCACGAGGACGAGCATCGTCGTGCGGAAGCGGAAGCGGAAGCGGGCGATCGCCACGGCGCCGAAGAGCGCCAACGCTCCCGAGACGATCACCGTGGCCACGGTGACGATGGCCGAGTTCATCAGGTAGGTGCCGAAATTGCCGTGCTCGAAGATCTCGACGAAATGAGTGAAACTCGGGTGGCTCGGGAAGAGGCTGTCGGTCCCGGACAGCGCGTATGTGCTGAACGCGGTGCTCAGCATGAAATAGACCGGGAACAGGGTGAACAGCAACACCCCGGTGACGGCGAGGCCGCGCCACCAGAACGCGGCGCCGTGCCCAGAACGGTGTGGTGTATTCACTCTTTGTCCTCTCGGAAGAGGAAGCGCAGGTAGACCAGGGTGATGAGCAGCAGCACGATGGTCAGCAGCACCGCCACCGCGGACCCGAGGCCGTACTTGGTCTGGTTGATGCCGGTGACGTAGGACCACACCCCGAGGTTGAACACGTCCGGATTGCCGCCGTCGCCTCCGGGCATGAGGTAGATCTGGGTGAACACCTTGAAATCCCAGATCGTCGACAGGATCGTGACCACGGCGAAGACCGGCCGCATCAGCGGCAGGGTGATCGACCGGAAGCGCCGCCACGCACCGGCTCCGTCGATCTTGGCGGCCTCGTACAGCTCGGTGGGCACCGTCGACAGGCCGGCGAAGACCGTGATCGCGATGAACGGATAGCTGTGGTGGATGACGTTGACCACCACGATCGCGTAGAACGACAGACGCTCGGTAAACCAGTTGAACCCCTCGGGCCCGAGCAGACCGACCCCCTGCAGCGCCTTGCGCACCACCCCGCTGTCCGGGTCGAAGATCCACACCCACACGTAGGTGCCGGTGACCGCCGGCAGCGCCCAGGCGACCAGCGCCGAACCCACCAGCAGGGCACGCACCTTCGCACCGACCGACTGCATCAGCAGGGCGACCAGGGTGCCGAACACGATCGTGCCGCCGACGGCGATGACGGCGAAGACCAGGGTGTTCGGCAGCACCGTCCGCCACAGATAGGAGCCGGACAACACCTCCCCGTAGTTGTCCAATCCGATCCACGTCGTGGTGCCCTGGACGATCTCCTTCAGTCCGAAATGCTGGAACGACAGCACCACGACCCGGACGATCGGGTAGAGCAGCAGGCCGCCGATGACGGCCAACGGACCGGCCAGCAGCAGCCACGGCCGAAACTTCGACTGCGGCACGGATCAACTCTGGTTCAGCTGTTTGTCCATCGCCTCGGCGGCCTTCTTCGTGGCGTCGTCGACGGACGTGCCGGTCAGAATGCTCTGCAACATCTGCACGACGGTCTTGTCGCCCTGCACGGCACCCCACTGCGGCGCGCTGGGCACGTTGTGTCCGGCCTTCTCCATGGCCTTGGCGAACGGTGCGACCAGCGGGTCATCGCTGTTCGCAAAGGTCTTCAGTGCCGAGGTGGTGCCCGGGAAGTATCCGGTCTGCTTCGCCCACTTCTCGGCGAGACTACCGGTGGTCATCATCTCGATGAACTTCCAGGCGAGGTCCTGATGAGCGCTGTTGGCCAGGATGGACAGGTTCGATCCGCCGACGAAGACCGGCGCGATCCCGCCGTCCTCGCCCGGAATCGGGAAGACTCCGATCTTGCCCTTGAGTTTCGGGTTTTTCTCGATGACGGTCTTGGGCGTCCAGTTGCCCTGGATGACCATCGCGGCCTTCTCCTTCGTGAAGGAGTCCAGCAGGTCGGTCTCCTTCCAGGTGGCCGCACCGGTCGTCGACGACTGGTGTTTGAGCGCGAGGTCGGTATAGAACGTCAGACCCGCCTTGGCCTTCGCCCCGTCGATCGTGCTGACCCAGTCGTCGCCCTTCTGCTTCGCGATCGTGCCGCCGGCCGCCCAGATGAACGGGTACGCGTCGAATTCCGCCTGCCCGGCGATCGGCATGGGAGCCATGTCGGGCGCAGCCTTCTTCAACTGGTCGATCACCGACACCAGCTGAGACCAGTTCTTCGGGACGCTGATGTGGTTCTTGGCGAAGATGTCCTTGCGATAGACCATCTCTCGCACCCCGGCATACCATCCGACACCGTACTGCTTGCCGTCGTAGGTCGCCGAGTCCTTCAGGGCGGGCAGCACGTCGGCGTCGGACTTCTTGATCTTCGAGGTGAGGTCCACCAGCCCACCGGCCTGAGCGAACTCCGGCGTCCAGGTGGTGCCGATCTCGGAGACATCCGGTCCGGTTTTGCCGGCGAAGGAGCGCACCAGCTTGTCGTGGGCGTCGGCCCACGAGACCTCCTGGATCTTCAAGGTCGCGCCGGTCTTCTTCTTGAACTCCTTCTTGGCCTCCTTGTAGAAGGCACTGGCATCGGGGTTGGTGCCCTGCATCACCCAGAAGGTCAACGTGTCGCCACCTCCTCCCGAGCCGCTGGACGAGGTCGATCCGTCGTCTCCGCATCCGGCGAGCAGCAGCCCCGCGGTGGCGACGGCGACGATGCCGGTGGTCAGTCTGGTGCGCATGTTCGGCTCCTCCACGTGGTCCGGTCGATGGTGACGCGGCTACTCGGAGCAGCCTACGTAAAACTCACGACACATGGGCAGACCTATAGAAAACTTTTTAGATCGTGTCCCGGCTCGCCGACACCGTCATCGTCGTGGGTGCCATGGCCGGCTCCGGGAGCCGCAGCGCGGACCGCCCGGGACTGAGGCGCCCGAGCACGGTGGCGCGCCGCGCCCCGGTCAGAGGGCGCCCGCCGCGGCCGGCCGGCACCGCGGGAATGCCGTGCCACGTCAGATACCCCAGCAGCCCCATCAGGTAGGCCTCCTTCCCGTCCACCGGCAGGTCCAACTCCTCCGATGAGCAGAGAGGAACTTCTCCCAGGTGATGGGCGATCCGCGACACCAGGACCGGGTTGCGCATCCCGCCACCGGAGCCGAACACGCGCGCCACGTCATACGGACGCAGGGCGTCGGCGACGGTCCTTGCGGCCAGCTCGGTGAGTGTGGCGATCAGATCGTCGGGCGCGAGATCCTTGTATGAGGCCAGCATCCGCCGCACATAACCGGCATCGAAGTGCTCCCGGCCGGTGGATTTGGGCGCGGACTCGGCATAGTAGGAGTCCGCCAGCAGGAGGCCGAGGGCTTCCCGGTCGACGACGCCGCGGCGCGCTCGAACGCCGTCGTGATCGTGACTCTCGCGGCCCCTTGTCAGGGCGTGGATCGCCGCATCGATCAGGCAGTTGGCCGGGCCGGTGTCGAAGGCGATCACCTCGTCGGGGCGCACGATCGTGACGTTGGCGATGCCTCCCAGATTGAGAGCGGCGGCCTGGCCGACCTGCCCCTCGGCTCCGCGAAGGACGAGGGCGTCGAGCATGCCGGCGAGCGGCGCCCCCTGGCCGCCCGCGGCGATGTCCGCACTGCGCAGATCGGACACGACCGGCAGGCCGGTTTCTTCCACGATGTGCGCGGGCCCGCCGATCTGCATTCCCCCGTGGGCGATTCCGCCTTCGACCCAGTGATAGAGCGTCTGCCCATGACTTACCGCGAGGTCCGCGTGTCCGCCGGGAAGGTCACGCTGGAGGCCGCCGATCGCCGCGGCGATCTCTCGGCCGACGAGCACATCCAGACGGCAGACCTGGGCGACCGTCGTGGGCGCGGGAGGAAGCACGTCGAGCAGCTCCGCCCGCACCCGCGGGCTCCACGGCACGGTGCGCGCGCCCAGGGTCTCCAGGTGCAGCGTCGGGGTGCCCGCCCCGCTGAACCGCGCCGCGGCCACGTCGATCCCATCGATCGAGGTACCGGAGATCGCGCCCAGAACGATCATGGCCGCTCCCCCGCGCCGACGCGGTGCACGTGCCCCTGGTGCGGGAGCGAGCGATCCCGTGCGAGCAGCAGGGCGCCGTCGAGCGCGTCGCCGTCCGGAGCCCTGACGCGGACCCGTGCGCCTCGTGCGACCGCGGTGGTGAGGGCCTGCCACCAGGTGTCTCCCAGTCCCGTCAGGCCGCCGACCAGGCAGGCGTCCACCGTCTCGCGTCCCGGAATCGTGGCCGCGGCGGCGCCCATCGCGGCGGCCACGGCGTGCGCGGACTCGCGCACCAGGTCGGCGGCCTCCGGGTCGCCGGCCTCGGCTGCCATGTCGAGGTCCGGCACGACGCTCGCCCGTTCCCGCACCGACGGCGGATCCTCCCGTGCGGCGAGTGCGCGCCAGGACGGCCCGAATCGGTGCGCGGCGAGAGCACGCGCCGTCCCGTCGTGAGATGTCGCCTCCTGCAGCACACGTGCTCCCAGCCATCCGCCGCTGCCGACATCGCCCGCGCCCGGACCGGCCCCGTCGACCAGATGAGTCTCACCGGAGGCCTCCACGGCGAGGGCCGCCAGCCCGGTGCCCGCGACCACGACGACGCCCGGTGATCCCGACAGGGCGCCGGCATGTGCGGTGATGACGTCGCCGGCCACGACGGCGCACGACATCCCGAGCTCGTCCACCAGACGGCGGGCCATGACCCCGGCCTCGGTGGGCGCTGCCAGGGCGCCGGCGGCGCCCACCGACACGCTCGCGCAATCGTGTCCCAACGCGCCGGCCACGGACCGGACGGCCTCCACGGCCGCCTCGAGACCGCCGGCGCAGGCGAGCCCCGGCGCACCCGGACCCACGGCGGTCGCCCGGGAATCCGGGCCGTCGACCGCGCCGCGGCAGGATGTCTTCCCCAGGTCGACCATCAGGACTCCATGCATGCCCGCGATCCTATGACAATTCTTTTCATCATTATCCTGCTCGATGTTGTTAGTTTCCGTACCCTGTACTGTGACGGCAACACAGTCCGCGGAGGAGGTCGTCATGTCGCACGAGCCCACAGCACCGGCCCCCGCCGACCCTGCCCAGGACGTGCTGATCCGGCTGCGCGCCATGCTCTCGACCCTGCAGCCCGCGGAGCACCGTGTCGCCGACATCATCATTCGCGATCCCGGCGCCGCGGCGAGGCTGTCCATCACCGGTCTCGCCGAGCAGGCCTCCACCTCCGTCGCCACCATCACCCGCTTCAGCCGCCGCACCGGATTCAAGGGGTACCCCCAGCTGCGCCTTGCGCTCGCCGGCGCCGCCGCACGAGAACGCGCGCTCGGGTCGGGCACTCGCCAACCCCCTCCCGATCTCGCCGAGGACGCGACCCTCTCCGACATCGTCGCGTCGATCACCCATCACGAAGTGCGCGCCCTGCAGGACACCGCCGAACACCTCGATCTCGACGCGCTGCAGCAGGCGGTCGACGCGATCGATTCGGCGGACCGGACCGACATCTTCGGCATCGGTGCCAGCGGGAGCGTCGCCCACGACCTGCAACAAAAGCTGCATCGCATCGGCCGGAATGCCTATGCGTGGAACGAATTCCACGCCGGAATGACTGCCGCTGCGCTGATGCGACCGGGCCGGGTCGCCGTCGGGATCTCGCATTCGGGCCGGACGATCGACACCGTCGAGCCCCTCCAGTCCGCCCAGGACCTCGGCGCCACGACCATTGCCCTCACCGGCAACGCCGCCTCGCCTCTCGCGGAGTGTGCCGACATCGTGCTGACGTCCGCCGCGCGCGAGACGGCCTTCCGCTCCGGCGCATCCGCCAGCCGCACAGCGCAATTGGCGATCGTCGACTACCTGTTCGTCGGCATCGCACACGCCTCTCTCCAGGCCTCGAGCGACGCCCTCGCTCGCACCTACGACTCCCTGACCTCGCGACGCACCGCTCGGCACCCCCGGACATCTCGCTCATGAACCTTGCCGGACTGCCCACGGAGGCCCGCAATCCGCGCAGTTCGTCCTTGGACTCCATGAGCACGGCCGAGATCCTGCGCCTGATGAACGACGAGGATCAGACCGTCGCCGAGGCGGTGCGCGACTGCCTCGGCGCCATCGAGCAGGCCGTCGACCGGGCCGCCGTATCTCTGGGCCAGGGTGGCCGACTCGTCTATGCGGGCGCGGGCACCAGCGGCCGTCTTGGCCTGTTGGACGCCGTGGAGTGCCCGCCCACGTTCAGCACCGATCCGACGCAGGTCGTGGCGCTCCTGGCCGGCGGCGACTCCGCGTTCGTCCAGGCCGTCGAGGGAGCCGAGGACGATCCCACCCGGGGTGCGGCGGCCGTCGACCAGCTGGACGTCGGGCCGCTCGACACCGTCGTGGGCCTCGCCGCCAGCGGTCGCACGCCGTATGTCGTCGGGGCCCTCGTCCGGGCGAGGGAGCGAGGAGCGTCCACGGTCTCGGTCGCCTGCAACCCCGAGTCACGTATCGGCACGGAGGCCGACGTCGCCATCGAGGTGGTCACCGGGCCCGAGGTGCTGACCGGCTCCACCCGGCTCAAGGCCGGCACGGCTCAGAAGATGGTCTGCAACATGATCAGCACGACGGCGATGGTGCGGATCGGCAAGGTCTACGGCAACCTGATGGTCGATCTGCACCCGACGAACGCGAAGCTCGTCGATCGATCGCACCGCATCGTCGCCGACGCAACCGGTGTCGACCTCGCCACGGCGACGACCGCGTTGCGCGCCGCCGGCGGCAACTCGAAGGTCGCGATCGTCATGCTGCTCGCAGGTGCCGACGCCCAGGACGCCGCCGCCCTGCTGGATCGCTCTCACGGACGGGTCACCGGCGCGGTCACCGAACCGACCCCATAGCTCCACCACACGTCACCGTGCGTCCTTCGGGAGTCGGCGTTCGGCTGCACCACCGCCTACCGATCGGTAGCGTGTCGGTGTGGCGGAGCGAACCGAGTTGTCGTGGCGGATCCGGGCAGGCTATGGACTCGGATCGGTGGCGACCGGCACGTTCGGCACCGTGCCCGGTCTCATGCTGCTGCCCTACCTGACCGACACGCTCGGCATCGGCGCAGCGATCGCCGGCGTCATCGTCTTCGCACCCAAGGCATGGGACGTGGTCCTCAACCCGATCGCCGGCCGGATCAGCGATCGACACTCCGACCCGCGCGGTCCCCGCCGCCCGTTCCTGCTGCGTTTCGGGCTGTTGCTCGCCCTCTGCTTCGCCATCTTGTTCGCGGCCCCGGATCTGGGCTCGCAGTGGGCCGACGGCCTCTGGGTGCTGGTCGCCTTCGTCGCGTGCGCCACGGCCTACGCATTCTTTCAGGTGCCCTACATCGCGATGCCGGCCGAGATCACCGACAGCTATCACGAACGCACCCGCCTGATGAGCTGGCGGGTCGCGATCCTCGCGTTCGCGATCATGCTCAGCGGAGCGAGCGCGCCGGCCATCCGCAACGCGTTCGACGGACGGGCCGGATACCGCGCTATGGGCGTCGCCGTGGCGGTGCTGTTGGTGATCGGCACGATCGGCGCGTATGCCGGCACCCGCCGGGCACCGATCGGCACCGTGACCCCTCGACCGGGCACGGTCCGCGACCAATTGCGTGTCGTCTCCCGGGCCCGCGACTTCCGGTTGCTGCTGGGCACCTTCGTCCTGCAGGCGATCGCGACCGGGGCGATGCTCGCCGGGGTGGACTACATGGCGAGGTGGGTGCTCGGCGACGACGGCCTCTCGACGGTGCTCTTCGTCTGCTTCGTCGGCCCGGCCCTGCTGTGCACGCCGCTGTGGAGCATCGTCGGCCGCCGGGCCGGCAAGAAGCCCGGCTATCTCGCGTCGTCGGTCGTCCTCGCGGTCGCCGCGCTCATCATGGTCGGTGCACGCGGGTTCCCGTCGTGGGTGGTCTTCGTCGCCACCGGCCTCGTCGGCGTCGGATATGCCGGGATCCAGGTCTTCCCGCTGGCGATGTTGCCCGATGCGGCGGCGATCGACGCCCGACGCACCGGCAGCAACAAGATCGGGGTCTACACCGGTGTCTGGACCGCCGGGGAAACCCTCGGCCTGGCCGTCGGCCCCGGTGCCTACGCCCTCGTGCTCGCGGTGGGTGGCTACCTGTCCTCGACCGGTGGGCACGATGTGCAACCCGACTCGGCCCTCACCGCCATCACGCTCGGGTTCTCCCTGCTCCCAGGGGTCCTGGTGCTGCTGTCTCTGCTGATTCTCGCCCGATATTCCCTCACCGAGAAGGACGTGACGTCGTGACCGACGACACCCTCGACCACCTGCGCCGGATGCAAGCCGACGACGTGCCCGTGCACGGCGGCCGCACCCTTGCCTACGTCTACGACTCGGGCCTCGCGGAGGCCGACGAGGTCGGGCGACGTGCCGTCGCGGCGTATGCCGGCTCCAACGGGCTGGATCCGACAGCCTTCCCCAGCCTGCTGACGATGGAGAACGACCTCGTCGGCTTCACGTGCGATCTGCTCGAGGCGCCCGACACGGCGGTCGGCACCGTCAGCTCGGGCGGGACCGAATCGGTCCTGCTGGCCGTGCAGACCGCGCGGGACGCGCGCCCCGACGTGACCCGTCCTCGGATGGTGCTTCCCTCGACCGCCCATGCCGCGTTCCGCAAGGCGGCACACTATTTCGGGGTCGAGGCCGTGAGCGTGCCCGTCGGCCCCGACCATCGTGCCGACCCGGCGGCGATGGCCGCGCAGATCGACGACCGCACCGTCCTGGTCGTCGCCAGTGCCCCGTCCTACGCTCACGGCGTCGTCGATCCGGTCACACAGATCGCGGCCGCGGCCGCGGCGCGCGGCGTGCGATGCCACGTCGATGCATGCATCGGCGGGTGGGTGTTGCCGTATGCCGCGCGGCTGGGCCGCGACATCCCCGCCTGGACCTTCACGGTGCCCGGAGTGACCAGCATCTCGGTCGATCTGCACAAATACGCCTATGCGCCGAAAGGGACCTCGATCCTGTTGCATCGCACGCCCGAGCTGCGCCGGCCGCAGTTCTTCGCCAGCGCGGACTGGCCCGGCTACACGATGCTCAATTCCACGATGCAGTCGACGAAGTCGGGTGGCCCTCTTGCCGGCGCATGGGCGGTTGTGCGGACCATCGGGGATGCCGGCTACCTCGAGCTCACGCGCCGCATGCTCGACGGAGTCGATCGCCTCGTCGAGGGCATCGACGCACTCGCCCCACTGCATACGGTCGCGCGGCCGGACTCGACGCTCGTCGTCTTCGCAACGGACGCCGGCTGCGACCCCTTCACCCTCACCGACCTCCTCGGCGAGGAAGGGTGGTATGTGCAGCCACAACTGTCGTTCGCCGGCGAGGGCCCGACCGTTCACCTGTCGGTGAGTCCGGCCACCGACGTCGAGGCGTTCCTCGGTGTCCTGTCCCGCGCCGTCGAACGGGCTGTCTCATCGGGCCCGGTGGTGGTCGACCCGGGGATCGCCGAGTTCGTGCGCGCTCTCGATGCGTCGACGCTGACCGAAGAGGACTTCGACGGGTTGCTCGCCGCGGTCGGGATGTCCGCAGGCACGGCCCTGCCCGAGTCGATGGCTCAGATCAACGCGCTGTTGGATCTGGCTGCGCCCACCCTGCGCGAGACCCTGCTCACCGCGTTCCTGGACCGGCTCTCCCGACCCGCCCGGGGCCGCCCGACCGGGTGAACCGCGCAGAGCGATCCGCCCGGCCGGGCGCCGGGGCTCACGCCGTGGCGCGACTACGCCGGCTGACGGCATCGACCGTCACGGCGGCCAGCAGCACCAGTGCCGTCACCATCAACTGCGTCGCCGCGGACAGGTTGAGCAGGCCCATGCCGTTGTAGATCGTCGCCACGATCAGACCACCGAGCAGCGCGTGCACGATCTTGCCCCGGCCTCCGAAGAGGCTCGTGCCGCCGATCACGGCGGCGGCGACGGCCAACAGCACCGTCTGCCCGCCGTCCACGTTGCTCGAGATCGACCCGAGGCGCGCGGCATAGAAGATCCCCGCCGCGCCCGCGGTCAGGCTGGACAGCGCGAAACAGATCACCCGGATGCGCGAGAGGTTGATGCCGGCGCGGCGGGCCGCCTCGGCGTTCCCGCCGATCGCGTAGACGTAGCGCCCGAATCGCGTGTGCGTCAGCAACAGCGTCCACATGAAGACGATCGCCAACACGATCGGCACCGCCCACGGCACACCGCTGCCGGCACTGCAGACGAGCACCAGCACGATGCCTGCCACGGCGATGACGCCGATCTTCAGGATGCTCAAGCCGATCGGCCGTGCGGTGAGCCCGCTCGCCCGACGTTGCCGGTCGCGCCACACCGTCACCGCCGCGAACGCCACCACGATCACGGCCAGGGCGGTCCACGCGAGCCAGGTCTCCACGCTGCCGTAGGCGATGTTGTTGATCACCTTGTTGCTCACCGACATCGTGCCGCCGCTGCTCTCCCCCGCCAACTTGTTGATCAGGAAGATCAGCAGCCCTTGCAGTCCCAGCAGACCGGCCAGGGTGACGATGAACGACGGTATCCGCAATCGGGTCACCAACAGGCCCCAGACGATGCCGATCACCGTGGGTACGGCCAGCCCGAGCAGCACCCCCACGATCCAGGGCTGGTGGTGCGGCGGGCCGGTGATCCAGACCGCGAACACCGCGCCGATGGTGCCCGCGAACCCGAGTGCCAGGTCGATCTCGCCGAGAAGGAGGACGAACACCTCGGCCACACCGAACAGCACGAAGACCGAGGCCTGAACCATCAGGTTGATGATGTTGCCGGCCGAGAGGAAGACGGAGTCCTTCGACTGGAAGATGATGATGATGACGATCAGGCCCACCACGACCGGGAGGGCGCCGGACTCGCCGGACTTCACGCGCGCGAACCAGGCCGAGACGTATCCGCCCAGCCGCTCCTGCCGCGGACCGGTCTGGACGTCGCCCCCGGGCGCCGGCTCCTCGACCGATGCGTCGCCCGCGGTGTCTGTGGTCGGCACGTGCTTGCCTGCAGTCATCTAGGACTCCTGGGTGGCGGGGCTGGAGGTGGTCCCGGTGGTCATCAGTTCCACCGTCGAGTTCACCGTCAGTTCGGACAGGGGCGATGTGCGCGCGAGCGAGCCGAGATACATGACGGCGACCCGGTCGGCCACGCTGAACACGTCATTCAGGTTGTGCGACACCACCATCACGGCGATGCCGTGGGAGCGCAACCGGGTGATCAGATCGAGCACCATCGCCGTCTGGGAGACACCCAGAGCCGCCGTGGGTTCGTCCATGATCACGAGCTTGGCGTCCCACATCACCGCCTTCGCCACGGCCACGGCCTGCCGTTGCCCACCGGAGAGCGACGCCACCGGCTGCCGGATCGACTTGACGGTGGTGACCGACAGGTCGCTCAAGGTCTTGCTCGCCTTGGTCTCCATCGCGGCCTCGTTGAGCACTCCGGCCTGGACCTCCTCGCGCCCGAGGAACATATTCTGCACGATGTCCAGGTTGTCGCAGAGCGCCAGATCCTGATAGACGGTCTCGATGCCCAGATCCGACGCGTCCTTGGGGCTGTGCACGTGGACCGGCTCTCCGTTCCAGAGCATCTCGCCCTCGTCGATGGGATGGATACCGGCGATCGCCTTGATCAGCGTCGACTTGCCGGCGCCGTTGTCACCCACCAGTGCAGTGACCTCACCGGGAGTCAACGTCAGGTCGACTCCCTGCAAGGCCTGCACCGGGCCGAATCGTTTGCCCACCTGCCGCAGTTCGAGCAGAGGCGCCTTGCTCTCGCTCACGAGATCCCTGCGGCCTTGCAGGCCGACGCGTACTTCTTGGTGCACAGCTGCTTCGCGGAGACGAACTTGTCGGCGATGACGGTCTTGTTCATGTTCTTCTTGGTGACCCACACCGGCTTCAGCAGCACCGACGGCACCTTCGTGTCGGACTTGCTGTCCGCCGTCGTGCCGTTGACCAGGTCGGACGGCGGCTTCACACCGGCACGCAGATAGAGTGCCAGGGCCGCAGTGGCCTGTGCCTCCAGATAGATCGGCTTGTAGGCCGTGCCGCACTGGTAGTCCGTGAGGATGTTGCGCAGCCCCACCAGCGTGGCGTCCTGCCCGGTGACGGGGAACGTCTTCGCCTTGGTCCCGTGGTTCTTCAGGTACGTGATGATCGGCGCGGCGTTCTCGTCGTTGGGCACCAGCACCGCATTGGCGTTCGAGTGCGCGGTGAGAGCCTGAGTGAACTCCGTGGCCGCCTTGGGTGGATCCCAGGTGCCGGCCGGCTCCGCGACCTTGGTCCAGCCCTTCTTCCAGAGCGGATCGAGCACCGAGTCATAGCCTTGCGCAAAGAGCGTGGCGTTGTTGTCCGTGGGATCGCCCTTCATCTCGATCACGTTGGGCTTGTCGACGCCCCAGGCTTTCGTGCAGGACACCAGGCCCTGGCCGATGAGCTGGCCGACCTTCACATTGTCGAAGCTGACGTAGTAGGCGCGGGTGCCACCCAGGGTCAGGCGGTCGTAGTCGATGACCTTGACGTCGTGCTGCTTCGCGTAGCTCTCCACCTTGGCACCGACACCGGAGTCCAACGGGTCGATGACGATGACCTTCGCGCCTCCGCTGATCGCGGACTGCGCATCGGTGAGCATCGTCGCGTCACTGCCGTGGGCGTTCTGGATGGTGAAATCGCTGGACGAGAGCCCGGCGGCCGTGAAGGCCTTCTTCAGGTACGGCGCGTCGAACTCGGTGTATCGAGCGGAGGTCACGGTGTCGGGCAGAATGACTGCGATCTTGCCGGATCCCTTGTCCGCCACCGGCTTCAGCTTCTTCATGCTGGAAAAGTCACGCTTGAAGGAGGTCGCTGACGTGGCCGGCAGAGATGTCTGTGAACTCCCGGAGCCGGCCGGCGCCTCCGAACCACCGCCACTGCCGGAAGAGGCCGAGGACCCGCCCCCGGAACTACTGCAGGCGGCCAACACCATCGCGGTGCTCGCGAGGACCGAGGCAAAGCCCATCTTCTTGATCTGCAACGGAATGCTCCTAACGATCGGCGCGACGTTCCCATCCGGTCATGCGTCGGCCTGAGTGGCCGCATGCGTCAGTTCGGACACGATCGAAGCGGACTGATGCGAATGAGCATAGGGCGATGTCCGTGAACGCCCCGTTAACAATGGTGAATCGGCATGAACAAACCGTGAACACGCTAATCCGTGACCAGGCGATACCCCGCGCGCGGTTCGGTGCGGATCAGCGGGCGCTCGGCATCCGCACCCAACTTCGATCGCAGTCGACGGATGTAGACCCGAAGATATTCGGTCTCGGTCTCGTATCCGGGCCCCCAGACCCGACGCAACAGATGGGCGTGGGTGAGCAGGGTGCCCGGTGCGCCGACCAGCTCCCGCAGGAGCGCGAACTCGGTGGGCGTCAGGTGGATCGGTGTGCCGTCCCTCGCAACACTCTGTTTCGCGAGATCGACCACGAGGTCGCCGATCTCGATGACCGGAGATGCCGACTCCGGCTCCTCGACCCGCCGTGTGCGGCGGAGCGTGGCGGTGATGCGGGCGAGCAACTCCTCTATCCCGAACGGTTTGGTCATGTAGTCGTCGGCCCCGGCGTGCAACGCTGCGACCTTGTCGCGTTCTCCCCCACGGGCCGACACCACGATGATGCCGATGCTCGACTGTTGCCGTATGCGGCGGCACAGTTCGATGCCGTCGGCCCCGGGCAGCATCAGGTCCAACAGGACGATGTCGAGGCGTTCGGTCTCCAGCTGGCGCATCACCCGCGCGCCGTCGACCGAGACCACGGTGTCGAAGCCGCGAACCGTCAGATTCGACCGGATCAGGTCGACGATGTTGGGATCGTCCTCGACCATCAGGACGGTGGTCTTGCGTGCCGGGTCAAACATCGACGCTGTCCGATTTCAACGACTCTTCCTCCACGGGCAGTCGGATGGTGAACCGCGTGCCGCGATCCAGATCCTGCCGATCGATACTTCCACGATGTGCCTCGACGATGCCGCGGGTGATCGACAGGCCCAGGCCCGCGCCGCCGGATGACGACCGTCCATCGGGCCGGTCCCCTTCGGCAGCGTCTCGGGTGAATCCGGCGCCGTCGTCGGTCACGTCGATCATGACGTCCGCGCCGTCGGGCCGCACCCGAACGACCACCGACGTGCCGGGCGGGTTGTGCCGCACCGCGTTGTCCAGAAGGTTCATCATCATCTGCTCCAAGCGGTCGTGGTCGGCCCACAGCACGGGCAGATCCTCGGGATACTCGCAGGACACCGAGGCGGCCGCCTCCGGTGCCAGGCAGGCCCGTGCGGCATCGATCACCAGCGGAAGCTCCACCCAGTCGGGTCGTACCCGCAGCATGCCCGACTCGATGAGCGAGAAGTCCAACAGATCGTCCACCAGGCGCCGCAGCCGGGTGGACTCGCTGCTGATCCGGCTGAGGAACCGATGGCGCGAGCTCTCATCCCACGTGACGTCCGTCTGCAACAGGCTCGACGCATAGCCGCGGATCGCCGTGAGCGGAGTGCGCAGTTCATGCGACAGCCGCGCCAGGAACTGCCGCTGCAGTTCCTGGGACCGACGCAGTGCCGCCGTCTCACGCCGGGCCTCTTCGGCTCGCTGCCGGTCCAGGGCGAGCAGAATGGAATGACCTGCATCCTCCAACAGCGTCCGCTCGTGGCGGTCCGCGCGACGGGTGCTCCACGTCGCCGTCAGGGTCAGGCCGTCCGAGAGCGGGACGGCGTGCCGGTCTCGGTCGTCCCCGGCCTCGCCGACGTCGCCGGCGAGGCCGGGCCCCACGGCATACGCCTTGGGTGAAGGGATGCCGTCGGCGTCGCGTTCGTGGAGCACGACCTCGTCGGCCTCCAACGCTTCGCGCAGCGTGCCCAGCGCGACGCCGACGCCCTCGGTGAGCGAGGCCGGCCCGGCGAGGGTCTGCAGCACCTCCCGGATCGCCTCGAGCACCCTGTTGCGCGCCGTGAGTTCGGCCACCAAGCGTTCACGCTCGACCGTGGTGGCGGCATACCCGGCATAGAGGTTGATCAGCGATTCCTCGTCGTGGCCCGGCCGATCCGCCGTGGGCCGGAAGACACTGATCACCCCGGTCAGGCCGGTGCCGGCCGAGAACGGCACCGCCCACCAACCGTGCACACCGGCAGATGTCAGCGCGTCGGCATGCTGTGTCGCGTCGAGGTCGACGGCCGCGGCGATCAGCTCGCCCTGCTCTGCGGCGTGCACGATCGGAAGCATCGTGTCGTCGACCGGCACGACACGCAACACCTCGTCCAGGCGTGGCGCCAGACCGACCGATGCCACACAGCGCAGAGTGCCCTGTTCGAGCAGGTGCAGACTCAGCTGGCGCGCGCCGAGTGCCGCCCCGAGAGTCGACAGGATGAGGGTGAGGTTGCCCGGGTGATCGGAGGCCGTGAGTTGGTCGGCCAGGCCTCCGAGTCGGCTGAGCTGTCGTCGCGGTGCGGACGCGGCGTCGAGCCCCGCCATGAGCGCCACGACTTCGTCGGTATGCGATTTGACCGGGTCGACGTCCGCGACGACCCGCCCGTGCCGCATGACGACGATGCGGTCGGTCAGGCGGAAGAGCTGTTCGATGTCGTGCGATACCAGCACGATCGTCGTGCCTTCGTCGCGGAAGCGCCGAATCAGGCTCTCGACGTGTGCAGAGTCGACGCGGCTGAGCACCGCTGTCGGTTCGTCGAGCAGCAGCATCCGCGGGCGAGGCGAGGCCGCTCGCACGATGGCCAGGAGTTGTCGCTCGGCGATGCTCAGGCTGCTCACCTGACGAGACGTATCGTCGATAGGCACCCCCAGGTCGTGCAGCGCCTCGCGCGCGTCGGCGTGCGTGCGTGCTTCCGATGTGAGCAGTCGGCGGCGTTCCTTGCCGAGCATCACGGCGGCACCGACGTCGAGGTTGTCCGGAAGGGCGAGGTCCTGCCAGACGACGCCGAGGCGGCGCCGGTGAGCGCGCAGGCCGGCCCCGGAGACGGGTACGCCGTCGACCCACACATGCCCGCCGCCCTCGCCGAGGTCGCCACTGACACACCGCAAGAGCGTGGTCTTGCCGGCTCCGTTGTCGCCGGCCACACCGACGATCTCGCCCTCGTCGACAGTCAGATGGAGCCTGTCGAGCGCGGTGACCGGACCGAACGTCACGGTGAGCTCCCGGACACGCAGCATCGGCGTGTGCCGCATCGTGTCGCTCGCCGTGCTCATGCGGTCATTATCCAGCCTGGTGCTCATCCTCGCTCCCCTCCGGCCGATCGAGTAGTCGAGCCGCTAGGCGAGACGTATCGAGATCCCACGAGACACAGCGATACTCGACCGTCGCCGTGGCGCCTGGTCTGCTGGCCCTCTGCTCATTCATCCGTGCCCTTTGCGACACCAGTCCGATGTACAACGCCGGCTGCGACACGGAACATGTTGGGGCTCGGTAGGCTCCTCCATGCCACTCGGTGCTCGCGCACAGGCGGGCCGGCGCACGGGGATTTTCGCAGAAATCGCGTCCGGCGACATAAACGTCGCCCTACTCATCAGTCATATTCATCATGGTCGGGCCACCGTCACGGCCCCTACCACGCAAGGGAGAGCCATGCCACGCACCCAGTTCATGCAGCGCGCCCGACGACCCATCACGACCTGTGGCGAGGAGCCCGCTCGAAGACCGGCCTGAGCCGTGCACCGTCGTGAACGCCGTCGAGACCGTCGACGGCGTCGATACGAGGTCGCCCACACCGGCACCTGCCGGACCGGAAGTTTCTGCTTCCCCAGTCTCGAGGCAGCGCATCACGCCCTCGAGGAAGCGAGCGACGCGAGACGGATCGCGGCCGACGTCCTCGGCGATCCGCACGCCTTCGAACGGCGGGAAGCACGAGCCTACCGCTGTGACCACTGCGCCACGTGGCATCTGACCTCGCGCGCAGTGCAGTAGGACCACCGGGCGCAGACGTGCCAGTGCCACACCCGACACACCATCACGTGTTCATCACCGTCAGGGGGAAGACATGAGTGACCCACATTTCTGGGATTGGGCAGCCGATCACACCACGATGCTGGTGCTTTTCGCCCTGGTCATGGTCGAGGCACTCTTCGTCTGGGCCTACGAGGGAGACCGGCGACCCGCACGGTGGGAGCCGACCCATGCGCTCGCCGACCTCACCGACGAGCCGGAACATCCTTCCTGACGTCGCGGCACCGACCTGATCGACGGGGCAGCACCCTGAGCACCCGGCGGGTCATCCACCCGCAGGCATCCGACCATGACGGTATGCCGTATCCGACCACGGTCTGATGTCCGGCTCGAAAGCAGCGCCTGCGGCACGATGTGCGAGGCACCGCCCATCGACGAATCTGGTCTCATGACAGATACGACCTCGCTGCACGCCCTACGATCTCTCGGACAACCACCCGCACTCCACGGCACTTCGCTCGTCAAGACCTACACGAGCGAATCCGTCGTCACCACAGCACTCGACGGTGTCGACGTGATGGTCCACCGTGGCGAATCCGTCGCGATCATGGGCCCATCCGGCTCCGGCAAGACGACCTTGCTGCACGTCCTGGCCGGCATCCTCACGCCCGACAGCGGCGACGTCCACCTGGACGGCATCTCGCTGGGTACGGCGTCCGACGCCGAGCGCACGCGGCTCCGGCGCGAGTCGATCGGGTTCGTCTTCCAGTCCGGCCAACTGCTTCCCGAACTTCCCGCAGTCGAAAACGCTGCGCTTCCCGCGATGTTGGCCGGCCGCCCACGCCGCGAGGCACAACGGCGCGCCGCGGAGCTGCTGCACCTGTGCGGCCTGGCCGGCCTCGAGAAGCGCCGTCCCGGCGAGCTGTCCGGCGGCCAGGCGCAGCGGGTCGCGATCGCGCGAGCACTGGTCGGCACTCCGTCCGTGGTGTTCGCCGACGAACCGACCGGTGCCCTCGACCAGACCACCGGTGCCGAGGTGATGCATCACCTGACCGACCTGTGCGGTCGGATGGGTGCAGCTCTCGTCGTGGTCACCCACGACCCGGTGGTCGCCACCTGGTGCTCTCGCACCCTGCAGGTCCGCGACGGCCGGACGGAGCAGCACCGATGACCTCCCACGACTTCGCGATCCCGGCACCCGAGAAGTCACACGCACGGCCCCCCGCTCGGGGCGCTCACGCCCTCCTGACCGCGATCGGGCTCGGGCGCCACATCGAGCGGCTCGGCACCCGGGACGGCACACTGCCCGGACTGCTTGCCGTCACGGCCTTCACGGTCTCGACTGCCGCACTGCTGGTGACACTCGCCGGGGTGCACGCCTTCTCCAGCCGGGCCGCTGGGACCGACGCGGCCTCCTACGAAAACCTCTACCTGTCCCTGGCCTTCGCAGCCGCCGGCATGCTCGTCGCGCCCATCCTCACCCTCGGAGCGGTCGCCGCGCGGCTGACCTTGGGCCGCCGCGACCGACGCCTGGCCGTCCTGCGGCTGGTCGGTGCGACCCGCGGTCAGGTCGGGGCGATCACCCTTTTCGAGACCGCACGCCTGGCCCTGACGGGGGCCATCTGCGGCACGATCCTGTATGCCGTGCTGGTCCCTGCCCTGACCTCGCTCCGTTTCGGCGGCCACCCCTTCGGGCACCTCGAACTCGTCCTGCCCTGGTGGTGGGTGATCCTGACCATCGCCGTCGTCGTGCTTCTCGCGGTCGGCAGCGGACTGATCAGCCTGCGCCGTGTGGCGATCAGCCCTCTCGGGGTGAGTGCGCGCACCACGCCGCGCCCGATGCGACTGGCCCGGGTCGCGATCTTCGCCGCGATCGCCGTCGCATGGCTGGCGATCGCACAGGGTGTCGAGCGGTTGGGCACCGCGCTGATGATGGTCATCCTCGCCGGGCTGGTCGCCGCGCTCAACGTCGTCGGTCCGTTCGTGATGATGCTGCTCGGCCGCGCCGCCGCACACGTCACCGGCAGCCCGCGCACACTGCTCGCCGCGCGGCGTCTGGTCGACGATCCGCGCGCCGCGTGGCGAGCCGTCGGGTCCCTCGGTCTGGGCATCACCGTGGCAGGCCTCGCCGGCACGGCGGCAGCCATGTCGCAGGGGCAGAACGCCCGGGACAACCAGGTGTTGCTCGACCTGCGCACCGGCGCCCTGGTGACCCTCGCGATCATCGCCGTGATCGCCGCCACCTCGACCGGAGTCGTGCAGGCGGCGCGCCTCGTCGACCGACGGCAGGAGTTGCGGATGCTGGCCCTCGCCGGGGCGCGTCGGCGTGACCTCGTCGTCGCCACGCGCCGCGAGGTGACGGTGCCGCTCGCGGTGACCGTGCTGATGGCCGGCGGGTTCTGTGGCCTGATCGTGGCGCCGACCAGCAGCGCCGCGGGTGCCACGACCTACCTCTGGCTGGCAGGAGCGATCGGCGGCAGCATCCTGCTGATGCTCCTGGCCGTGCAGCTCACGACGCCGCTGCTGCGCGACGCGATGCGGGAGCCCGCGGGCGGCGACTGAGCACCGTGTGAGATCGCCCACAGTGGGTGCTCAGGGCCCGGCCGTGGCACGCCGAGTCGCCGTCCGCGGGGCTATAGTCCGAGCACTGTGTGTCCCTCCGACGGTCCCGCGGCGGATCACTCACCCGCCGACACGCCGCACCATCACGCGCCACCCGACTCGTCGGGTGATGCCGCCGCCCCCTCCGATCGGCCGCCGCGCCGCCAGGGGCCGGCCGCCGCCGTCGCCCTGGCGGCTCTGGGGGTCGTCTTCGGCGACATCGGCACGAGCCCGCTCTATTCGATGCAGACCGTCTTCTCGATCGACGGCGGCCTGGTCGGCCCGACCCCGACCGACGTCTACGGCGTCGTCTCGATGGTGTTCTGGTCGGTGACTCTGGTCGTCTCGATCAAATACATCGGCGTGCTGATGCGCGCGGACAACGAGGGTGAAGGCGGCGTGATGGCACTGGCGGCCCTCGCGCAGCGGGTCATGACGCTGCGCTCGCCGCGCCGGGTCGCCGCCGCCGTGGTGCTGGCCATCCTCGGAGCGAGCCTGTTCTTCGGCGATTCGGTCATCACGCCGGCGATCTCCGTGCTCTCGTCGGTCGAGGGGTTGCAGGTCGCCCGGCCGGACCTGTCCCACGTCGTGCTGCCGATCGCCTTGATCATCCTCGCGGTGCTGTTCGCCGTGCAGCGCTGGGGCACCGGCAAGGTCGGCTCCGCGTTCGGCCCGATCATGCTGCTGTGGTTCACCGTCCTCGGCCTGCTCGGGCTCCACACCCTCGTGCATCATCCGGGCGTCGTGCGCGGCCTGCTGCCGACCTACGCGATCCTCTTCGTCGGCGAGCACCCCTATCTCGCGTTCGTCGCCATGGGGGCAGTCGTCCTGTGCATCACGGGTGCCGAGGCCCTGTATGCCGACATGGGCCACTTCGGGCGCGCCGCCATCGCCCGCGCGTGGTTCTTCGTCGTGCTGCCCGCGCTCGCCCTCAACTACCTCGGGCAGGCGGCTCTCATCCTGCAGGACCCGACGGCCGCCGCGAACCCGTTCTTCCTGCAGGTGCCCGGCTGGGCGCGCCTGCCGGTCGTGGTCCTCGCGACGGCGGCGACGGTGATCGCTTCCCAGGCGGTCATCTCCGGCGCGTTCTCCATCGCCCGGCAGGCCGGAAGCCTCGGTCTGCTGCCGCCCCTGACCGTGCGGCAGACCTCGGACAAGGCGGCCGGTCAGGTCTACCTGCCCCTCGTCAACGGTGCGATGTTCGTCGGGGTGCTCGTCCTCGTGCTGGCGTTCCGCTCCTCGCAGCGCCTGGCCACGGCCTACGGCATCGCGGTGACCGGGGCGCTGGTGATCGACACGGCACTGATGCTCATCGTGGCCCGCGCGCTGTGGCGCTGGCCCACCTGGAAACTGTCGATCGCCGCGGTGGCGTTCGGCGGGGTCGAGGCGGTTTTCCTCTTCGGCAACCTCACCAAGGTCATTCACGGCGGCTGGCTGCCCCTGGCGATCGCCGCCGCCTTGTTCGTCACGATGACGACCTGGCGGGCGGGGCGCGACCGCGTCACGGCGAAACGGAACGCGAAGGAGGGGCGCCTCGCGGACTTCGTGGACAAGATCGCCGAGCACGGCGTGCCGAGGGTGCCCGGGCTGGCGATCTTCCCGAACCCGTCGAAGGAGACCACCCCGTTGGCGATGCGCGCGAACGTCGAGCACAACGGCATCCTGCACGAGCAGGTGGTCATCGTCTCGGTCGTGCGCCACCGCGTGCCGCACATCGACCCGGCCGACCGGTTGGAGTTGGACGACCTCGGATACCGCGACGACGGCATCGTGCACCTGGCCGTCCACATCGGCTTCTCGGACCGTCCGGACATCCCCCGGGCGTTGCGTCTCGCGAGCATGGGACCCCTGCCCGAGGCCGGCATCCGTTTCGACCCCCGGACGGCCACCTACTTCCTGTCGCGTGCCTCGATCCAGCGCACGAACACGGCCGGTATGCCGGGCTGGCGCAAGGCGATCTTCCTGGTCCTCGCGCACAACGCGGCCGACCCGGCCCGCTACTTCAACCTGCCGATCGAACGCACCGTCACCATGGGGTTCCCGATCGACCTGTGACCCTCACGTCGCCGCGTCGTCATCGTCCGTGCGCGCGACCATCTCGGCGAGGTCGATCGCAGTCGGCGGCGTGCCGGTCGCGTCGGCGGCCCGCTGCAACAGCGGCTGCACCACATCCAGCGGCAACGGAATCACCACGGAGGACTTGCTGTTGGCGCCGACCTCGATCAGCGTCTGCAGGTAGCGCAACTGCAGCGTGATCGGGCTGTTGCCCATGACGTCAGCGGCGGACGCCAGCTTCTCGGACGCCTGGAACTCACCCTCGGCGTTGATCACCTTGGCGCGGCGCTCCCGCTCGGCCTCCGCCTGGCGAGCGATCGCGCGTTGCATCATCTCCGGCACGTCGACGTCCTTGATCTCGACGATCGAGACCTTGATCCCCCACGGCTCGGTCTGTTGGTCGATGACATGTTGCAGGTCCTCGTTGAGCCGTTCGCGCTCGGACAGCAGAGTGTCGAGATCGGCCTTGCCGAGCACCGCCCGCAACGACGTCTGCGCGATCTGGCTCGTCGCGGCGTAGTAGTCCTCGACGTCGACGATGGCGCGGCTGGCGTCGATCACCTTGAAATAGGCCACCGCGGTCACCCGCACCGGCACGTTGTCCCGGGTGATGACGTCCTGCGGCGGGATGTTGAGCGTCACGACCCGCAGGTCGACACGCTCCATCCGGTCGACCACCGGGATCAACAACAGCAGGCCCGGATCCTTCAGGTCGATCAGCCGACCCAGCCGGAAGACCACTCCACGCTGGTATTCCCGCAGCACTCGGACGGACGAACTCGCCAACGCGAGGCAGAGCACGGCGAGGACTACGACGACGGTGATGATGGCTTCCATCGTGGGGTCACCTCCCAGGGGGTGGGTCGACGAATCGTGACGCGCAAACCGTCGAGACGGTCGATGACGACGACCTCGCCGACGTCGGGTGCGGGATCCTCCCAGCCGTAGGCCAACCGCGCACTCCACAACGTCCCCTCGGCGGCGACCTGGCCCTGTTCACCGGCCCAGGTCTGCACCGTCGCGGTCGTGCCCGCGAGCGTGTCGGGCCCGGCCTGGATCGGTCGGCGGCGCGCGACGGCCACCTCCCCGACGACCATCAGCGTGGCGATCAGTCCGGCAAACGCCAGGAGCACCGCGACGGGGACGGTGATGAAGAGGGTGACCCCGGTTCCCGCGAGCATCAGCCCGACTCCTGCGGCCGTGGCCAGGACTCCCCCGGCGCCCAGTACCCCGCCGGTCGAGGCGTGCGCCTCGGCGACGAGCACGGCCAGGCCGGCCAGCACCACGACGGCACCGACGACGACCATGACACTCACCTCTTCGGCGACGAGGGCGATGTCCTACAAGGTGATGCGACATCACCGGCTTGACCCCAGCCTACCCCGTCGCGCCGGAACGCCCGGCGCCGGATCGCCCTAGCGCAAGGCGCGATTCGAGGTGTTGCGCTTCACCCACCCGTAGGCGGCGGTCCCCAGGAAGAGGACGGCGCCGATCACGAGCAACCAGAGCAGCCCCTTGATGATCGCGCCGAGCACGATGAACGCCAGCCAGATGAGCAGCAGCACTCCGATCACTTTCAGCATCGGCGTCGTCCTCTCTGTCGATTCGCGCGTTCGTCCCACCCTACCCGGCCCTCGAGGTTCCTGTGCTGCGACGGAGAAACGCCCATCCCACGGCGCGATGCCGACGCGTCACCCGCGACCGGTCCTCGCACGACGGCGCCCCGAGATCCCGGCATCAGCGCAGCACGTGTCGCAGCGCGGCCTCCAGCTCCGGGTGTCGGAACGTGTGCCCCAGCTCCTGCAACCGTGCGGGCAGCACCCGCTGGTCGGCGAGCGCCAGCTCGTCGGCCCCCTGACCCCCGAGCAGCAGCGCCGGGCCCAGGCGCGGCACCGGCAGCACGGCGGGGCGTCGCAGCACGCGTGCCAGCACGCGGGTGTACTCCCGGTTGCGCACCGGTCGTGGCGCGACCGCGTTGATCGGGCCGTGCACGTCCGGGTCGAGCACTGCGCGCAGGTAGATGTCGGCGAGATCGTCGATCCCGATCCACGACTGCCACTGCCGACCGTCACCGAGCCGGCCGCCCAGCCCGACCAGGAACAACGGGCGCAGGAGCTGCAGAGTGCCACCTGTCGGGGACTGCACGATCCCCGTGCGCACCCGGACCGTCCGAATCCCGGCCCGGGCCGCGGGTTCGGTCGCGGATTCCCATTCCTGCACGACCTCGGAAAGGAACCCGCCACCGGGCTCACCACCCTCGTCGAGGGCCTCATCACCTCGATCGTCGCCGTAGTAGCCGATCGCCGACGCCGACACGAATACCGAAGGACCGTGGGCGCTCTCGGCGGCCCGCTCGGCCAATCGCCTGGTCGGCCCGACCCGACTCTCGCGCACCGTGCGACGGTGCTCCTCGGTGAACCGGCCGGCGATCGGTTCACCGGCCAGGTGGACCACGGCGTCGACACCTTCCAACAGGTTGGTGGCCGGATCATCCGGATCCCAGTGCCGTTCGAAGCCTCCGGTGGGTGCAGCACGCACCAGCCGGATCACCGTGTGGCCTGCTGTGCCGAGCAGCGAGCACACGGACCGGCCCACCAGGCCGCGCGCTCCGGTGACCGCCACCGTGAGTGGGCCGGGGTCCCAGGCGGCGGCGCGGTCGAGCGCCGCGAGATCGTCGGCCAGTTGGCGGTGTCGGTAGGCGAACATCGATCGCACGGCCCGCTCGGGCACGTTGGTGTGGATCTCGTCGATGACGGCCGTTCCGGTCGGCGTCTGCTCGAAGCGGTGGGTATGCCGCCACTTCACGACGGCTCCGACGGGTCCGCCACGCAGTTCGTCGACGAAACGGTGCGGCGGGTCGTACCCGTCGGCGGTGTGCACGGCATTCCACCGCTGACCGGCCGGGAGCCCGAGCACTGCGGTCCCGTCACGCAGGGATTCGGCCTGGTGCAGCGGTCTCACGGCTTGCGACGGTGGGGTGAGCCGTTCGAGTGCTCCGGGGCGCCCGTGCCAGGCGAAGACCTCCTCGACGGGCACCGGCACCTCGCACGCGTAGCGGATCTTTTTGGTCATCGCCCCTCCTCGGGCGGCTCGTCTCGGGCCCCCGGTTGACCGTCGTGGTCCTCGCCGATCGGCGAGCTGTGATCACGGTCGACCGCGTGGTCGGATCCGGCGAAGTCGTGCAGGACCGCATAGACCTCACGCACGTAGTCCAGCACGACACGGCTGGATTCGTCGTCGAGGCGTGCCGTCACCGCTCGAATTCGGTCCGTCAACGGGGCCACGACATCGTGCAGATGTTCGTGCGCACGCGGCGTCACCTGCACGACACGCCGGCGCTTGTCCGTCGGATGCGGCACCCGCTCGACGTGTCCTGCGGCCACCAGGCGATCGACCAGAACGGTCGCCGAGGCCGAGGTGATCCCGAGGCGGCGCCCCAACTCGACCACTCCGACCGGTCCGTCGCCGGAGGTCAACCGGTCCAGGGCGGCGAGGTCGGTGGCCCCGAGTTCTGCCTGCTTCGCCAGCGTGTCGTGCACCTCGGGTGCCAGGCGCAGCAGGTCACGAAACGACCGGGCGATCATCATCTGCCGGTCGGTCAACCGGGCGTCCGGCGACTCATCCATTCCACCACCATATCGGTCGCTAGACATTCTAGTGAATTCTCCTAGGGTGGTGCTCATGACGGACACCACTGCGCACCGCCGGCCGCGCCGGCCACGCTGGCTGATCCCTGCCGTTCTGCTCCTCGCCTGGCTCGCGATCGGCGCGGCGGCCGGACCGACCACCGGCAAGCTGAGCACGGTCCAGACCAACGATCAGGTCGCCTTCCTGCCCAGCAGCGCGGAGGCCACACGGGTGCAGGCTCTCCAGCAGACGTTCACGGACGAGGAGACCATACCCGCGGTCGTGGTCTACGTCGGCGGGAAGAATCAGCACGCGCTGATGGCCAAGGCGGGCGAGGACCGCACGAAAATCGCAGGAATGGCGGGTGTCGCAGGCAACGTGGCCGGCCCGGTGCCGTCGAAGGACCGCAAGGCCATCGAACTCGTGGTGCCCGTCGACTCCACGGCGGAGGTGGCCGACGTCGTCACGGCGATACGTCACCAGGTCGAATCCGGTCTGCCCGAGGGCGCCCGGACCTACGTCACCGGCCCGGCCGGATTCAATGCCGACCTCGGCGCCTCGTTCGCGGGCATCGACGGAATCCTGCTGGTGGTCGCCGTGTTGGTCGTGCTGGTGATCCTGTTGCTGGTCTATCGCAGCCCCATCCTGCCCTTCGTGGTGTTGCTCAGCGCCGTGTTCGCGCTCTCCGTGGCCAGTGCCCTGGTCTACGTCCTGACCAAGAACGGCGTGATCACCCTGAACGGTCAAAGTCAGGGCATCCTGTCCATCCTGGTCATCGGGGCGGCCACCGATTATGCGCTCCTGCTCACCGCCCGTTACCGCGAGGAGCTACGCGACAGCGAATCACGGTTCGACGCCATGCGCGTCGCCTGGCGTCAGGCGCTCCCGCCGATCCTGGCTTCCGGTATGACGGTGATCGTGGCGCTGCTTTGCCTGCTGTTCTCCGACCTGAATTCCACCAGCAGCCTCGGACCGGTCGGGGCATTGGGGATCTTCGGCGCTCTCCTGTCGGCGCTGACCTTCCTGCCGGCCGTGCTGGTGCTCCTGGGGCGCACCGCGTTCTGGCCGAACCGACCGCGGCACGGATCCGCGCACCCCGAGCAATCGGGTCTGTGGGGCCGTGTCGCAGGGCTCGTCGACCGGCGCCCCCGCACGCTGTGGATCGGGGCAGGGGTGGGCTTGGTGGTCCTGGCCGCATTCCTCCCGACGCTGCGCGCCGGCGGCACGCCACAGTCCGATCTTTTCTTGCACCAGGTCCCCTCGGTGACCGGGCAAAAGGTCGCGTCACACCACTTCCCGGGAGGGGCCGGAAGTCCTGCCGTGATCATCGGACCGGCCGACCGAGTCGGGAAACTGGCCGACACCGCCCGTCACACCACCGGTGTCAGCAGCGCGGTCGTCATCGGCTCGGACGGGAGGCCCGCGACCTCCGGCGACCACCCGAAGACCGTCGGCGGGCGGGCGCAGGTGCAGGCCACCCTGCGCGCGCCCGCAGACAGCGACCGAGCCCTCACGACCATCCGCGCGCTGCGCGACAACATCCATCGAGCCGTTCCTCGCGCCCTGGTCGGTGGCACCACCGCCATTGCCCTGGACACTCAGACCACGGCCGAACATGATCGCGCCGTCATCATCCCCATCGTCCTCACCGTCATCTTCGTGTTGCTCATCATCCTGCTGCGCAGCGTGCTCGCCCCGGTCCTGCTGCTGATCACCGTCGTGCTCAGCTTCGCCGCCACACTCGGTGTCTCGGCACTGGTGTTCAATCACCTGCTGCACTTCCCCGGCGCCGATCCGTCCGTGCCCCTCTTCGGCTTCATCTTCCTGGTCGCCCTCGGAGTGGACTACAACATCTTCCTCATGACCCGTGTCCGTGAGGAGAGCGTCAAAGACGGCACGCGCACGGGGATCCTCCGCGGCCTGTCCTCCACCGGCGCCGTGATCACCTCGGCCGGCATCGTTCTCGCCGCGACGTTCTCCGCGCTGTCGGTGATCCCGCTGCTCTTCCTCGCCCAGATCGCGTTCATCGTCGCGTTCGGTGTGTTGCTGGACACTCTGATCGTGCGATCGCTCCTGGTGCCTGCGCTCGTCCGCGACATCGGCCCCGTGGTCTGGTGGCCTTCGCACCTGTCCCGCGGACGCTGATCCGAGCGCCCGACAGGATCGCGTCTCGTGGAGACTGGGCCATGATGACCACCATCCTCTGGCTGCGGCGCGATCTGCGGCGCGCGGACCACACCGCCCTCGACGCGGCCTCCCGGCAAGGCAGAGTGCTTCCCCTCTTCGTGATCGAGCCCGCCCTGTGGGACGCGAGCGGGCCGGTGCGCCGCGGATGGCTGGCGGCGACGATCCTCGCGACGCGGGTTGCCTATGACGACCGGCTGTGTGTGCGCGTCGGAGATCCGGAAGAGATCGTGTCGCAGACGGCGCGGGAGGTCGACGCCGAGAGCGTGCACGTGACCGGAGAGACGACGCCGTGGGGAGTGCGCCGGGACCGGCAGGTGCGAGAGCGATTGGCGCAGCACGGTGTGGCCTGGCACGAGCACGGCACGCCGTATGCCGTGGCGCCGGGCACCGTGCGCAACCGGTCGGGTGACCCCTACCAGGTGTTCACCCCGTTCGCCCGGGCCTGGCGCGGTCATCTGTCGGAGCCGAATGTCTCGCGTTCCTCCGCGGATTGGGTCGACCTCGCGAGCGACCCGAAGGCCGGGGGCTTGCTGCACGAGGCGGTCGACCAATGCCCGATCGAGCTGCCGGAAGCGGGTGAGGAAGCCGCCCATCGCAGATGGCGCACCTTCGTCCGAGACGGCCTGACGGCCTACGACGATGACCGGGACCGGCCCGATCTGGCCGGCACGTCGCAGCTGTCGCCGTGGCTCAAGGTCGGGGCGATCCATCCCGGACGGTTGCTCACCGATCTGGCAGGGCGGGCAGGCACAGGCGCGGACCGTTTCGTCGACGAACTCGCCTGGCGGGAGTTCTATGCGGACGTGCTGCACCACCATCCGCGCAGTGCCTGGCACGATCTGCGCCGTTCCCTGACCGACATGGACTACGACGCTCCCGAGGACGCCCTGGAGGCATGGCAGCAAGGACGGACCGGATATCCCATCGTCGACGCGGGTATGCGGCAACTGCTCGCCACCGGGTGGATGCACAACCGTCTGCGCATGATCACCGCAAGCTTCCTGACCAAGGACCTGCACGTCTGGTGGCCGGTCGGGGCACGGTTCTTCCTGAATCATCTGCTCGACGGCGACATCGCCTCCAACAACCACGGCTGGCAGTGGGTCGCGGGCACAGGCACCGACGCCGCGCCCTACTTCCGCGTCTTCAATCCGGTGACACAGGGCAAACGCTTCGATCCCCACGGGGACTACGTGCGGCGATGGGTGCCGGAGCTCGCACATCTGGACGGCGATGCCGTGCACGAGCCGTGGCGATCCCGTGACGGTTATGTGCGCGGCTACCCCGCCCGGATCGTGGACCATGCGGCAGAGCGCAAGGATGCGCTCTGCCGCTATCACCGTGCGCGCCGACACGGTCGGGACTGACCGCGCCTCGACCACGCTCGCAACCCTTGCCGCCCGCCCGTTGCACCTCGGATACAGTTTGACCCGACCAAGGGGCGGTAGCTCAGCCGGTTAGAGCAGCGGACTCATAATCCGTCGGTCGTGGGTTCAAGCCCCACCCGCCCCACCGATGAAACCCGTTATGCCGGGGGTTTTTCGTGTCGGCCTCAGGTGCTCGCTTCAGAACGCCCGGGCTTGCGGGCAGCGCCATGCGGCCTGTGGGGGCCCGCAGGTGGTTGGTGTTGGGGAGACGCCGCAGCTGGATTCCCCCGGTGCATGGTGCGCGATCTGCATACCGCGGACGCAGGGGCTGCGCACGAGTAGGCAAAGCGCGGCATATTCGCCGCGGTGTGCCTACCGGCGGTTCACGACTTCACCACGGGTAGGCAGAGCGCGGCACATACGACGCGACCTGACTACTCCGGGTCCGCGGCACCGACAAGGGCATGCGCGACGCGGAACGCCCTGCGTGTCACGGTGAGTTGGGTCCATCGGTGGTGTGGGGACGCATCAACGCTACCGGCCACGGTCCGATCGGTCACGCGTTCAAGCCCCGCCCGCCCCACCTGCGGCATACCGGTCGCCGACACGTGTGGCGACTGCTAAGAATGAGGGTATGTCTGAACACTCCGACGTCCGCGATCTCGAAGACGGCATCCAGCGAGACTTTCGCACCGCCATGTCCTACGGGGACTACCTTCACCTCGACGAGATTCTCGGCGCCCAGCATCCCATCAGCGAGCCACCGCTGCACGACGAGATGCTCTTCATCATCCAGCACCAGACCTCCGAGCTGTGGCTCAAACTGATGCTGCACGAGTTGCACTCGGCTCGTAACCTCATCCAGCGTGACGAGTTGCAGCCCGCACTCAAGCGGCTTGCCCGGGTCAAGCACATCCAGGACCAACTCACCAACCAATGGTCCGTGCTGGCCACGCTGACGCCCACCGAATATGCCGAGATCCGGCCCTTCCTCGCCACCTCCTCGGGTTTCCAGTCCTTCCAGTACCGCTCCGTCGAGTTCATCCTCGGCAACAAGCAGCGCGACATGATCCCGGTGTTCGATCATGACCCCGCCAATCAGGAGCGGCTGCGGACGCTCCTGCACGAGCCCAGCCTCTATGACGAGTTCCTGCGCTTCCTGGGCCGACAGGGGTATGCGGTTCCGGACAGCCGGCTCGACCGCGACTGGAGCGAGCCCTACCACCTCGAGCCGGCGTTGATCCCTGTCCTCAAGGAGGTCTACGAGCACCCGCACGAGCACTGGGGCGTCTACGAGACGTGTGAGGAACTGGTCGACGTCGAGGACAACTTCCAGTTCTGGCGCTTCCGTCACCTGCGCACGGTCCAGCGGATCATCGGCGACAAGAAGGGCACCGGCGGATCCAGCGGTGTGCCGTTCCTACGACAGGCGCTCGAGCTCACCTTCTTCCCCGAGCTGTATGCCGTGCGCGGCGAGATCTCGGAATCCGGCTCGGACGGCGGTGGCCGGTGCCCCGTGCACTGACATCGGTGGCACGGCGGGTGCCGTAGCCCGCCGCCACGGCTCCCTGCTCAGTCGGCTGCGGTCGCGCCCTGCCACTCCCCTGTGCGCCGGAACTCCTGCAGCACCTCGGCATACGGCGTGATGTCCAGATCGTGCTCGGCCAGCCACGCGTCGTCGTAGTAGGTGCCGCCATAGCGTTCGCCTCCGTCGCAGAGCAGGGACACCACACTGCCGTGCACCCCGGCGGCACGCATCTCACTGATCAGCTGGTACGTCGCCCACAGATTCGTGCCGGTCGAGCCCCCGGCCCGCCGCCCGATGATCTGTTCCAGGTCACGGATCGCCGCGATCGACGCCGCGTCGGGGACCCGCATCATCCGATCGACGATGGTGGGCACGAAGGAGGGCTCCACCTGCGGGCGCCCGATGCCCTCGATCCGCGAACCCCGCCCGGTCCGATGCGACATGTCGCCGTCGATCCACCCGCCGAAGAACGCCGAGTTCTCCGGATCGACCACGCACAGCCTGGTGTCGTGCCGGCGATACCGGATGTAGCGACCGATCGTCGCGCTCGTGCCACCGGTGCCGGCACCGACGACGATCCAGGTCGGCACGGGATACCGCTCGCAACTCATCTGCTCGAAGATCGACTCGGCGATGTTGTTGCTGCTGCGCCAGTCCGTGGCTCGCTCGGCGTAGGTGACCTGATCCATGAAGTGCCCGCCGGTCTCGGCAGCGAGACGGCGCGACTCGGGCGCCGCCTGATCCGCCTCCTCGACGAAATGGCAGGTCCCCCCGTAGAACTCGATCAGCGAGATCTTCTGCGGGCTGGTGCTGCGCGGGATCACGGCCACGAACGGCAGGCCGAGCATCCGGGCGAAGTACGCCTCCGAAACGGCCGTGGATCCGCTCGACGCCTCGATGATCGTCGTGCGATCGTCGATCTGACCGTTGCAGAGGGCCAAGAGGAACAGCGAGCGAGCCAGGCGATGCTTCAAGCTGCCGGTGGGGTGGGTCGACTCGTCCTTGAGGTAGAGGTCGATCCCCCCGCCGCCCGGGAGCGGGATGGGCAACAGGTGAGTGTCGGCCGACCTGTTCATGTCCGCCTCGACCATGCGAATCGCCTCGTTCACCCAGGCCCGGTCGCGCTCGTCGCACCGGTCGACGACATGAGCCCGCCCTGTGGCCGGTCCTCCGGCGGCTGCGTGCCTGGTCATGCTGGTTCCTCTCGTCATCCCCGCGCCCGTTGCGGTCAGGCCTCGTGGTCCCAGCGTGGCGGATCGCTTCAAATAACACAAGGGCATGCTATTACTAGATATCATCACTCTAGATTATGTCCTGTGGGGTCCGGCCACTCCTCGTATGGCAACATTCCGGCAACGAAGACACGCGTATACACCGATCTGCTGAATTTTGGCTGTGACGGACTTTAGGATTTCCCGCATGTCCGACCGCTCCGCACCCCTGTCGAAGCCCGCCGCCGACCCCGTCGACGCCGCCACCGGCGAGCCCCTCATCGTGCTCGAGGGCGTCAACAAGCACTTCGGCGATCTGCACGTCCTGCAGGACATCGACCTGACCGTGCGCAAGGGCGAGGTGGTGGTCGTGCTGGGACCCTCGGGATCGGGCAAGTCCACTCTGTGTCGCACCATCAACCGTCTGGAGACCTACGAATCCGGCACCATCACCATCGACGGTGAGCCGCTACCCGAGGAAGGGCCCGAGCTCGCTCGGCTGCGCGCCGACGTCGGTATGGTCTTCCAGGCCTTCAATCTCTTCGCGCACAAGACCATCCTGCAAAACGTCACGCTCGGCCCCATCAAGGTCCGCGGGCAGTCGAAGGCCGAGGCCAAGGAACGCGCGATGGAGCTCCTCACGCGCGTCGGTGTCGAGAAGCAGGCCCAGAAATATCCGGCGCAGTTGTCCGGCGGGCAGCAGCAACGCGTTGCCATCGCCCGGTCGCTCGCCATGAACCCCAAGGCCATGCTCTTCGACGAGCCGACCTCGGCGCTCGACCCGGAGATGATCAACGAGGTCCTCGACGTCATGGGCCAGCTCGCCACGGAGGGTATGACGATGATCGTCGTGACCCACGAGATGGGTTTCGCCCGCC